>CANGPO010000012.1 GCA_947455705.1 Actinomycetota bacterium | reverse complement strand
TGCAGGACGACAGGTGCATGTGTGGACGGTAGACGAACGTGAAGATGCATTGCTCTGCGCTGAACATGGCGTTGACGCGATCATCACTAATCGACCCAGTGATGTGCGGCTGTGGCTGGAGAGTTCACGTCACTCGTGATCCGGATGTGAGCGTCGCGTAGGCTCGCGTCATGGCTAAGAAGAAGCAGGAATCCCCGTCTGTTGCGACCAGTGAGCTCGATGTTCCAGTAGTGGGACTGCGCGAACCATGCCCATGTGGCAGTGGCCGTCGATACAAGGCCTGTCACGGCCGCTCTGTAGCCGACGCATCCGCGGTACTCGTGCGTCGACCGTTTGAGGGTCTGGCCAGTGAGACCGATTGGATCTGTCTGCGCGAGATTGTGCCGTCGGCAACTGCGCCGTTGACGCTGGCCGGTGAGTATGCGACGCGCGCCGCTGGTCGACAGGTGACGTTGGCCACGGTGCTCCCGATGGCTTGGCCGGCGATCGTTCGCGCTGATGGCCACATCTTGTTGGGCCTGCAAACCCAGACTGGGTCGGGTGATCCAAGTCGTGATCTCGCCGACGCACTCATTCGAGCGCTCGACACCGAGCCCGGTAATCCGGTGCCACCGGCCAGAGTGACCGATGGGCCGCGCCTGCAGGATGTCCTGGACGTTTCGGTTCCACTCGATGTAACCGTTCACGACAACTTCGACTTCTGGATGGATGCGACCGCGGAGGTGACCGGCGAAGTACAGGCCTCACTTGAGCGAGCCAGCGAATCGATCATTCCCACCCGTAAGCTCACCTCGATTGATGCTGGTTACTGGTGTCGGGTGGGCGCGAAGGAGCATCTGCGCTGGGCGCAACCCCACGAAGAGGAAGCTCTCTTGACAGCACTTGGCCGATTGTTGGCACGCGATGAGGCTGACCTCGGGCCCGAAACGAAACTCATCGGTACGTTCCGTGCTCACGGCTTACTTGTCCCGGTGTGGGACTTGGTTCCTGGTGCGGAGGCCGACTCCATCGAAGAGCCGGCAGCAGCACTGAAGGTGCGCCTTGATGCTGCGCTTGCTCAAACCGATGAGCTCACCACCGACGAGCGTCGCGCACGATCAAGTTTGGCGCACCGTCAGGTGACCCTGCGCTAGGACGCCATCGTCACCCTAAGTAATGAGAGTTGTTACTCTGAACTGTTCGGTCCAACCTGACGAAAACTCAATTTTTGCTAAATATGGGCTCTACCAGCACCGTTGATGTTGCTTGAAGTGTCTCCACTACTTACGGTGATGTCAGATCGGACGCCGCTGCATCCCCCGTCGGCGGCGTCCGGTCATTTTTTATGCCCTCATACGCCCTCGTGCGACCCCGGCGATGGCTCTTGGGTGGTCGTCATCGCGATTGTGTTGTTCCCCACGCCGCAGGTAGGTGTGAACCGGGTACGTACTGGGTATCTGCCTGTTGTAGCACTGAGGAACCGCGGGGGAGTACCTCATCACGTCACGTCGGGTTCGCAATGAATCAACGACGCACGTGCTGCGGATGTGGGCCTGGCTCGTTTGCCGGGCCCACATCGCCGTTGAGGGTCATCAGCGCTCGTGGTCGGGCTTTACGCGGACGGCACTGCCGCGATAACGGCACTATGGCGGTAACTGCACTCTGGCAATAACGGCGCTATGGGAATATGCGTGCGAGATCAGAAGCGGCGCCCACTACCCTTGCCCTGTGGCCCTCGATCCTTCAGTACGCGATGCACTCGTCATTGTTGGCGTTGTTGTCGCCGGAGTCGCCGCGATCCTTGGGGCACTAGCCCTTCGTGGACAGCGTCGCATGAAGCGCGATCTGGTGCTGCTCGCCGCCGATGATCAGGCTCCATCCTTCGTCGAAGCCGTGGCTCGACAGGCCGATCAGGTCTACGCCCTTCGGGGTGAGGTCGACGATCTATCCGCTCTACTGTCAAAGACTCGCATGGAGCTTGCTGATGCCGTACGCCACGTCAGCGTGGTTCGGTACGACGCATTCGGCGACATGGGTGGTCGACTCTCGTTCAGCGCGGCACTTTTGGACGATGGCGGCGACGGCTTGGTGTTGACATCAATTCATGGTCGATCCGAGACGCGGTCGTACATGAAGGGCATCAAGGCGGGCAAGAGCGATGCGCCGCTATCGCCCGAGGAGTTACAGGCCGTTGCGTATGCGGTGAAGGGACGAGCCTCATGACCTCGATCGTGTTCCTTGGTCCGCGCGGATCATTCTCTGAAGCGGCCCTGCACGAACTCGCGGAAAGCCGGGACGCTGTCTTGATCCCAGGCGGCTCCGTGGCCGAGGCGTTGGCGTCACTTCGCGCTGGAACTGCGGACCGAGCTCTCGTACCTATTGAGAATTCGATCGAAGGTTCTGTCGCCACCACGCTCGACGGGCTCTCGGCGGGCGATCCGCTGGTGATCGTGGCAGAACAAGTGATCCCGGTGTCATTCACGCTTATGGCTCGAGCGGGTACGACCCTGAGCGACATTCGCACGGTAGGCACTCACCCCCATGCGTCAGCTCAGTGCAGTGGTTGGGTGCGAACGAACCTGCCTCTCGCGCATGTGGTTCCACTGTCGTCTACCTCGGCTGCCGCTGCTGAGTTGGCGGCCGGTAATGCGGGATTTGAGGCGGCCATTGCTCCGCGCATCGCGGCCGATATTTATGGACTCAGCGTTCTCGCAGACGATATCGGCGACAACGATGAGGCATGGACGCGCTTCGTGCTGTTGGCACGCGAAGGACGACTAACGGCCCCAAGTGGTGCTGATAAGACGACGTTGACGCTGTTCATGCGCGCGGATCACCCTGGTGCGCTGATGGAAATCTTGACCGAGTTTTCCGTGCGTGGGGTCAACCTCACTCGCATTGAATCACGTCCCACCCGTAAGGCGTTGGGCGACTATTTCTTCTCGGTCGATTGTGAAGGTCACGTAAACGATGCTCGCGTGGGTGAGGCTCTTGCTGGGCTGCATCGAATTTGTGCCGACGTGCGATTCCTGGGCTCGTACCCTCGTCACGATGGTCGCCAACCACTTGTTCGTGAGGGTGTGACGGATGCTGATTTCCGTGAGGCTGACCACTGGCTTCGCACGATCCGCGGTGACGTTTAACTCCTGAGCCCGGACTATCGGGGCGCCCACGTTGGCTAGCGAAATCGCTTGAGCCGCAGACTATTTGCCACGACGCACACACTCGACAGTGCCATCGCTAGGCCCGCGATCAGCGGTGTCAAGAGGCCGACGGCTGCCAACGGAATGGCTGCAATGTTGTATCCGAAGGCCCACGCGAGATTTTCTTTGATCGTTCGCAGTGTCGCCCGCGCGAGCCGTACGGCATCTCCAGCGCTGGTGAGATCTTCGCGCAGAAGTGTGATGTCGGCGGCCTCGATCGCAGCGTCCGTCCCGTTGCCCATAGCGATGCCAAGGTCGGCAGCGGCAAGTGCAGCCGCATCGTTGACACCGTCGCCGATGACGGCAACGACGCGACCTTGTTGTTGAAGCGAGTGGACGATCTCCAACTTGTCCTCGGGTCGCGAATCGGCAAACACCGTGACAATTCCCAATTGTTCAGCGATCAGATGTGCCGTGGCCGAGTTGTCACCCGTCACCATGATGGGTTCGATCCCGAGTGAACGTAGTGAATCAATAGCTGCGGCCGTCGTCGGTCGGATCACGTCAGCGACGACGAAGATTGCACGAGGCAGCCCGTTGATGGCAACTCCGATCACCGTGTTGTTGCCTGCCTGCCACGTGCTGAGCGCGTTTGGCCATTCCTGCGCGCTGTTGATCCATGCAGGTCGACCAGCCTGAACGTGACGCCCCTCAACGAGCCCACTCACCCCGTCGCCGCGCGACGACTCAACGTCGATGGCGGACGGAAGTGGGCCGCGGCTAGCTGCGTACGAGGCAATGGCACGGGCGATGGGATGACTCGAAGCATGTTCAAGTGCCCCAGCCAATCGAATCGCCTCGTCATCACCCCACACATCAACGACGGACATCACACCTGTGGTGAGCGTGCCGGTCTTGTCGAGGACGACGGTGTTGACGGTGTGGGTTGATTCAAGAACCTCAGGCCCACGCACCAGAACGCCCAGCTGCGCACCGCGTCCAGTGCCCACGAGTAGGGCGGTTGGTGTTGCTAGGCCCAGGGCACACGGACAGGCGATCACCAACACGGCGACGGCCGCGGTGAATCCCTGTTGCCAGCCAGAGGTGAATCCCCATCCGAGCAAGGTCAACGCGGCGATAGCGAGAACCACCGGTACAAACACCGTCGATACTCGATCAGCAAGCCGCTGGATCTGCGCCTTTCCGGCCTGCGCTGAGGTGACCAGCGCGGTGATGTGTGCCAACGACGTGTCACCGCCAACGCGCGTGGCCGTGATGACGAGTCGCCCATCCTGAACGACGGTGCCACCCGCAACGTTGTCGCCGACGGCGACGTCGATCGGCACGGACTCGCCGGTGAGCATGCTTGCATCGACAGCTGAAGCACCTTCTACGACGACACCATCAGCTGCGATTCGCTCGCCGGATCGAACGACGACGAGGTCGCCGACCTTAATGTGCGCGGCCGGAATCAGGGTTTCCTTATCGCCGTCCCGAATCGTGGCCGTCTTGGGAGCGAGATCAAGTAGTGCTCGAAGTGCTTGCCCGGAGCTTTGCTTGGCCCTGTTCTCCAACCATCGCCCAATAAGCAGGAATGTGGTTACGAGAGCAGCTGATTCAAAGTACAGATCGGGATGATCAGCCGACGTGACGCTGTGGCTGGGTAGCCACGACATGTCCATGTGCATGCCGACGGCCCCAGCAGCTGTGAACAGGATTGCGAAGGTTGACCAGAGGTAGGCAGCCAACGTGCCAAGCGACACCAGAGTGTCCATGGTCGTCATGCCGTGACGTGCGTTGAGGAACGCAGCTCGATGGAATGGCGCACCGCCCCAGAGCACAACGATCGAGGCGAGCAGGAACGAGATCCACTGCCACCAGTCGATCTGCAACGCGGGGATCATCGCCATCGCTAGAACGGGGATGGACAGAATCGCCGAGATTTTCCAACGGCGCTCAAGTTGATCCGGATCGGGGTCTCTGACCTCATCAGGTTCGGCGACGCCGTAGCCGGTGGCTTCGACGACTGCTACGAGCTCGTCACGAGTAACACCGGTGGGCACGTGGACTCGCGCAGTCTCCGTCGCGTAATTGACGGTAGCCACGACCCCTGGAATCTTGTTGAGCTTCTTCTCAACTCGAGCGGCACATGATGCACACGTCATTCCGGTGACGGCTAGGTCGACCGACGTAAGTTCTGACGTGCTCATGTTTGCTCCCCTCGTTGCGTGACTAGCTTGTGATCAGGACGTAACCGGCTTCGTCAATGGCTGCCGCCACGTCGGAAACTGTGAGTGCGTCCTCGGAGGTCACGGTTACCTGACCGGCTTCAAGATCGACGACGACTGCGGTAACTCCGTGGATGGCAGTGACTTCCTCGGTCACCGCGTTGACGCAGTGCTGACAGGTCATACCTTCGACGGACCATGTGGTGGTGTTCATCTCTGTCTCCTCGTTGTGTGCTGGTAGTTGTTAAGAGCGGACGAGGCGCGCGATGGCCTGCGAGGCCTCACGCAACTTCTCGTCTGCTTCAGGCCCTCCGCTTGCCGCTGCGTTGCGAACGCAATGATCAAGGTGATCGTCGAGCAGGAGCAGTGCCACGTTTTCCAGGGCTCTGGTCGCTGCTGACACCTGAGTCAGGATGTCGATGCAGTAGGTGTCGTCCTCGACCATTCGGCCGATTCCTCGAACCTGTCCCTCGATGCGGCTTAGGCGCGCTAACACCTTGTCTTTGTCTGCGTTGTAACCGTGTTCCATGGTTTCCTCCCTCGACTCTGCAAACAGCATACCCCTAGGGGGTATTCCCATAAACCAAAAAAGACCGGGATCCTCCTGACGAAGATCCCGGTCTTTGGTGTTGGTGCGTAGCGTGCCGCCGAGCCTTAGATCAGGCGGCCCGCTCCACTGAAGTGTGATCCGTACCAGGGTCCGAACACCGAGTCGATGCGGACACCGTGACGCGGGTTGGCAGCGCCAACCATTTTTCCGCCGCCGATGTAGATGGCCACGTGGTGGGCACCGTTGCGGAAGAAGAAGACGAGGTCACCTGCCCGCAGACTCTTGGCTGAGATATGCGTGGTCATGCTGTACTGCGCCCGCGAGTAGTGGGGCAGTGAGATGCCGGCGGCCTTGGCGTAGACGTACATGGCTAAGCCAGAGCAGTCGAAGGAGTGCGGGCCAGCATGACCGGCCACATAAGCCGAACCAACCTTGGACAGCGCGATGGAGACGATGGAGGATCGAATTCGCGCCACTCGAGCGGCTTGGGTTGCAGCAGCCTTCGCCGCGGTGGCCTTGGCCAACGCAGCCCTGTTGACCGGCCTAGAGGTGGCTTTGGCCACGCTGGAGGTGGTTGGTGACGCCGCGGCAGCTCGTACCGACGTCGTCGTGGATTGTGCGGCTTGTGCGGGGGTGGCTGCGACTCCAAGAGTGAGAGCAGTCGCAAGCAGGAATGACGCAGGCAAAAAACGGCGTCGCGAAATAGACAGCACCAGATGGCTCCTCTCGTCGCCGACCGGGTTAGCTGACGGGCTCGGGCCAGAAGAGGTGCCCTACTCCAAGTCGATTGCTCGACCCGGTGATTCGCCCCACGTGCTGTGGGTCCCCGGTTCGTCAGGCGAGAGAGCCCGACGATTAGGCGTGTTAACCGTGTACGAAGTCCGTACTGTGGCGGCTAACAGATTCACCGTAACCATGAAATAGGCCGAAGGTCCAACGCGACAGGCCGAATGGGGACGACGCTCCGCAGGGGTTGTGACGTGCTTCACAGGCCCCTCAAGATCGGCTTGAGCCTACGTACAGGAGTGTCACAGGTGGGACGCATGTGACTGGTGTGACTCAGTGACGCCTACATCTGGTCGAGAACGGCCGCTACAAACTGGCCAATTCCGTCGTCCTGCGGCCCTGGAATGATCGCGTCAGCGGCCTTCATGACCCACTCGTGACCCCCATCAACCCCGAGCCCGACCCCAGCCCACGAGATCATCGAGACGTCGTTGGGCATATCGCCGGCCGCAGCCACTGCTGGCGCCGGAATTCCGAGCTCACCGGCGAGGCGGGCCAAGGTGGCTCCCTTGCTGACGCCGAAGGCACTCATTTCAAGCAGGGTGTCGGTGGAGTCGGAATGGGTGATGTCAGCCAGGTGCTCAATGTGCTCAGCGGCGAGGCCTAGGAACGTATCAACATGGTCCTGAGGCTCACTGGTTCGAGCAAGGAGTTTGACGACGGACTTACCGCGGGTGAACTCGCGTACATCCGTGTCGCGTCGTGCGGCCATGTTCTCGTACCGGGTGACGTACGTGGGCTCATATCCGAAGGGCTCCTCATCAGGTGTTAGCCCAACCCACTCGGCTGCAAAGGCCACCCCTGGCACCTCGGCACGCAGAATCGACACGATCTCCTCGACAACCTCAGGGGCGATCGGATCAGACTCGACCACGCGTTGCGTGACGAGGTCGACCACGAGGGCGCCATTGGCACACACGGCCAAACCGTGGTGCTGCGTTACCTCGGCAACTGGCCCGATCCATCGGGGTGGCCGACCGGTAACAAAAATGATCGGAAAGTCCATCGCGCGAGCACGTCGAAAAGTTTCAACCGTGAAGTCCGAGACGGTTTGATCGGCGCGAATCAGAGTTCCGTCGAGATCAGTTGCCATGAGTTGGATACCGGACGTGAGCTCGTGCCAATCCTGATGCGACATGTGCCCATCCTTGCCGATGGCATGCAACCGCGCGACGTGGACCTGCGTACTAACCGATGGGATCGAGAGTTTCTCGACCGCCGAGGTATGGCCTCAGCGCCACGGGAACGCGTACCGATCCATCGGCCTGCTGGTGGTTTTCCAAAAGGGTGACGATGGTGCGGGTGATGGCAACGAGCGTTCCATTCAGGGTTGCCAACGGACGTACGCCATCAGCATCGCGCATGCGAACGCGAAGTCGTCGGGCTTGAAACTCGGTGCAGTTAGATGTTGAGGTGACTTCGCGATAGCGCTCCTGCGACGGCACCCACGCCTCGATATCGAACTTGCGCGCGGCGGACGATCCGAGGTCACCCGTGGCTACGTCGATCACGCGGTAGGGGACTTCAAGGGAGTCGAGGAATTGGCGCTCCCAGCCAAGTAGTCGTTGATGCTCATTCGTCGCATCCTCGGGATTGCAGTACGAGAACATCTCAACCTTGTCGAACCAGTGAACACGGAAGATGCCACGGGTGTCCTTGCCATGTGAGCCTGCTTCGCGACGGAAACAGGGTGAGTACCCGACGTAACGGCGCGGCAAAGACTCTGCATCCAAGATCTCATCGGAGTGATACGCAGCAAGCGGAACCTCAGCCGTACCCACGAGATACATGTCGTCTTGCTCGAGACGATAAACATTCTCTGCTGCTTGGCCAAGGAAGCCGGTGCCCTCCATCGCTGCGGGCTTGACGAGTGCAGGAGGGATCACGGGCGTGAAACCGTTACCGCAGGCCAACGCAATGGCGTGGTTAACCAACGCCAGTTCCAGCAGCGCACCCACGCCGGTGAGGTAGTAAAAGCGTGAACCGGAAACCTTGGCTCCGCGTTCGATGTCGATGGCTCCCAGCATTTCACCGAGCTCAACGTGATCGCGAACGGTGATTCCCTCGGCTGCGAAATCTCGTGGTGTACCGACGTGCTCGAGTACGACGAAATCGTCTTCACCGCCGATGGGGGCAGCGGTTTCAACCACATTGGATAGCAGGGCCACGAGTGCGGCAGCATCTGCGTCCGCGGCAGCGCGCTCATCTTCGGCGGCTTTAACCCGATCCGATAGTTCGGTTGCGGTAGTCATCAACCCATCGAGTTGGCTCTGGATTGAGGCCCGCTCGTCGTCACTGGCTTTTTTGAGTTGACCCTGTAGTGGACCGATCTGCTTACCGAGTTCCTTTTGCTCGTTGCGCAAGGTACCGAACGCGAGTTCAGCCGCGCGACGACGCTCATCGGCGGCCAGCACGCGATCAACGATGCTCGGATCTTCACCCCGGGAACGCTGAGAAGTGCGTACGCGTTCGGGTTCATCACGAATCAGTTTGAGATCGATCACGGCCTCAGCCTAGTGCTCGAAGGCTTCCAGCGGTGATGTGGTTAACCCAGAGGCGCGACTTTCAGGTCGTTCGCATAAACCCAACGCGCTGTGCGAAGGGATGTTCATTGCCGGTGCTAGAGGTATAGCCCGGCATTGCGTCCGGGATCGTCAGGTGTCTGCCCTGGCCCGACGCCACCGTCGCCTCCACCGATGGCGCGTTGCCGCAATTGTTCAACCTGTGACTGAGCCATCATCTGCTGGGCGAATAGAGCGGTTTGAATCCCATGGAACAGACCTTCAAGCCAACCGACGAGTTGTGCCTGCGCGATCCGTAACTCTGACTCACTTGGCACGCGGTCCTCGGTGAATGGAAGCGAAAGGCGCTCGAGCTCGTCCACCAGCTCCGGGGCCAGGCCATCCTCTAACTCGGTTATAGAGCGACGATGGATTTCACGTAGCCGAACCCGCGCATCCTCATCAAGTGGTGCGCTCTTCACTTCCTCAAGTAGCTGCTTGATCATGCTTCCGATCCGCATCACCTTGGCCGGTTGCTCGATGAGATCGGTGATCGACGTCGTCGATGTCTCGACATCACCGGATCCATGAGGTGTGACACCGCTGGCATCTACGGGTTGGCCATCTGGTCCAACGATGATGACGTGTGCATCTGGAGGCGTGATCGCGCCTGGCTCAACGGGATTGGTCATGGCTCCATCAAAGCATGATCCTGAACCCGCAGACAGAAGTGATCCACGCGCACTGTGAACGGGTACTTATCGTGCGTTTTGCCCTTTGTACGATTCAGGAATACAGGTTGTTCACTAATCTGTGCTGAAATATGCGATGCACGGCGCACCACTCGGTGCGTATCGGCCAACGAAAACTACTAGTAAGCCCGTGAGGGGTGAGAGGCACCGGACCCGCTGGGGCACCGGGCTACGCGATCGTCAAGGAGACGGCACGTGGACTACAACTGGCTGTTCCCGGGTGCGGAAGCCCGCCCCGTAGGCGCAAAGGGCTGGGGATCATTCGCGATCGAGCGGATTCCCGAAGGCACAACCGTTGCTGGATTCGGTGGCTGGGTTGTAACCCATGACACTCTCGAAACCTTCAGCCACGATCGGCAGAGTCGATCGATTCAGGTTGATCAGGATCTGTACCTCGTGTCCGGCGACACCCCTGAACCAGGCGACTTCCTGAACCACTCATGTGAGCCGTCCTGTGGCTTGGTCGGTGCCAATGTCCTGGTCGCGATGCGCGACATCGAGGTGGGCGAAGAACTCACATTCGACTACGCCACCTGCGATTCAAGCGACTACGACGAATTCACCTGCCTGTGCGGTGAGCCGACGTGTCGCGGCATCGTGACCGGTCTCGACTGGACCAAACCAGAGCTTCAGCAGAAGTACAATGGATGGTTCTCTCCGTACCTCACCCGCCGAATTGCCGCACTGCCCGCTTCGTAACTGGTTACGGGAGTTCTTGCCGGGGAGGTCAGGTGCGTAACAGCACCTTGCCTACATGATCACTTGCCGTCACAACTCGATGGGCTTCGGCTGCATCTGACATCGGGATGCTTCGGTCGATGATGGGCTTGATGGCACCAGTTGCTAGCAATGGCCACACGTTGTCTATGACGGCCGAGCATATGCGCGCCTTATCGGCTGTTGGGCGCGCGCGCAGTGAGGTGGCGGCAACAGATCCGCGGGTTGCCATAAGTTTGCCCAGGTCTAACTCTGCTTTGACGCCACCCTGCAGCCCGATCACTGCTATTCGTCCATTGGTAGCTAATGCAGCAATATTGCGAGCGAGATATTCGGCACCCATGTTGTCCAAAATCACGTCCGCACCACGGCCGTCCGTCGCAGCGCGGATGGCTTCGACGAAATCCTGCTCGCGGTAGTTGATCAGAATGTCGGCGCCTAGGGCGGCGCATGCTTCTAGTTTCTCTGCCGATCCCGCCGTCACCGCGACGCGCGCTCCACGCGCGCGAGCAAACTGAATTGCAAAGGTGCCGATTCCACTACCGCCGCCATGAATCAGAACTGTGTCGCCACTGCTGAGTCGTGCAGTATCGATCAGATTCGACCAAACGGTGCAGGCAACCTCAGGAAGTGCTGCAGCAGTTACAACATCTGTCCCAGGTGGCAGTGGCATAACTTGACCTGCGGGTACGGCGACGAACTCGGCATAGCCACCACCGGAAAGTAATGCGCAGCATTCGTCACCGATCGTCCAACCCGTCACGTCAGACCCAACCTGTGCGATGACACCACTGCATTCGAGCCCAGGGTAGGGCGAGGAACCGGGGGGAGGCTCGTAAAATCCTTGGCGCTGAAGTAAATCCGCACGATTCACGGCGCTGGCGGTGATGCGAATGACGACTTCATCGGATGCGGGTACCGGGTCGGGCACTTCAGTCCAGACCAAAACCTCCGGAGCGCCAAACTCGGTAATTGCGATGGCATGCATTACTGCGCCCCCCGACCTTGATGGATGACAAGAAGTGTGTCGCCAGGTTCGATGGCGGAGATCGTTCCGCTATCAAAGCGATGGGTTACTCCTCGACGTACGACGGCGACGAGAAGCTCACCTCGAGATAGCAGGTCCTGGCTGGTGCCGCCGACATCATCGGACGTGGCGGCTCTCTCGACGATGGTGAGACCATCACGTGTTTCGAGGAGATCCTCAACGAAGTCGCCTGCAGCCGGGGAATTGAGTGACAGACCCATCAGATGCCCCGCGGACTCGGCCGTTAGCACTACAACGTCGGCTCCGCTCTGACGAAGTAACGGGCTGTTTGTGGACTCGCGGACGGCGGCCACGATGCGAGCCTGCGGAGCCAACCGTCGAGCCGTCAATACTGCGAGCACCGATGCGTCATCGCGATCGAGAGCAACGATGACCTGACGTGCCTTGTCGACGGAGGCGGCGCGCATGATCTCTTCGCGACCAGCATCTCCAATGACTCCCAAGTGTCCGCTCTCGTTGGCTTGCTCGATCACGGCGGCCGACGGGTCGACAACGACGATGGTGCTCGCGTCCACTCCGGCGCCCGTGAGACTTTGTGCGGCGCTTCGCCCCTTCACTCCGTAGCCAATGATGACGGTGTGGTTGTTCACAGTTGACCTCCAGCGGCGGGTGCGCCATTCATCACGGGTCCGCTCGGTGAGGATCTCCACCGTCGTGCTAACCAGAGTGATCAGGAAAATGAAACGTAGTGGGGTGATCAGAAAGATGTTCACAAGCCGAGCTGACTCACTGTACGGAGCGATATCGCCGTACCCAGTGGTCGATAGGGAGACAGTTGCGTAGTACAGCGCATCAATCATCGTGATCGGATGACCGTTTGCGTCGTTGTAGCCGTCGCGCTCGATGTAAACCAGAAATGCAGTGATTAAGAGGCATGCTGTGGCGATGGCAACCCGACGCAAGAACAGGGTGATCGGCCGCCGGCTTACCCGGGGCCAGCTCAACGTCACATCGGAACTCACAAGCACGGACGCTATCGACTCGGGGTTCATATGACCAGCGACCGGGTGGGCAGGCGCCGATCGTTAGGGCAGTGGAAGAACTTTTACGAATGATCCGATGTCTCCGCCGCCGGGAGGGATGACGGCAATTCCGTCTGCCAGAGATAGCCCTCGTAGCATCGCCGGGCCCACATGCATCGTCGGAGTGGCGGTGATTTCAGGGCCGCTAAAGCCGCGACGTACCGGCAATAGGCGAGTGCTGTCGGGGTGTGGTCGCACATCCGTGGTGAGTACTGCCTCGAGAATGGTGGATTCGTCGGCTCCGTGCTCTCCGCGCAATGTTGCAAACATCGGCACGACCAGCGTCATGACAGCCGATATTGCGGCAAGCGGATTGCCGGGCAGGCCCACGACGTGACGGCCATCGGGCAGTGTGGCCAAGCACATCGGATGACCGGGGCGGACGTGAACTCCGTCTACGTGCCACTTCGCACCGAGGAAGTTGAGCGCCGTATGCAAATGATCTGCCGGCCCGGCGGCAGTTGAGCCGGTTGTAACGATCACGTCGGCGTTGGCATCGTCGATGTGGGCGACGAGCTCGTCGATGGTGTCCGGAACGTGTTGTGGCGGAAACGCTCGCCCACCAGCCCATGAGATCCAACCGGGGAGCATGGGGCCGAGCGCGTCTCGGATTCGTCCATCGCGAGCGACACCGCGGTGAAGTAGCTCGTCGCCGAGAATCAGGATGGCGACACTAGGAGGACGAACAACGCGGATCACGTCGTAGCCTGCCGCCGCTGCCATGCCGGCGACGGCGGGGGTAACCACACCGCCCGGGTCCAGGAGTGGCTCACCCACCGCGCACTCTTGACCACGGGGACGAATGTCAGCGCCACATTCAACGAAACCCGGATGGGGTGCTGTGTTTCCGGTTGATGCATCACCGACGAAGAGCCGCTCTCCGTCACTGTCGTGGGCGATCAGCGAATGTTCTCGACGGAGAACTGCATCGGCCCCGATCGGCATCGCAGCACCGGTGGCGATACGTACGGCCGTTCCATCGGCGAGGCGGTCACCGATTGATCCCGCCCGCAGATCGCCGACCACGAGCCACGGCCCTGGCCCAGCGACAGCGAAACCGTCCATGGCTGACACATCAAACGGTGGAAGTGCACTGAGAGCCTCTAGGGGCTCGGCTAGGACTGCTCCGATGGCATCTTCTAACGTCGACTCAACGATCGGACCTGGGCGAGCGCACTCGCGTGCGGCACGGCGGGCCTGCATCCACGAGAGTTCCGGAATGGCCATGTCTTGATCCTGACCGTCTGCGGTCGTGGCCGCTATGCGACCCGCCGATGATCAGGCTAGGAGTCCAGATCGTCCGGCGTATCTATGTCACGCGACCAGTTGCCGCCGTCTGGCACTTCCACCACGTGTAGACCGTCGAGTAATTGCATGGCCGGGCGGTTTACGGGGTCAGTGCTCGCGAACAGCGTGAGCAGTGCGCTGGCGCGGTAGCAAGCCAGTAGTGGTTGACGACGGTGGTGATTGTCGACGATGACGCAGGCGTCTGCGCCAGAACTATTGAGTGTCTCGATCAGTGCTGGGATTGCGTCGTGGGGTGATACGAGATCGCCGGCTAACAGCACGACGACATCATCTGGTGCTGGCTGAAGGTGCGCGACTCCCGCGGCAACGGCCGAGAACGGGCCGCTGCCGGCCGGATTCTCGCGTACGACCGTTACTAGTGGCCACGCGGCGTCGAGTTCGAAGCCGACGACCACGACGGTGTCGCACGTGGACGTCGCAGCCTCGATCGCATGATTGCGTAGAGGTGCACCGTTGACGACTTCGACGAGTTTGTTTCGCCCAAAGCGCTTACTCGAGCCACCAGCTACAACGACCCCGTGAATTGCCATGGACTGACGTTAGCGCGATGAAACTGCACGCGCGCATCAGCTGCGAAATCTCGGACGGCTGATGGTGCGTCGCTACTGCGCACTTTCTATGGCGGCTACAACGGCGCTCAAAACGTCTGGATCCCAGGTGATCGCGCGTTCCATTGGCAGACCTAGGTGATCGGTGAAGAAAATGCTGTGCACGTCGTCAAAGGTGTGACTAGTACGAATAGGCAAGACCGTGGACGGTACGTCAACGGCGAGCGCACTCGTTGCGGAGACGAGCCCGTCATGTGGCCAGACGCGGGGATCGGCGTCGTCGTCGGTGAAGTACCCGCCGGCCATGAGTACGACGGGAACATCGTCTAAGACCCCGGCTTGCTGCTCGTTCCACCCATCGGCTCCCATCAGGTAGCGATGAGTTACTTGATCACCGGCACCCTGGGACACAGCACTTTCATAGGACTTGCCCTGGGCCATCACCGCGCGAGTGAATTCCGATTCGCGAGCCAGACTTAGATCGATGTCCCCAAGGGCGTAGTCAGCGAAGAAGGCGCCTTCCCATGGAGTGCCCAGTGTTGTCAGCGACCGATAGCGAAGTGGTGAAACGGCCTGCTTCAAGATCCGATAGGCCGCTCGACTGAACAACCCACCCATTGAATGGGCGACCACGTCGAACGTATCGATACCCCATTCCTGATGGAGATGGTGCAAGAAGCGAACCAGACATGCGCCGGCTTCGTCGATGTCGCCCGCTGAGTTGATCGTCATCTCGCTAGGTAAGAGGACGGGCACATCAGCAAAGCCGCCGAAGCCGGAATCGCGATCAGCCTGGCCAGGCCCGATCGTCGCAGGTGCGGTGAACGTGCGATAGCCGGCGGCGAGCAGATGCTCGCGCAAGGCTGTATCGGTGCTTCCCGCAGCGAAACCTGTGGAAGCGGCGAAATCGGCGGTTGTGAAAGGGCTGATGGCTCCACCGCCAGAGACGATGACCACACCTCGACTACCAGAACTCATGGGACCTCCTGTTCTGTGATCTGGTTTGACCCTCCCGTCATTATGACCAGATCTACGCGACGCTCAGGAGGGTAATACGCTGGCGCCGTGACGAATCCGATCTCGGTGCTGCTGGTCGAGTTGCTGATGAGTGTCGATCGCATGATCGAGTCAGCCAAGAAGGCGTCCGCTGTGGCCGAGCAGTGGCCACCCGCGACCATCCTTGGACATGTGTCCGAGGTGGATGAGCAGGTCTGGTTGGTACGACTGGACCAGATGGTTACCGCACATAGAGCTGGTGACGTGCCACCCACATATGAGTGGTGGGAGCCGGATGCTCGGCGTACAGCCGAGACCTATGAGTCATGGACGGTCGAGGATGCGTCGGCACGACTGATGGCACAGCGCATTACGTTGCTTACCGCTCTTCGCGATCTCGCCGAAAGCGACTGGGCGGCGAGTGCGATCCACGAAACATTCGGTGAGATCGATGTGCGCGCAATGGTGATCGAAGTCCTTGCCCATGACGAGGAGCATCGAGCTTCACTGGTCTATTCGCACCAAGCCTGACGGGTGGGCTAGGCCGTGATATCGAGTAGCGCGCCGAAAGCACCGGCAACAGCGATGGCCTCTTCTAGTGATGCGCGATGAATACCGGTCATGCTGAAGAATCCGTGCACGAGTCCGGTCGCACGACGAAGTGACACCGGCACGCCCGCGGCCCGCAGCGCGGTGGCGTAGGCCTCACCTTCATCGCGAAGTGGATCAAGGGCAGCGGTAGAGATAACTGCGGGCGCGAGCCCTTGAAAACTGGCTGACCGCAGTGGCGACAGTCGGGGATCGTCGTGTGGTGCTTCGACCCGATAGGTATCCCAGTAGGTGTCCATTTGAGGACGGCTGAGGAAGAACCCTTCACCGAATAGATCTTTCGACGGCCTATCTTGGCTGCCATCGGTTGCGGGGTAGATCAGGAGTTGAGCGACCGGCGCCGCGAATCCGTGATCCCGGGCCGTGTGACATACGACGGCGGCGATGTTGCCGCCAGCGCTGTCACCAGCAACGGCGATCCTTCCTGATGTCACACCGAGGGTTTCCGCATTGGTCTGGGCCCATTGAAACGCCGCGACGCCATCGTCAACCGCCGCCGGGAATGGGTGCTCAGGTGCGAGGCGGTAGTCGACGGACAGGACGTGAACATTGGCGTAGCGGCTCAGTAGCCTGCACGGTTGATCGTGGCTGTCGACGCTGCCGACCACCCAGCCACCGCCGTGGAAGAAAACAACCAGTGGGCGGTCTGGACCCAACGAGGGTGGGGTGTAGTGACGAGCCCGAAGTGGACCGTTAGCTCCGTCGATCATGAGGTCGCGGACGGGGCCGACGTCGATGGGTGCGCCAGCAGCGATCCGCGCAGCGGACAGATTGATCGCGCGCTGTTGCTCGACAGATGTGTTTGCCTCTGCCGGCCTTATTCGCTCATCAACGGCCAACAGCATTGCCAAGTGTGGATCAAGAAGTTGGCCGTCGACTGAGCGTGGCCCACCTGCCAATCGGGTGGCCGCCGCATCAGGCAGAGCGTCGAGCATGCGTGCCAACCGATGCTGGGCCAGTGCTGAGACTTCGTCACGAGAAATGCGCATAGGGAGAGGGTAGAGCCACTTTTCACGCGTCCACTAACGCAAGAAACGCGCAACAGACACCCATTCGGGCGTCCAGCCAGAAATTCGGCCTTCCGAAGATAGACAAACCTTGCGACTATGTGAACGTGGGGCCTATGAGGCCGCACCGAGCTGTGTCGGGGGTGGCGCATGGAATCAGAGGTTGTACCGCAGCAGCGGCGTGCCTCTGACGCGCACCTGGAACTCACGAGTGAAGAGCGATACCGCCTGTTAGCGGAAAACTCCTCGGACATCGTCTATCAAACCAACGGCTTGATCATTCAGTGGATCTCACCATCGGTCACCCAGTGGCTTGGATGGCAACCCTATGAACTGATCGGCGCTCCAGCACTGAGTTTGCTCGCGCCGGATCAAGACCTTTCGTGGGTGACCGGCAATCGCGATCAGTTGCTCGCAGGGCATAGCGTCGTTCAGGAGATGGAACTGATCCATCGAGACGGAACTAAGCGTTGGTTTGAAGGTCGCGCGCGGCCGATGATGCGCGAAGGTGATGCGGTCGGCGGATTCATGGTTGGCCTTCATGACGTACATGAGCAGCGTTTATCGCGTCGAGCGCTGCTGCTGTCGGAGAAGCGCTATCGATCGGCTATGCAACATGCTGGCGTCGGCATGGCCCTGATCAACCCCAAATTCGAGATCGTCAATGTGAACGAAGCGTTGTGTGAATTTGTTGGACGCACGGAGGACGAACTCATAGGTGGATCGTGGGCGCTGGTCACTAACGGCGATGACCTCGAAGTGGAATCCGAACTCCTTGATCGCGTTGTTCACGGAGATCTCGATACCTTCCGCAGGGTTCAACGGTTCACTGATGCATCCGGGAACATGCTCTACGGTGACGTCACCGTCGCAGCGGCGCGAGATGACGACGGCTCCGTCGTCCTTTTAACCAAGCAGGTTGTTGATATCACCGAACAAACAACCTCCCGTCGTCGGCTTGCGGACCTCGCAGCTCGCGATCCCCTGACCTCGCTGTCTAACCGCAGCACCGTCATGCAGGCGATTGAGAGGTCACTGGATCCATCGCATCTTGACGTTGGCCGCGTCGGGGTGCTGTTCGCAGACCTCGACAATTTCAAACTGATCAACGAAACTCTCGGCCACATAGCCGGTGATGAACTGCTCAAGGCCGTCGCCGATCGCTTCACGACGTATCTTGGCCGCGACGCGATCGTGGGTCGGTTCGGTGGTGACGAGTTCGTGATCGTGGCGCCACAACCTGCCGATGAATCATTGCTGACGTACTACGCGCACCTGATGACGCAATCACTGAAGGACGACTTCATGATCGCTGGTCGTCGCGTTGTCATGACCACGTCGGTGGGCGCGGCTTTATCTCGGCCTGGGTCCACGGCTACGGGCCTGCTTCAGGATGCCGACGTCGCCCTGTCTGAAGCAAAACGCGACGGAAAGGCTCGGTGGCGAATCTTCGATCTGAGTATGGCCGATGCAGCGATGGCTCGTCTTGAGACAGAGGGTGCTTTAAGGGATGCGCTCGACAACGATGAATTGACCGTCTTCTATCAGCCCGTACATCAACTTGCGGATAACAGCCGAGTCGGGTTTGAAGCGTTGGTTCGTTGGAATCACCCTCAGCACGGTCTGCTCACACCCGGTTCCTTCCTCGCGGTAGCTGAAGAGTCTTCATTGATCACAGTGATTGGCGAGAAGGTTTTGGCCCGCGTTTGTCGCGATATCGCGAATACCCCAAACATGACCGAGCACGTTGCGGTCAACGTTTCTGCGATTGAGTTGGCACACGCCGAATGGATCGATAGGACGATTGGCACGATTAATGACTCAGGTATTGATCCGACTCGACTCATCATCGAATTGACTGAAACAGCCGTCATGTCAACGAGGCGAGATCTGCGCGCAGATCTAACACGCCTGCGAGACTTGGGCATCGGTCTTCACGTCGACGACTTTGGCACCGGCTACTCGTCCATTTCGCTGCTGCGCGATCTGCCCGTCTCCGGGGTCAAACTCGACCAATCGTTTGTATCGTCGCTATCTGAGCCAGATTCGCCGTCCTATGCACTCGCCGAAGGTCTGGCTAGTTTGGCCTTCGCGATCGGGCTGATTGGGGTTGCCGAGGGAATCGAGACTCCGGTGCAGTCGGCCTTCCTGCGCGGTATGGGCTGGACACACGGCCAGGGCTACCTGTTTGGCAAGCCCAGCGAGCTTGATGAATGGATCAGCGTTAGCGCCTAGTGCGCGTTCGGTGCGTATTCCGGGAACGATGCCAACGCTACTGATCGTTTACGCAATGCCAGTCGTCGTCCCTGTTGTGGTGACTGCGCCGCTGCCGCCTACGATGAGGTCATGATGTCACTGGTTTCCGGGTCACTTCTTGCTACTGGAATCCCGTATTACTCATTCCCGATGATCACGCTGGGACCGATTCATATTCGGACCTTCGGCCTGTTCGTAGCGGTCGGAATTCTCGTCGGCATCACTATCGCTGCTCGCCGTAATGAACGGTACGGAATTCCGTCTCGAGACACCGAGCGAGTCGGCTTCATTCTCGTTGCCGCAGGGTTGATCGGGGCACGGCTTCTATGGGCAGCCACCCATATCGAGCAGCTCACTGGCCCGCTGGACGTGTTCGCAGTGTGGAAGGGTGGCTTGCAGTTCAGCGGAGGTCTGATCTCCGCGGTTTTGATTGCACCCTTCGTCACCCGCAAATGGCCCCGAACTCAAAAGTGGGCATTGTTGGATGGGGCCATCATGGGCCTGGCGGTCGGTCAGTTGATCGGGCGCTTTGGGTGCATCGCGGTCGGTGAGCATCTCGGCGGCCCAACGAACTTTTTCCTGGGTATGCATTACCTCGGCGGCGTAACTGTTGAGGGGCCGCTCGTTGTTGGGCAGACATATCACAGCACGGCGATCTACGAAGTGCTCTGGCTGATCCCGGTGATTGCGGTTCTGTTCTGGCTGGATCGACGCGGCGCACGACCGGGCGTCATCAGCGCGACTTTCTTGATCTCGTATGGAGTGCTTCGCTTCCTGACCGACATCTTGCGCACCCATGACGAACGCGTGAAGGGTCTGACCGGAGCGCAGTACATGTGCTTGGTATTGATCCCATTCGGCCTATGGGTTCTGTGGACCGCGTATCGTCCTGTTGCCGCGGAGCAGTTGGTAGTCGAGGACGCTTCTTCCAATGACAGCTCGGACGCGGTTGCCGCCGTTGCTGCGGATGCGAGTGACTCGCGTCAAGACGATGCGGTCACCGCAGATGTGGCCGATGTACTGGATGGTGCAAGCGAACTTGAGGGTCCCTCGTCCTCGTGAGTCATGAGATTGGCCAACCTACTGAGCCAGAGGTTGTAGGGATCAGCACGTGGTCTAAGCGCCGGATTATTCTGACCGTTCTAGGCATCGCGGCGATGCTGGCTCTCAACTACGCGGCCTATTGGTTGCTAACGAGGCCAGCCGTCACAGATTGGCTGAACAGCCTCGTCAACGTCATTTATCCGGGCGCGTTCGTCCTGGCGTTCGTCGCTAACGTCACGGTGCTTATCCCGATTCCATACAACGGAATCATGCTGGCGATCCTTGGCAAGGCCAGCTTGCCTTGGCTGGCGGCATTGCTCGCTGCGGCGGGATCTGTCTTGGGTGAGCTCAGTGGCTACTACGCAGGCCGAGCCGGCCGGCAAGTCTTGGGTAAATCGAAGGCAGTTACCTGGACCACGGAACAGATGAGTACACCGGTGCGATCCTTCCTGTTCTTGATGGTGTTTTCTGCGCCACCGAATCCCATCTTCGACATGGCCGGTCTAGCCGCGGGCACGCTTAAGATTCCGTTGCGTATCTTCCTTCCCGCAGTATTCATTGGTCGTAGCGCACGGTTCCTGTTGTTCGCCTATGTCACTATCCCCGGCGGGCTCTAAGTCGGACGTCTTTCGTGCTTTAGGTGTTGCGGCATGACAGACTGCGATGCGCGGAGAAGCCGGCGACTAGGTGATAGTGGCCAGCGCCGACCGCTGACTGACCGTGTGCCGACTGCAATGAAGGTGGTGTATCCGAGTGGGGGAAGGCGCGATCGCCATCTTCGCCATCATCGTGATGGGGTACACGCTCGTGTCTGGTCGCGCGAAGCAGTTCTACGTCAGTCCGCCCATTGTCTTCACTTTGGTTGGCGCGCTACTTGGCCTTGCTCGATTCATCGTTCCGGCTGGTAGTGATTCGATCAAGCTCTTGGCAGAGGCGACGCTAGCTCTGATCCTGTTTCATGATGCAGCCCAGGCGCACCCGCGTGAACTCCTCGGTGACTGGAAGCTTCTGGCGCGGATGCTGTTCATCGCGCTTCCCATCTCGATCGCGATCGGCTTTTTCGCCGCTCAATGGCTGTTCCCGGAGTTGTCCGTTGCTTTCGTGCTCTTCATCGCGTCGGCACTCGCGCCAACCGATGCCGGCCTTGGGGCTCCAACCATTCTTAACCCGATCGTCCCCACCCGAGTTCGTCGACTGCTTAATGGGGAAAGTGGCCTGAATGATGGCCTTGCTACCCCGGTGGTGCTCTTCGCCCTGACCCTTGCACACGGTTCCAGTACTTCTATCTCGGTCATGTCGGCATTCCTGCACGCTGCCACTGAAATCCTGATCGGGGCCCTGTTCGGAATAGTGCTTGGATTTGTCTTCGGTTGGCTTCTACGAAGAGCGGAGCTTCGCGGCTGGGCTGATCCGACGATGGCGCAGATCGGCGTCGTGGTGATCCCGCTACTTGCATTCTTCGGTGCGGAACTCCTTCACGGAAACGGATTCATTGCCGCGTTCATCGCCGGAACCGCCTATGCAGGTGCCGCGGGGGAACAACTCGATCACGACATCATGCTTGCTGAAGAAATGAATACCCTGATGGGATTCGCGGTCTGGGCACTGTTTGGCATGCTCTTCGTGAGCCATTTAGCCGACTACGTCACGTGGCCTTGCGTGATCTTTGCCCTGCTTGCCCTGATCCCCGTTCGCATGGTGCCCATATGGCTCTCACTTGCCGGTTCGGGACTACGCGAGCCGACAAAGTGGTTCATCGCATGGTTCGGCCCGCGCGGACTTGCGTCTGTCGTCTTCGCGTTGATCGCTTTTGAGGAGTTCGGCACCGACCTGCCCCGCGAGGTGTGGGGTGTCATGGGCGTCACGGTCCTGATGTGTGTGTTCGCCCATGGCATCACCGCGCCGCCATTTGCTGAACGGTTCGGTGCGTGGGCCAAGCGCGAGCAACCAACCATGGAAATGGCTGGCTGATCCGCCGAGATTTTTGCGTCAACGACGTGGGATTAGTTCGCGAGGAATTGCAAGCTATCTCGCTTGTAGCGATTCAGGAATCGATCGCAGCCCTCTTGGATATTGGGATCAAGTTTGTGACACTTTGGGGTGCCTGAAGCGTCGTGCCTGAAGTAGAACCCGGCCACCCACCAGTTGTTCATATCGAGAACCATGGCGCGTTGCACGCCCGCGGAGATCAATGTGTCAGCCATAGCTTGAGCGGTCAGCCCCGGTGAACCGATGTACACCAAACTTCCGTCAGCGCGTTCACCGATCGCTGAGCGCCATGCGGCTGATTCGCCGTGAGTGGTTGCTCCCCAGCGGAATCCGTCGCCAGACTTAACGCGTGATTGACCGTGATCGATAATGAGTGCCAAGTTCTGACGAGCAACGACTATGTCAGAATTCGGACTTATGTCCCGTCCCCATGTGCCAACCGTCATATGACCATGTGAGTCAATCGCGAGGGTTGCTTGCCCGTCGACCATGGGCACGATCTTCTTACCGTCATAGATGTAGCCGCCCTGCGAGTCTTGAATTCGGAAAGCGCCGTTGGTGTTGGCCAGGACATCGGGCCAAAACTTCTGTGGGAGCGCACCGTCGTACGGATTTGGTCCGCCAGGTTCGAGATATCCGGGCACGTACATGGACTTCGCAAGCTTGGTATCGATCCACATGAGCGATGCCAAAACGCTTGTATGAATGGCGTCTGGCCGCACACGGGTGGCATAGATGGCATGGAGGCCGTCGACCTTCGAAGCGACGGGCTGCCAAACGCCCTCATCGTGAAGCGCGCCATCCTTCACCGGACTAACCAATGTAGGCGGCGGGTTGAGATGGGCTCGGGCTGGAGCGTTGGCACTCGGCGATGGGCTGGGTGCGTTACTGCCGGTCGCCGCGGGGGTGGGAGTTGTGTCTGAGCCGAAGTTAGCCGATTCCGTGGGCTTGCCGCCGATCGGAGTTGTGTCGAAGTGCGCGTAGTAGAAATCCTCGGCTGCCGCCACGACAGACCCAAGCCCATGATCACGGCCCCAGGTCGCGAGAAGCACCGAGGTCGGCTCACCTTGTGAATCCCGGATGTAGGGAACGAATGTGACGGTAAACCAGATCCCCGTTACGACTATCAGCGCGAGCAGTAGAGCGGCGATTCGGCGAAACCAGAACCTGGCCTGCGACGGTTTAGAGGACTTCTTAGCATGTGACGAGGGGGTGGGCTCTGTCGACTCTGGTGCCGCGGTCGAACTCGTCACATCCACCCCTCATATCTTCTGGTTTACGAAGCAACAGTACCCGCGACCGTGTGTGCAGCTGCGCGAATGTGGTCAGCGAGCGTCAATCACATGGAACGTACATGTAATAGTGCCAATCCCGTGACTGGCTGGAAACTTTCACTATTTGGTGAGGCAACGGGGTCAAAACTATTGACGCCACCAATTTGACGGGAGAAATATGGCAACCCCATCCGCTGAGTTGGGACATTCTTCGTCGATTGGAATGCGATGACCGAGGCAACCGAAAAACTCGAAACCTTTCTCGATGACTTTGGCGCCGCACTTAGCGCCGGTGAGATCGAGAAGGCGACATCGATGTTCGCTGACGACTGTTACTGGCGGGACCTCGTTTCGTTTACGTGGAACATCGTCACGATGGAAGGTCCAGACCAGGTTCGCGACATGCTCGGTGAGTGTCTGGCTCGGGTGCAACCATCGGGATGGCGTGTGGCCGAGGGCGAGCAGGCCACCGAGGCAGGCGGCATTCTCGAAGGCTGGATCAGTTTTGAAACCGATGTGGCTCGTGGTTTCGGATTGATCCGAGTTCGCGATGGCCTTATCTGGACGTTGCTCACGACGATGGTTGAACTCAAGGGTCACGAGGAGAAGAAGGGCTTTACTCGTCCGCTGGGCGCCAAGCATGGTGAGAATGTCGGCGCGAAGACGTGGAAACAGGAGCGCGAGGACGAGCTCGCCACCCTTGGCTATGACACACAGCCCTATGTCGTGGTGATCGGTGGCGGCCAGGGCGGCATTGGACTTGGTGCGCGCCTGCGTCAACTGGGAATCCCGTCCATCATCGTGGAGAAGAACGAACGTCCGGGTGATTCGTGGCGCAAGCGCTACAAGTCACTGTGTCTGCATGATCCGGTCTGGTACGACCACCTTCCGTACATTGACTTCCCGGCGAACTGGCCGGTGTTCTCACCGAAGGACAAGATCGGTGACTGGCTTGAGATGTACACCAAGGTGATGGAGCTCAACTACTGGACGAAGTCCGAAGTAAAGAGCGCGACCTATGACGAGGCCGCAGGCGAGTGGACGGTGATCGTTGATCGCGATGGCGAAAAGGTTGTGCTGCGCCCGAAGCAATTGGTGTTCGCTACCGGTATGTCGGCCAAGGCGAATGTGCCGAACTTCCCCGGCAGCGACATCTTCACCGGCGTGCAGCATCACTCATCGCAGCATCCCGGCCCTGACGGCTACGTCGGCAAGAAGGTTGTCGTTGTGGGGTCAAACAACTCGGCGCACGATATCTGCGCCGCGCTCTACGAGGCCGGTGTCGACGTCACGATGGTGCAGCGTTCCACGACGCACATCGTTCGATCTGATTCGTTGATGGAGATCGGGCTCGGCGATCTGTACTCCGAGCGCGCAGTTCAAAGTGGAATGACAACTGCCAAGGCAGATCTGATTTTTGCTTCACTGCCGTACGCGATTCTGGCGGACTTCCAGAAGCCGGTTTACGACAAGATCCGTGAAGTCGACGCCGACTTTTACGCGGACCTTGAAAAGGCCGGCTTCCGACTGGACTTCGGCGCGGATGATTCGGGTCTGTTCATGAAGTACCTGCGACGTGGCTCGGGCTACTACATCGATATCGGTGCATCGCAGCTGATCATCGACGGCAAGATCAAGCTCGCGAATGGCCAAGTCGAACGTCTGACTGAGAACTCAGTGATCCTCGACAACGGCACCGAGCTACCGGCCGATGTGATCGTGTACGCAACGGGATACGGCTCGATGAATGGCTGGGTTGCTGATCTGGTCGATCAGGACACGGCGGACAAGGTGGGCAAGGTGTGGGGCTTGGGCTCCAACACTCCGAAGGACCCAGGCCCGTGGGAGGGAGAGCAGCGCAATATGTGGAAGCCGACCCAGCAGGATGCGCTGTGGTTCCACGGTGGAAACCTGCACCAGTCACGGCATTACTCGCAATTCCTGTCGCTTCAGTTGAAGGCGCGCATGGAGGGGATCCCGACTCCGGTTTATCGCCTCCAAGAAGCGCATCACGTCTCGTAATTGCTCTGCCATTAACTCTTCGCCTGGGCCCACTTTTCTGGGGGCTCAGGCGAAGGTTCTTATGGGTGAGGTGGGTTATGAAGATTCCGACCGGTCGTGGGAGGATATCCGGCGGAGGGCTCGCATAGTGGCCTAGTGCGACGGTCTTGAAAACCGTTGTGGCGGCGACCCCGTCACCGTGGGTTCGAATCCCACGCCCTCCGCGCGAAGCGCGATCAGGCGTGGGGTTCGGGAGGAGCGAAGCGACGGGTCCCACGCCCTCCGCGCGAAGCGACATATGTCAACGGCGTTGACTCGGTGCTGGCATCGCCATACGTTTCAGTCGTGGCGAATTTCCTAGATGTTGACGAGCAACCCACCGGTTGGCGCGAGTCTGGCACGTCCTTGGATGTGTCGGTATTCCTTCATGGGCTGGGCGGATCACGGATTTCATGGGGGCCACAGCTCGCACCGTTGAGTGCCGAACGTCGAATCGTTGCATGGGATGCACCCGGTTACGGAGTTTCGGCTCCGATCACCGAGCTCACCTTCGCGCAATACGCCGACCGTGCCGCTGCCTTGATCCGCGCCGTTTCCCCTGAAGCTCCAGTGGAACTCGTCGGTCTATCTTTCGGTGGAATGATTGCCCAATACACAGCTGCGCGATTCCCTGAACGTGTCCGCTCGCTCACGTTGATGTGCACGAGTCCTGCCTTCGGTCTCGACGGAACGGATCCGCAGCAGTGGCGAGATGCACGGCTTTCCGGGCTCGAACATTTTGGCTCACCCGGTGCGGCAGCCCCGGCGATACTTGGCTCGCTCGTCGGCCCGGATGGTGCCCATGTAGTTCCAGAAGCTGTCCAAGCAATGGAGAGAATCCCTATGCAGGGATTACTTGATGCGATCGCCACCATCACCACCCATGACACGCGGGCGATCCTGCCCACCATTGATGTGCCGACCCTCGTACTCGTTGGATCGGCGGATGATGAAACGCCTGTCGCTTATGCCCAGGCGATCGTTGATCTGATGCCTAATGCTCGTCTGCAGGTGATTGACGGCGCCGGCCACCTCCTCAACCTCGAAGCCCCCGATGCCGTTAACGAGGCAGTGCTGGCACATTGGCGTCGATAGTGACCGGACATGCTCGAGGTGCTTTTACTCGGGTAAGAGCTGACTGAGCAACGCTTCAAGGCCGGTGGCGAAAACCCGTTCGCTACTTGGATAGAGCCGACTCGCGTGTGCGGCAATCGCCGGGTACGTGTCGGCGTCCACCGTCTTGTAGTCGGTGCGCCAGCGCTTGTAAGTGTCCAGCCGATCGGCTGGGCTACTGGCCAGCGGGGCATCGAGTGAAGCGCTGCCAACGGTGAACTCAATGAGGACGTGATACGCCATGACTGCGTCTTTCGTCGGTAGGCCGAGCTTGCTGAAACTGTCGAGCATCACCTCGGTGATTCGCAGTTCATGTGCGTGCCGACTGGGTCCCGCTGCGTTAAGTCGAGCGACACCGCTAGTAAGTAATACGTGCCGCAACCGTAGGAGTAGTCGACGCACATCGTCCTTAGGGTCATCGGATGTCACGAACTTTTGGGTCACCGGGGCCAGAGCAAGATCAGCGACGTCGCGAAGCAGATCATCAAGGTTCTCGTAATGCCGGTAGATCGCGGCCGGATCAACTCCGAGCGATTTGGCGAGCGACCGAAGGCTGAACGCGGCGAGCCCTTCTGCTCCGATGATGTCGGCGGCACTCTGGGCAATCGACTGACGACTAAGCCGTCCGCGTTGGGATTCGATTGCCTTCACGGTCGCAGGCTACTCTGTCACTGGGCCTGATGGTAAACACCATGATCCACACGTGGAACGCACCGTGGAGAGGCGGATGATGGGCTGCGGTCGTAGACTTCGGCGCATGCCAACAGTTGCCTCCTACGCCCTGCACTCAGTCGACGGTTCGTTCGAACGCACGATGATCGAACGTCGCGAAGTGGGCCCACATGACGTGAACATCGAAATTCACTACGCCGGTATCTGCCACTCGGATATTCACACGGGACGTGGTGAATGGGGCACTGTTCCCTATCCCCAGGTGACCGGGCACGAAATCGCAGGCATTGTGGAATCGGTTGGAAGCGAGGTCACCAAGTACGCGGTTGGCGATCGTGTTGGTGTTGGTTGCCTTGTGGACTCATGTCGTGAGTGCGATCAGTGCAAGGCGGGCAACGAGATGTTCTGCAAGAAGTCGGTTGGCACCTACAACGACACTGGTCGCGATGGCACCCAGACTCAAGGTGGCTACAGCAGCCATATCGTCGTCGACGAAAACTACGTCCTGCGTATCCCGCAAGCCCTCGCTCTCGATGTTGCCGCTCCTTTGCTTTGCGCTGGCATCACGCTCTACTCACCTCTCGCTCGCTGGCAGGCCGGCCCGGGCAAGCGCGTCGCCGTTGCGGGACTCGGTGGGCTCGGTCACATGGGCGTGAAGATCGCTGTTGCTATGGGTGCGGATGTCACGGTGATTACCCGGTCAGAAGCCAAGGCGCAGGATGCACTTCGCCTTGGGGCGCACCACGCGCTCGTCACGGAAAATCCTGACGTGTTCAAGACAAACTCCAACAGTTTCGACCTGATTCTTAACAGCATCAGTGCGTCGATCAACCTTGCTGACTACCTACGCCTGCTCGACAACTGCGGCACGATGGTTTACGTCGGTGCTCCCGAGCATCCGATGCCACTGGATATTGGCAGCTTGATCATGGGCAACCGCGGGCTTGCCGGATCTAACATCGGCGGTATTCGTGAGACGCAAGAGATGCTCGATTTCTGCGCCCAACATGGTTTCGGTTCAGACATCGAAGTGATCGCGGCGCAGCAGATCGACGATGCGTGGAATCGCGTCGTCGCCGGCGACGTTCGCTACCGTTTCGTGATCGACAACAGCACGATCTAGTTCCTACCGAGAGCGGCGCTACTGCCCTGCACTCATGTCGGCAAGGGTTAACACGGTGCGCCAATTGCGAGCGGTGCCATCCACACCTAGACGCTTAAGCACGCCTGAGTACTGAAGTTTGCTGCTGTGCATGGATTCGGAATAGCAGATGGCCAATTCATCGTTTCTGAAAGCGATCTTTTCGGGTTCCCAATCCGTGGCCAGTAAACCATCTACCGCAGCGGCCTTTGGGGTGGTGGTGAAATGCACGACGTGCACACGCTGGGGTGCTGAGTCTGCTACCTCTGGGAACGGATCCCATTCGACGATAGCCCTCAACTCATCGGGGGTTCGCACAACGACCGGTGTATCGACACTGAACTCGCGAGCAATGGCTTCGCGAACAGCTGTGCTGACCTTGTCACGTGATCTCAGGGATGATGTGAGCACAACGTTCCCGCTCTGCACATACGTTCGTACGTCCGAAAAGCCCTCCGCCGCGAGGACTTCGCGAAGTTGGGCCATCGGGACCTTGTTGTGGCCACCGACGTTGACGGCCCGCAGTAGGCAGACCCATGTAGCCATGGCGCTTGCCTATGAACCGAATGCTTCAGCGGCGGGAACGATTGTGCAGGTGCGACCAGGAAGTTCGTACTGCTGCAAGGAGGCGTTCTGTTCGTCGATGATCGAAGCAGCGGTCACGATCCCGTTGTCCCACTCGAAGTCGGACGTTGTGTGCGCATCCTCAACGAGCGTCACGTCATACCCGCGCTCGAGGGCTGCGTGAATCGTGTGACGAATGCAGTTATTCGTCTGCGCTCCAGTGACGATGAGTTGTGCGACGTCCAGATCAGCGAGTACGGATTCAAGTTCTGTTGACTCAAATGAACTTCGGTACTGCTTGTTGACGAGTGGCTCACCTGGCAACGGCTCCAGTTCAGGAACCAACTGCCATTCTGGGCTGCCGATCGTCATCCACGCGTCGTTGTGTTGAACCCACACAACCGGGACGTCACTGTGACGAGCCTTTTCAACGAGTGAGTTGATGTTGTCGACCACTGTGCCACGCTCATGCGCATCTGCGACGACGTCTACCTGCACGTCGATGACGAGAAGCGCCTTACCGGATCGCTCGCTAAACAACGACATGACATACCCCCATCACTGATGCCGGTGAAACCGAAGTGCACAACGATCTATTCGCCGCGGACGAGCCAGACCTTGCGGATCTTCTCGGTGATTTCCCACGTGGTGTCGTCACCCTCGTGCAGCACGCCCACAACACCAGGCTTGAGTTCGATAACTCCACCGTTGGTGTCAGTGATACGTCCACGACCTTCGAGAATTACGAAAACCTCTGAGCCGTACGAGGCGTGCGAGTTACCAACTGAGTGCTCCCAGATTCCGACCTCGAGACCAACGTCCTTGGTGAGCTCGGCGATGGCAGTGCTAACGCCATCAGTGAGCGCAGCCTCGGCGGCCATGGGCTCGTGGTTTACCTCGACTGCGAGTGCATCAAAACTCTGAATCATGAGTGCAGCCTAGCGGTTAGCTGAGCGACTAGACGCCGAGTGCTGCGAAGTTCTTTGCTACGCCGTCGGTGGATCCGCCGCGGCTGCGGCGAAGGATGACGACGGTCAGTGCGATGACTCCGACAGTCAGCAGGAGCATCATCGTGGCGAGTGCGTTAACGGCTGGCGTGATACCGAAGCGAACCGCGGAGTACAGCACGATTGGCCACGTGTTCGTCGTCCCGTTAGTGAACGCAGGCAGCACGTAGTCGTCGAAGGAGAACGTGAATGACAACAGGAAGGCTGATAAGACAGCCGGAATCAGCCGGGGGAACGTCACTTGACGGAAGGTTGCCAAGGGCCCGGCACCGAGGTCGAACGAGGCCTCTTCAAGGGTGTCACCCATACCCACGAAGCGAGCTCGAATGATGAGCATCGATAGCGAGGAGTTGAAGATGATCTGGCCAAGCACGATCGTCCAGAAGCCCAGCTTGGGGAAGATCGGCAAGGTGTTGTGTGCCTGAACAAAGAAGATGAGCGCGGCCACTGCGATCACAATTTCCGGAACGACAAGTGTCAGGTAGACGAGAATGTCGAAGGGAATACGGCCGCGCGGCTTCATACGCGCCAAGGCGAGCGCAGCCATCAGTCCAAGGATCACCGAAACGGCAGCAGCGATAAATGCAATCTGAGCGCTTGTGATGATCGCCGGAATGTACGTCGGGTCGTGAAGGCCCTTATTGAACCAACACGTGGCAAACCCATTCCACACCGAGACGTTGCCGATTTGGGTGGCCGGGATATCACATGGGCTTATACCCGGGTTATTCGCAATTGCTTCGGGTGCAGGTTGGTTAAACGCGAAGAGCACCATGACAGCGATCGGTAGGTAAAGGAAGACAAAGACGACGACGGCCCACAGGGTGAATCCCGTCTTACTCCGGTTCGACTTAGGAGCCAAAACGCTCCTCCTTAGTAGCGACCAGGATGTAAATCACAACGAAGACCGACAGCGCCAACATGAGCGAGATAGCCAGTGCACTACCGAATGGCGGGTTCTGTGCGGAGTTGAAGGCATCGCCGATGACGTTGCCGATGAAGACGAACTTTCCGCCGCCCAGGATGGCCGGAATGACGTATTCGCCCGTCATCGGAATGAAGACCAGCAGGGCTCCAGTGACGAAGCCGGGAAGCGTTAGCGGCAGAGTTACTTGACGGAAGGCACTAAACGGCTTGGCGGAGAGGTCATTTGCGGCCTCGATCAACGTCCAATCCATGCGTTCCAATGATGAGAAAACTGGCAGAATGAACAGTGGCAGGTAGTTGTAGACAAGACCGATGCCGACTGCCCATGCGGAATACATCAGATCGACGTGCAGCGTCTGCGCCAGATAGCCGTGCGAATCCAAGATGATCTTTAACGCATACGTGCGGATCAGAAATGAGGTCCAGAAGGGCACGATGATGAGCAGTAGGGCGATCAGCTTGTTATTGCCGAGGTAGCGAGCCATCCAGTAGGCCACTGGATAGCCAACGAGGATCGTCAGTATGGTTCCACCCGCGGCCATCGCCAACGTTCGCGCAAAGATCCCAAGATATGTCGGGTCGAGCACTTGCTTGTATTGCTCAAGACTGAATCCGTAGGTGATCTGGTTGAACCCTGTCTGGGTCGCGAACGAGAACGCTACAAGGATTGACATCGCGCCGATGAAGAAAATGATTTGGTACGCCAACGATGGCAGTGCCAGCCAGGCGGGGTAGCGAGGCTTGAAGGAGCGACGACGCCCAACCCCCGAGGTGGTGGCCTCGGGGGTTGGAACGGCGGTATCGACTGTCATCCAGCGGCCTTGAAGTCGGTGTAGATCTTGGTGCGCTTCTGCACGACCTCGGGGCTGACGTTGAGGATGTACTCGTAGTTGTCTGTCAATGAGGTGGGTACGTTGAACAGCGGGTCGTCCTTGAGCTCAGGTCCGAGCTGATCGATCGCTGACTGCATGGGAATGGGGTAGTTGTGGTACTCCATTTCCTTGACAGCAACAGTCGGAGTGCAGAGCCAGTTGATCCAGTGGTGCGCGGCCACGGGGTGAGGAGCATCTGATGGGATGCACCATGAGTCCGCCCAGATTTCAGACTTACCCGTTGGGTTAATGGCAGTGATGTCACCCTGTGCCTTGCGAGCCTGGACGATGCGACGCATATCGCCGTTCCAGCCCTGTCCAAGAATGATCTTTCCTGCACTCGCATCGTTGATGTAGTCCGACGCAACGATCGTCGTGACACCTGGACGGATCTTCATGAGAAGGTCCTTCGCAGCTGCGAAGTCTTCATCCTTGTCGGTGTTGGCATCGAGACCGAGGGCGAGCAGGGCCAGCGGCACGACTTCCTCTGCACCGTCGAGCACGTTGGTGCGGCCCTTGCTGACGTACTTGGGGAGTGCGTTGTAGAAGTCCATCATCGTCTCGAGCTTCTCGGTGATGATGGTGTTGTTGTAGTAGAAGCCGGTCGTTCCGAAGTCCTTCGCCACGTGGTACTCGCCAGTGGGGTCGAAGTTGGTCTTCAAGAACGATGCGTTGATGTTGGAGATGTTCGGGATAAGTGACATATCGAGCTTCATCAGCTTGTTTTCTTGAAGAAGCTGCGCAACGGCGTTTTGCGTAGGAACGATGATGTCGTAACCCGCGCCACCCGCGTTCATCTTGGCGAGGAGTTCATCGTTGCTCGAGTAGTACGTCTCGTGAATCTGCGTACCTGCGGCGGTGATCTCAGACTGCTTCTTGAAGTTCTCGTATGTTGACGGGTCGTCGTACTCAGACCAGTTGAAGATCTCGAGCATGTTCTCGATTGGCTTACCTGCCAGTGAGGTTCCGCCGGTGCTACCCGAAGGAGCGGCGCTTCCACCTCCACCGGTACCGGTGCTGGCTGTTCCACAAGCGGCGGCGCTGAGGCCAAGCACGGCCAAACCGCCGAGGCTCAAGGCCTGACGTCGAGAGATCGGCTGACCAACTGCCTCCTGAACTTCCCGCGCCAGATAGTCGAGCTTCGGCTTGACGTCGCGCGGGGCAAGGATCCGAATTTGGTTGGGTTCCTTCTGGCTCATGGCTTCTCCTGGATGGTTGAGGTGTCGGAGTTGTTCGCGGTTTGGGCGTCGACCATTCCCAGCAGTAAGGGTGCATGCGCATCCCAACTGACGGTGACCCGGTCGCCGGGCTTGATGTTGTCGGTGGCCGGATCAACGCTCGCTCGCTGCTCGATTGCAACGATCGTTGCGCCCGAGGGCAGAGTGACGACGAACTGGATCTGGTCGCCGAGGTACATCTTGCTGAGAACGGTTGAGAGCACCCGATTAGTGCCCGCCTCATCGCTGTTTGGCGTGATGACGAGCCGTTCGGGGCGCAGTCCGACCTTGACCTGCTCGTTGAGTGGAGCGGCGCCGACACCTTGAACTGGCACACCCACTCCGGCGTCGACGGTCCAATGGCCGTCGTTCGCGGAGGTGACCGTACCGGTCAGGAAGTTCATCTCGCCGATGAAACTTGCCACGAATGCGGTCTTTGGGTTGTCGTAGATCGCGCGCGGTTCGTCGAGTTGTTCGATGACGCCATGTGACATGACTGCGATGCGATCAGACATCGAGAGCGCTTCTTCTTGGTCATGGGTGACGTAGATGAAGGTGATGCCCACATGCTCTTGGATTCGCTTAAGCTCAAACTGCATTTCCTTGCGCAGTTTCAGGTCAAGGGCACCGAGTGGCTCATCGAGTAGTAGTACTCGGGGATTCATCACCAAGGCCCGAGCCAATGCAACGCGCTGCTGCTGACCGCCGGAAAGCATCGTTGGGCGGTCGTCTGCGCGATGCGAAAGTTGGACGAGCTCTAGCGCCTCGTTGGCCTTCGCGCGGCGCTCAGACTTGTTGACGCCTCGCTGCTTCAAGCCGAACGCGACATTGTCGATGATCGACATGTGCGGGAAGAGGGCGTAGCTCTGGAAAACCGTGTTGACGTCACGCTTGTACGGCGGGATACCGACCGCATCCTTGCCGCCGATGAGCAGTTCACCTTCGTCGGGCTGCTCGAATCCGGCGATCATGCGCAGAGAGGTGGTCTTGCCGCATCCGGAGGGGCCAAGTAGAGAAAGGAACTCGCCCTTGCGCACCTGAAGGTCGACATTGTTAACCGCAGCGACATCGCCAAACCGCTTGGTGATCCCACGAAACTCGACGTCAAAATCGTTCGCGTCCGACATTCAGTGAGACCCCATCAACGTAAATCGGCCACTCCCCGTTGAGTGGTAGTCACGTGAGGCTAATCAGAGAAGTAGGCATTGGTCAACGCACTTGGCCGATCGTTTCGCATTCGATACTGAATGTGTAAACGATCGGCCGCGTGGTTCACGTGCTTAGGTTTGCCTTACTTCGGGCCGGCCTTGCGCACATCTTCGACGGAATTCAAGGCACCACGTAGTGCCTCGATCCACTCGCTTTGATGCTGCCCTACGAGTTTGACGCACCAGGCGAGTGCCTCTGCTCGCGAACGAGCAACTCCTGCGTCGACGAGAGTGTCGAGAACCTGACGTTCGGGCTGACGTAATCGAGTCATCGCCGGAATTGCCTGGTGGGTGAATACCGCGCTGATGCCCCCGGCCTCGGCTCCCCAGGCGACGGAACGCTCAAATCGACGCTCTAATTCTTGGGCGATGGCGATGCGTTCATCGCGTGTTTCCTCGCGGAATCGACTGATCCGACCTTGGGCGGCGGTGGTCGCGTCTACGTCTGCGGGGATGTCGGCGAGGTCGAGCGCTCCGATGATCGTGATTTCATCGCGATCGATTTCGACGTTCGGCACCGCTGTGAACCAGGCATCGGGAAGTCGACCGGCGAGCCAGCCCTTGACCTCATCAGTGCTGGTGGGGACGGGTTCGGCCGCGCTTCGGCCACGCGGACCATCCCTTCGTGGGCCTCGGCCACCGCGGCCTCGACTGTTGCTTGGCCGTCCTTCGTGATCATTGTGATCGGGTTTCATGATGTGTACCTCCAGATAATTACATGTAATCATGTAATCGTTCGGACGCCGAACTTATTCCCCGACCGGCTTTTAGGCACGGAACATTGGGTTTTGGGCGCATATGCCCCTAGACTGAGGAGCGGTTCCGGGCAGACTCGGAGTCACAAGACATCGGATGACCGCACTATGGGCCTGTCGGCTGGGCGGATTCCGGCAACGTTATGGAGAGATAGTGAACTTCGGTCAATTCCTGCAGATCCTGTTTATCACCTTCTTTATGATCTGCTACTTAATGGTTCTTTTCACCGTCGTTGGTGACTTGTTCCGCAACCACAATTCAAGTGGCTGGGCCAAGGCTGGCTGGATCATTGGTTTGATCTTCATCCCATTCCTGACCCTTCTTGCGTACGTCATCGTCAACCACAAGGGCATGGCTGAGCGTCAGAATGCTTCGGCAAAGGCGATGGAGTCAGCCCAGGCTGAGTACGTGAAGAAGCTTGCCGGCACCGCTTCGCCAGCTGACACGATTCAGACCGCCTCGAACCTGCTTGCTGCAGGCTCGATCTCGCAGGCCGAGTTTGACCAGATCAAGGCAAAGGCACTCGCCAGCGCGTAATTGTTCTAACGTTGTGGCCCGGGCCGCGAATCATCAGTGATTCGATGGTCCGGGCCATTTCATGTCTACCGAGGAGCTCAGATGGCTCGGCAAGGTTCAAGTGCACCGGGTACGCCACCCCCCGCTGGCCCCTACACGCCGGCCGTTCGCATCGGCTCGATCGTGGCTGGATCAGGTCAGGTCGGGATCACCGCTGACGGCCTAGTGCTCGATGGTGTTGCGGCGCAGACTCGTCAGGCCTTCACGAATCTATTGGCCCATCTGGCAAGTGCTGGGGCGAGCGCGGCTGATGTGATCTCAGTTCGCGTCTTTCTCACCGACGTCGAGCACTTCGACGCGATGAACGAGGTGTATCGCGAATTCTTTTCCGATCCCTATCCCGCACGAAGCACCATCTATGTTGGCTTGCCAGCGGGCCTGCTCGTGGAGATCGACGCGATGGCCGTGCTCAGCAACGACGGATCGTGAGTAGTAGTCGGATATGTCGGATATGAGCCAACCCCTCCTGCCCTGGCGGCAAGCCCGCGCCCTCGCGCGTCTTGCCTATGAGTTCAAAGGCTCGCAGGCCTGGGGGCCGCAGGGTAACCATGGGCTCGGCTGGTCACTTGTTGACGCAGCCGAAACGCCATTGGCTGTCATTCGGGAGTCAGCCCTCGTCCACAACTCGGCTCGTATGCGTGAGTATTGCGACAGTGCCGGGTTCCTACTCGCCCCACATGCCAAGACCACGATGTCTCCTGAACTTATGGAGTATCAAACGCAGTCGGGGGCGTGGGCGTTCGCAGTGGCAACTGCGTATCAGGCTCGCCGTGCGATCACTTTCGGCGCGTCACGGATCATGCTCGCCGCCGAGCTCATAGACCACGACGCTCTCGTCGACCTGATGCGTCGGCATCACGCAGGGCAGTGTGACGACCTGATGTTCTTCGTTGACTCCAACGAATCGCTTGACGCCATCGCAGCTGCCAGTGCCGTCATCGGTGGCGACTACCGCGCGCACGTACTGATTGAGCTCGGCCACCTCGGCGGACGAACCGGAGTCCGTGGTGTAGACGCTGCACTCGAGCTTGCGCGTGCTGCGTACGAGCAGCCACTGGTGCACTTGCGAGGCATCGCTGGCTACGAGGGAACGGTGCCCGGTATTCGCACCGACGAGGGCTTGTTGCGCGTGGACGGTTTCCTCGATGAGTTACGTGATGCTGCGTTGGCATCGATGGAGCTACTCGGTGACGACGGCTTCGTCACCGTTGGCGGGAGTATGTACCTCGACCGTGTCCGGGAGCGGCTTGCCGATGTGCCCGGTCAGGGTTTGCCGGTCGCCGTTCGAAGTGGCTGCTATCTAACCCACGATCACGGCTTGTATGAGACTGCCAGCCACACCACGCCCATGCCGTCGTGGAGCCCTGGAATTGAAGTGTGGGCGCGAGTGATCTCACACAATGAGCCAACACTGGCCATTGCCAACGCAGGCCGTCGTGACCTGTCGTATGACCAGGGCTTACCCGTTGCGGTAAAGCGCATCACGGATGCCAAGGCACATGACGTGACCGGAGTTGAGGTATTTGCTCTGAGTGATCAGCACACCTGGTTGCGTCTGGACGATGGATGCGAATTGTCCGTGGGGGATCTGATCGGTCTCGGCATCTCGCACCCCTGTACGACTTTCGATAGTTGGCAGGTACTCGCAGTTGTTGACGACAACGATGTTGTCGTTGGCGTTTGCTCGACGTACTTCTAACCCACGCCCTACCCTGTTGTTATGACAGACGTCCTAGGTGTCTCACATGATGTGATCGCGCGCGCCAAGCATGATCTCGCGGCTGCCTTTCGAGCGGCAGCGATGCATGGCTACAACGAGGGGATCGACAACCACTTCTCGTTAGCCGTGCCTGGACGTACCGATCTGTTCTTGCTCAATCGCTTTGGCCCGCACTGGTCAGAGATCACGTCGGACGACATCATCACCGTCGACTTCGACGGCAATATCGTTGACGGGCATGGCCACTGGGAAGTGACGGCGTTCATGATCCATCGCGGCTGCCATCGTGCGCGCCCCGATGCGCAGGCGGTTTTTCATACGCACATGCCCTACGCGAGCGCCCTGTCGATGACGGTGGATGGATTCAATACTCGCATTCACCAGAACTCGATGTACTTTCATAATCGCATGGCCCGCTTGGCATACGGCGGCTTTGCAGAAGGTGCATCAGAAGGTGACCGGATTGCTAGTGCCGTCACCGAGGGTGCGATCTTGGTGATGCTTGAGAACCACGGCGTGATCGTGATCGGTGAAAATGTGGCCGATGCGTGGCACAAGCTCTACTTCTTGGAGCAAGCCGCGCGTTTACAGGTGCTCGCGCAGTCGACAGGCGGTGCGCTGATCGAGGTGTCAGAAGAAGTTGCTCAGTTCACCGCCGATTCTTGGCACCGCGAAGCGCAAAACGCGCCGCAGTTATTCGCGGCGGTAAAGCGTCAACTCGGTTGGCTCGACGTTAATTTCGACTAACTGGGGTGACTTAGTCGGATTCACCTGGATCGGCGACGATGTGGACCCGAACCCCCGCGGCCCGAAGGTATTCGAGTTCGGTTTCGTCAGCACTTGAATCAGTGACGAGATCATTGATGACGTCCACCGGTGAAATCCGGGCGAGTAAAGTTCGGCCGACCTTTGAGCCATCGGTAACCACGATGATTCTTTTTGATCGTTGGATCATGGTTCGGTTGGTGTGCGCCTCGACCTCATCGTGCGTGGTGAGCCCGGTCGAGGCGGTGATTCCGTCCACTCCGCACACCAAGACCTCAATGTGAAGGTCTCGCAGGGTTTGCTCTGCGAGGGCGCCAACGAGCTCGTAACTTTGTGGCCGGGTGACTCCACCGGTCAAGATGACTTTCAGTCGGGGACGAAGGGCTAAGTCCGCAGCAATGTTGAGGGCATTCGTCACAATGGTGACGTCGACGCGGTCGGAGATGATGCGGGCCACTTCACTGGTTGTCGTGCCACCACTGAATCCGACCGTCAACGGGCCATGCGGCAGGAGTTTGGCAGCTTTGGCTGCGATGAGCCTCTTCTTGTCCCGCTCGCGACCACCGCGATACCGGATGGGAAGTTCGTAAGCGACATCGTGGGCTAGGGCTCCACCATGTGTTCGAGAAAGAAGCTTTTGGTCCTCGAGCATTTGCAGATCGCGTCGTAGCGTGGCAGCGGAGACACCGAACTCCAGGGCCAACTCACTGGCATTGAGTGACCGGTTCTCCGCTAGAAGTTCAAGGATTGCCGAGATTCGCGCTGCTCGACGCAGCGATACCGATGCCACCGTTCCACCACCCTTCAACGCGTGGCCTCATTGTTGAGGCCCTCATGCGTCGTGATCGACTCGCGAGCGTAAACGCTCACTCTCAATTGCTCGTATATGCGCGTTTCGCGCACCTTGTTGAGTGAATCATATGTTCAGCGCGACACTAGCGACATGTCACGCATAACAACGATCACCTTCCTGGGCGCGGGCAGCGTCGTCTTCACCCGTGAACTCATGAGCGATCTGCTGGGATTCACCGATTTAGGCCCGCTGCATATCTCGCTACATGACATCAACCCTGAGCGGTTGGAGACGGCAGTTGCGATCGCGAATGCCACCGCATCGCAGCTCGGTCGAACGGTCACCGTGACATCGTCACTCGACCGTCGCGCCGCCCTTGTAGGTGCGCATTACGTGATCAACTCGATTCAGGTGGGCATGCATGAGGCCACCGTTCGTGACATCGAGATCCCTGCGAGCTTTGGGCTTCGTCAAACCATCGCTGACACCATCGGCGTCGGTGGCATCTTCCGCGCACTTCGTACCTTCCCCGTCCTGGAAGGTATTGCTCGCGACATCCTTGAAATCTGTCCTGACGCCTGGCTGCTGAATTACACCAACCCGATGGCCATGAACATTGCCTACCTTCAGGCGATTGCTCCGTCGCTCAAGGTGTTGGGCCTATGTCACTCGGTCTATTGGACCGTTCGCGGGCTCTGCGATGTGATCGACGTACCGTTCGACGAGGTGTCTTACTGGTCGGCGGGTGTTAACCATCAGGCGTGGGTGCTGCGTTGGGAGCGCAATGGCGAAAGCCTCTACCCATTACTGGATGCGAAGATCGCTAGCGATCCGGAGCTGCGACGTCGGGTGCGGGTGGATATGTATCGCAAACTCGGCTACTACCCGACGGAAACTAGTGAGCACTCATCCGAATATGTGCCGTGGTACCTGAAGCATGACGAAGAGGTGGAGCGACTTCGCATTGCCGTCAGCGGGTACATCGGTATTAGCGAAGACAACCTTCGTGAGTACCAAGAGACGCGAGCCATACTGGCCGCCGGTGAACCTTTGGCGATGGACCGTGATTCAACCGAGTACGCGCCGCAGGTGATTCACTCTATGGAGACGGGCACCAAGCGGACGATTTTTGCGAACGTCGCGAACCACGGATACATCACGAACCTTCCAAACAACTATGCCGTCGAGGTGCCAACCGCAATCGACGAGATGGGTGCGCATCCCATCTATGTGGGAGATCTGCCGTTGCAGTGTGTGGCGCTTAATCGTTCGTTCGTCAGCGTTGGTGAACTGACCGTCCAGGCAGCGGTGACGGGCAACCCGACATTGATCCGCAATGCGGCGATGGTTGACCCGAATACTGCTGCGACGCTCACCGTCGATCAGATCTGGGAGCTGTGCAATGCTCTGACAACGGCCCATGGCGATCTGCTCGCTGAGCCGTTGCGCGCAACCCTTACCTAATCCCAGGAGTCCCAATGCCGCTGATCCCCACCGGTGAGCTTGTTGCGCAGGCGCGAGTTGAAGGCCGTGGCGTTGGCGCCTTTAATGCGATCTGTCTTGAGCATGCTGAAGCGATCGCTATGGGAGCCGAGGCCGCAGGGCAGTCAGCAATCATCCAGATCAGCGAAAACGCGGTGAAGTTTCATCGACGCCAGCTTGGCCCACTTGCCGTTGCCTGTGCTCAGGTTGCGCGAGGCTCATCGGCGTCGTTGGCACTGCACCTCGACCACGTCGAAGATGTGGAGCTACTGCGCCAGTCGGCGGATTTTGGGTTTGGCTCGGTGATGTACGACGGGTCGACGCTGGCATACGACGAGAATGTTGCGGCGACTCGTGAGGCTGTTCAGTGGGGTCACTCTCACGGCCTGTGGGTGGAAAGCGAACTCGGCGAGGTCGGCGGTAAGGATGGTGCACATGCGCCTGGGGTTCGAACGAATCCCTCTGAGGCTGCTGCATTTGTTACCGCTACGGGTGTGGACGGACTTGCCGTTGCGGTTGGAAGCTCACATGCCATGCTCGACCGATCCGCAGCCCTTGATCATCCGCTCATTACTGAGATTGCGGCAGCTGTTGGAATTCCCTTGGTCTTGCATGGCTCTTCGGGAGTGCCGGATGACGAACTCCGACAGGCAATCGAGGCCGGCATGGTGAAAGTCAATATTGGAACCGCGCTGAACATCGGCTTTACCGGCGCGGTGCGTGAATACCTCGTCAGTGATCCCAAGGTTGTTGATCCGCGCAAGTACATTGCCCAGGGCCGGGACGCTATGGCCGACGTGGTGGCGCACTTCATTAGCGTGCTGAGCTAACGTCGTCACGACAAACCCCCGCACATGGGGGGATTGACCCTGATTTTTCGGGGTAAATTCTGCGTCGGCCAGCATCGTGTGTAGCCACAATCGACGATACAGTCGCGCTATGCGACTGCTGCGGATGAATGATGGCGCTGCGTCGCGCGCCAGCTTTCGCGGAGTCCACGTAACGTCGCCACGTACGATGCCGCGATCGGTTGAACTTGCGGCCACTGCTGTTGGCCTCGGCGTCGCAGGCCACGTGCTCGGCGGCGCAAGTGTTTCGCCTGCCATTCTTCTCCCGGCGTTTATCCCACTGCTCATTCTGGCTAGGTTTTGTGCGCGTAAAGAGTTGAGTTCGACGCTGATCGCGTTGACGCTCGTTCTCGGTCAATCATGGGTGCACATGCTGGCCTCGCTGACCGGCCATAACAACACCTCGAGCGGCACGTCGATGGCGCTGGGGCACGCGTTCGCAACGGCAGTCGCACTCGCGATTCTGCGTCGGCGTGAAGCTCTCATCTGGACCAAGGCGCGAAGCCAAGCGATAGCGGCATATGTGCGTAACGTGCTGCATTTCGATTCGAGTCTTGCTCTCTCAACACCGCGCCCGGTTCAGTTGCGTACCTCATACGTTGCCCTCGAGCTGGTATCGCAATTTGTCTTCAACTCTGCGCAACGACGTGGACCCCCCTGTAGGAATGCTGCCTAAGTCGCCCTACGTTTTTGTCTTGCCAGTGATCTGCACGATGCTGATCCGTCGGCAACGACAGCCTCGAGCTTGAACCCACCGGGTCGGCTCTTTGCGCGCGAATGCGCTGCATACTTTCGTCCCCCGCATCGGTGTCTGTCGCAATTGCGGCGGCCAGTGCACGCACCTAGTTGTGCGAGTTAAACAAAGGACTTCCCATGACCACTGCTATTGAGGCATCTGGTGGCCAACTGTCATCAATGCCATCGGCGAAGAAGCCGGATCGTACGCGCCAAAGAGCGGGATTGCTTTTGAGGCGAATATGGCGTTACCACTTCTACTCTGCATTGTTTGCCGGCCCCTTCCTAGTGATGCTCGCCATCACCGGATTGATAATTCTTTATACGCAACCGATCCATGACTCACTTGGTGGGTCAATGCGTCTGGTAACGCCGAGTATTTCGTCCGTCCCGTTGGACTCGCAGGTCAGCGCGGCGCAGGCTGTTCACAGTGACCTATCGATCTCTCAGGTGATTCCACCGGAGGCACGTGACCGTTCAACGATCGTTGAGTTGACTGACGGAGCGGACTACACACTCGATGTGTTTGTAAACCCGTACACAGGCAAAGTTCTAGGTGAGCAGGAATCTGGTGCCGACATCGTCGGTATCTCGACGCGACTGCATGGCTGGTTGAACAACGAAGCTCTCACCGTCACACTTCCCTCCCTTTCGCACCTGGTGAATCCCGAAAATCCATCGACGGTTGAGATCGCTGTCGGAGACGTCATCATCGAGATTGCAGCTATTTGGGGTTTAGTGCTCGCTTTGTCCGGCGTTTACCTGTGGTGGCCTCGAAGGTCGCAGCACAACAAGCCGTTATTCAAGGTGCGGTGGAATAAGGGTGGGCGGCTGCGTTGGCGTGATCTGCATTCGAGCGTAGGCGTGGTGTTGGCCCTGATTTTGGCTTTCTTCGTCATCAGCGGGATGCCGTGGTCGCGTTATTGGGGCGGGGACCTCTCCACCGTGGCATCAAAGGTCACCCCCAATGCTGAGGTTGAATCGCCCACGTCGGCAACGGTCAAGACGGGTGATGTTGATCGCTTCGGTCATCGAATTCCATGGGCGACGCGAGAGGATCCACAATCCGTCTCTGGGGCGCCGACCGCAGACAAGCCCGCGCGGATGTCGTGGTCGGACATCAGCAAGGTTGCTGTTGCTGAAGGAATGCTGCCCGGCTACTCGATCCTGCCACCCACCGATTCGCTGTCTGACCCAGCGAATCCGGAATACGGCGCATTTCTCCTGTCAAACGCGTGGCCTGGCCGAGTTCAAGACGAGAAGGTTGTGTACATCGATCAGTTCAGTGGACGAACGTTGTCAACGTCCTCGTCGGCTGAGTGGGGCACAATCCAGCAGGTGGCCGAGTGGGGTGTGCAAAACCACATGGGTACGCAATATGGCCTGTTTACAAGGGTTTTGATGACTCTTGGATGCGTTCTGACGGTCGTGAGTTTTGTAACGAGCATTATCCTGTGGTGGAAACGTCGACCAAAGGGCACCACGGGGTTACCAAGACGCCAGGCTCGGTCGTCGGCCACTCTTGGCGTCGGGATTATCGCGTTGGTCTTGGCGGTGATGTATCCGCTCTGGGGTGCGAGCTTGATCGTCGTACTTCTGATCGATGGCGCCATTCAACTCGTTCGGCAACGGCTAAAGAAGTCACGTCCGGTTATTCAAAGCACGACAGATGATGAGATCCCCCTAGAGGAGAAGGTATGAAGAAGAATCGAATCGCATTGATGTCGGCACTGGTTGTTGCCTCGGTGCCGCTGCTTGCGACTGCTGCTTCGGCGCATATTGCGATTAGTTCACCAGATGCAATCCAGGGTGCGGAGATGTCGCTGCTGTCGTTCCGCGTCCCCGATGAATCTCCGACGGCTAGCACGGTGAAGGTCAGTATCGATCTTCCGATTGATACCCCCGTTGCAAACGTGTGGGCGCGTGCAATTCCAGGCTGGACGGCCACCACAACCACGAAGAAGTTGGACGCTCCCGTCAAGATTGGCGACTTCAACGTCGACACAGTTCCGGCTACAGTCACGTGGACCGCTCAATCAGGAACTGGCATCGGACCGGGCGAATTTCAGATCTTCGAAATCGTCGCGGACCCGCTGCCCGAGGTTTCGGTGATGACGTTCGCCGCGCACCAGACCTATAGCGATGGGTCCGTGGTGGATTGGAGCGAACCGCCGGCAGCAGATGGGTCAGAAGCCGAACATCCATCACCCGAGATCGCACTGGCCGCTGCCACCGAAGGTGCGGATATGAATGCGTCGACCAGTCCGTCGGCGGATGCGTCATCGAGCCCAGTGATCAGTGCCTCGGCGACTCCGCTGCCAACTGCTTCAGCGGGGTCCGACACGAGCAATGATTCGCTCGCGCGCTGGTTAGCTGGCTTTGCTGTCCTACTCTCAGGGGCATGTCTCGCCATTCTCATCAGCCGTCGCCGTTCATGAGCGGGCCTTTCATCACCGCTATCCCTCGGGCCATCACCCGAGGGATAGCGGTGATTGTCTTCGGCGTAGCGGCCAGCATCGGTCTGGCGGCGTCTGCAAGCGCGCACTCGGTTTTGATCTCGATGACTCCGGCGGATGGATCACTTGTGATGACTGCGCCCACTGCGGTGGTCTTGACGTTTGACGAGAATGTGCAGTCGTTGGGTGATGCGGTCTCAGTCATAGATCCGATGGGTAAGCAAATTCAGAACGGTACGCCTCAGGTCCTTAACAACACCATGACGCAGGCGCTTACGCCGATTACCGTTCCGGGCCACTACCAAGTTCTTTACCGAGTGGTGTCTGCTGACGGTCATCCAGTGACAAAGGAACTCGGTTTCAATTACCTATCAGCAAGTGGTCCTACGCAGGCTCCCGCTCCCGTCGATTCCGGTGGATCGTCGTGGGTGAGTACAGCCTTGGTGACCCTTGGCATTGTGGTGATCGCGGCTGCTGGATTCGTATTCATGCGCCGACGTTCCTCAGGCTCAACTGAGTCGACCGACTAGTCGTCGTCGATTTACAAACCGAGAATGCGCACGGCGTTGTCGCGATAGACCTGCTGCAGGAGTTCTGGTGCGAGCGCGGCACCGCTGATGTCCCAACGGCCCTGTGGCGGAATGTCACTGCCCGGCGAGTAGTCGAAGCACTCGTCGTCTGTCTCAAGGAAGCGTGCGTAGGTGACCACCGCATCGTCCTCGGGTGGGAAGCAGTCCGTCCCGAACAGGATTCGATCTGGGTGACGTTCCACGAGCCGGGCGAAGCGCCGCGGTTGACGACCGAGTTCGCCTAGCCGTCCGCCAAGATCGGCATGGAAATTCGGGCATTCGTCCATCAGTGCGGAAACCCAGTCGAGATCCTCGGCTGCACAGCCGACGTGGGCACCGATGAATGTTGTGCCGGGGGCTC
>CANGPO010000011.1 GCA_947455705.1 Actinomycetota bacterium | reverse complement strand
TGCTGGCGGTAGAACGACTCCATGATCGGCAGTTTGTTGGCCGACCATGTGTCGAAGGTCGATCGTGGAGTCAGGAACGAATCATCTGGCACGAGATTGACGTCGAGTGCGGTGAGCGAGTCGTGAAGTGGACGAGAGCGGGGAGCGGTGGCCCAGAGCGAGTGGTCGGGGTGCGCTGATTTGATCTCCGTCAGACCGGCTGTGACCGATGGGGAGACCAGGCTATGAACGGTGAAGCCCTGTGCCTGTAGGAACGCGGCATGGTGGGCGGCTGCTGACATCAGCAGATGTAATCGCGAGGCTTGCCAGGTGCGCGACGTCAGCATCTGGCGGCTTTCGATCATGACAATCGCGTCAGTGGCGATGTCAGCCTCGCGCATGATTCCGCTGTTGAGGCTGAGTTGGTCGTAGGGGATGAAGATGAGCCGCTTCATCCGCGTTTACACCGCTCTGAGCAGTAGCGAATTTGCTCCCAATCGCGGGCCCACTTCTTGCGCCATTCAAATGGGCGGCCACATCGCTCACACGTCCGAGGTGGGTGCCCGTTCTTTGTCTGGGCCGTTCGCGTGGTCACACGTGATGGTTTCACGTGCTGGGCTGATGCGCAGATTTGCTCACGAGGGCTGTACGGACGTAGTGTGGAGGCACAGCGTCGGGCAAGCCCGAACGGCGCGGGGTGGAGCAGCTCGGTAGCTCGCTGGGCTCATAACCCAGAGGTCACAGGTTCAAATCCTGTCCCCGCTACTATTGTAATGTCCCGGGACATCCTTATCGGATGTCCCGGGACATTCTTATTTTTTGAACTTGAATCCTTTGGGCATGCCGCCTTTTTTGTTGCCTGGTTGGGGTCCTGGTTTGAGGCCGCGGGGTTGGCTGTCTTTGTCGGGGTTGATGGTGAGTTCGCGGAGGATTTCTCCGGTTTCTCGGTTGATGATGGTGACGTCGAGGTCGTGGATGAGCATGCGTACTGGTGTGCCGCCGAGTGCGGTGCCGAGTTGGATGTGGTGGGTGCGTCCGGCGCGTCTGAGCATGACGGAGCCTGTCTTGTGGACGGTGTCTTGTCGGATGCGGTAGTGGCCGTCGCGGTTGTGTTCGGGGGTGGCTTTGGCTCGGGCGGTGTAGAGGGTGTTGGGGGTTTGTCGTTGTAGTGATCGGTGTTTGCGTCGGTGGTTGTAGTAGTCGACGAATTCGTTGAGCAGGGTTTGAAGTTCGTCGAGGTTGTGTGCTTGTGATCTAGCGTTGAGCCATTTCTTGAGGGTTTGGTTGAGGCGTTCGACTTTGCCTTGGGTTTGGGGGTGGTTGGGGCTGCCATTTTTTTGTGTGATGTTGAGGTTGAGTAGTTCAATTTCGAATGCGTTGGCTCCGCCTCGGAAACGGGTGGTGAACACTAATCCGTTGTCTGTCAACGTGGATTGGGGTGTGCCGTGTTGGTTGCAGGCGGCTCGGAAGGTTGCCAGGACGATGTTTCCGGTGACGGGTTTGTGTGCGGTGGCGGAGATGATGAATCGGGAGTGGTCGTCGAGCCAGATGAGGATTTCAGCGTCGGTGCCGTTGCCTAGGGGAGTGTGGGTGAAGTCTGCTTGCCAGCATTCGTTGGGTAGGTCAGCTTGGAAGCGGGTCCAGGAGCGTTTGGGTCGTTTGCGTGGTTCGGGTGTGATGGCGCCGGCTCGGGTGAGGATCCGCCAGATTGTGGTTACTGAGGGTGGCTGGTCCATGGTGTCTTCTAGTGCGTTGGCGATGGAGTGGGGGCCAGCGTCGGCGCCGTAGTCGAGGAGTTCTTGGCGTAGGGCAAGGACGTGGTCGATGGTTGTTTGTGGTGTTGTGTTGGGGTTGGTTTTGGGTCGTCTGGATTGGGGTTCTAGGGCTGGCCAGCCTCCGGTTCGCCATGCTGCAACGAGCTGGCTAACGCGAGGTTGGCTGACGCCGTAGAGGCGGGCGACCTCGCGTTGAGACTTGCCGGCTAGGACTGCTTCGACGATGACGCGCTGCTTGGACATGCTTGGCAGGCTGGCCCAACCGTGCCTCGAAAGTGATAAGGATGACGTGAAACATGCGATAAATATGTCCTGAAACAGCACACTGTCAGCCCGACCAATAGAAAAGCCCGGGGTTGATCCCCCGGGTTTTTCTATTGGTCACGTGTGGGTCGTCAGGATTTGGGAGGAGACTCGCGTGAGCGAGTCGACGGGTCCTGTCAGCCGACCAAGTGAAGAACTCGGGCTTGTTCCCGCGGGTTTGTCACTTGGTGTGTTCGTTTCGTCGGGATCCGTCGCTGAAAATTGCTGACCGCCGTAGGGGTTGACGCAGTCGGAGATTGCTCCTCCGGTCATCTGCGGCAGTTACGTACAAGTATGGTCGTCACAATTGCGTTTATTCGGCTTTAACGCGAAATCTGAAAGGTAAGCGAAGTATGTACATGCTCTTATCGCTCATCTGCATCGTTATCGCGGGCGTCCTGGTGTACTGGTCGACGAAACATCCGGATTCAGTCATGGGCAACAAGAACGTGGGCCCGCTGTTGGCGGGATTCTTTGGCTACGAGGCGGTCAAGACGTTCATCACTAAAGATGCGTCGTTTGCTGCGCTCGCAGGACTGGCTGCAGGACTGGCTGTGATGGGTGGAATCTCGTACTTCTTGTACCGTCGCTCCAATCAATCCAAGCCCCAGTAAGTTCGCAAGAACCTCAATCAGCGATCTCGGTCGGCGCTCTCCATGGATGGATGTCGATCACCAGTTGCGAGACCATGTTGGTGATAATGGATCGATGACAACGTATTCCGGCACAGATGAGTTCGAAGGCGCGTCCTTCGCGAGAACAAGCTTCAAGAATGCTTCGTTTCGATACTCCGATCTCACAGGTGTGACGATGCGCAGTGTTGATGTGCAAGGGCTCGACATTGACAGTCACGACCTGTTCTTCGGCAGCCTGTTCGTCAACGGTGTCGACGTCGTCCCGTTTGTTGACGCCGAACTCAACCGTCAGTTCCCCGGACGTGAATTGCAGAAGGCCCAGACACCAGAGGGCCTGCGTGAGGGCTGGGTCGCTGTGCAGGCTGCGTGGCAGACGACGATTGACGGCACGCCCATCGAACTTGTGGATGTGCACGTTGAGGACGAGTGGTCGCTAGCTCAGACTCTGCGGCACCTCATCCTGGCTACCGATGCATGGCTGCGCGGGGCGATACTCGGCATTGCTCAGCCTTTCCATGAGATTGGCCAGATCTTCACCGGTGCCGAGGGTATGGGCTTCGACATGTCGATCTTTCGCGTGGATGTTCCAACGTATGAAGAAGTTCTCGTCGTACGCTCCGAGCGCCAGCAGATGGTCACAGACTTCCTAGCCTCTGCCACGCCGGAACTGCTTGCCGCGGAGCGGCAGGACCCATGGGGGAGCGAATGGCGCCCCACCGTCGGCGACTGCATCCGCGTGATTGTGGAAGAGGAATGGGCACATCTGCGGTATACCCGACGCGATCTCGCGCGCGTGAGCTGAGTTCAGAGCCGAGATCTTTCAATCGACTTCGTCTGAGTGTGGGTTTGATGATGTCCAAACGGCGTCCGTCTGGCAGGCTCGTCCCATGACCTTCGACGTGTTTTCAGGACCATGGGCCACGCCAGACATTGAGTTGTGGTTTACCAACACCGTTGTGCCCTTGCGGCTGGCTACTTCTGGGAACAGCGGTCCGCTGGTTCAGTCTGTCTGGTTTGAGTACGACGACGGAGCGCTCTGGTGCGCCACACAAGATCAGTCAGTGCTGGCTAAGAGGATTCGCCGCGATGACCAGGTTGGTTGGGAGGTTTCGCCAGACGCGCCGCCCTATAGGGGAGTGCGTGGAACGGGTCGCGCAGAGCTCGTCAACGACCGGTCCCGGGTGGAGTTGGTTCTTAACCGGCTGGTCCAGCGTTACGGACAGTCAGACACACCACTAGCCACGTGGCTGGCCAGTCGGATCGATAGTGAGGTCGCTGTACGCATCTGTGATCTACGCGTTTCTTCCTGGGACTACAGCCCGCGAATGTGATGCCTGTTGGCTCCGTTGTTCTTGCTCTGCTGGTACGGCGTGACCGAAGGATTCTGGTTTTCATCCACGACCGAAATAGGAGTGTCCAATGACGGAACATGGCGTTCAAGGCCAGGAACTTGAGCGATTGACCACTCGTCGTCGTGAGCTCATCGCTGAGTACGTAAAGCCGCGATCTGAGCGACCTGCTGGCACGAGCCGTGGGGTCCATCACGTCGCACTTATCAGTTCAGATGTTGAGCGCACGATCCAGTTCTATGACGGATTACTTGGGTTCCCGGTGCTTGAGATCTACGAAAACCGGGACTACCGCGGCTCGTCGCACTTCTTCTTTGACCTCGGCAACGGCAATACGCTCGCCTACTTCGATCTACCAGGTGTTCCATTGGGCGAGTATCAAGAGGTGCTCGGTGGCATTCACCACATTGCAATAGCGATCGCTCCAGAGCAGTGGGAAGCGGCTCGACAACGTCTTGATGCGGCGGGTGTGGAGTACATGCACGAGTCAGGCTCGTCACTGTACTTTCGCGGACCCGACGGAGAACGCCTCGAACTCATCAGTGATCCGCTGATGACGATGTATGGCCTCGATATTGGCTGACCGGAGGGTCGCCGAAACGCAGAAGTGGTGTGCCCCGATAGATCACGCGTAAATCGGGTTACGACTTCGGTGACATCATTCCGGCTACCTTGGTGTGGACGAGTCCGAAGACACTGCCCAGGACAAGAGCTACGGCGGTCGAAATCCAGACCATGACTGGGGCTCCTGCATATTGAGTAAGTGCCCAGGCAAAGACAGTGCAAGCGAAGCCACCGAATGCTGCGGGTACGTACCACCAGTCGCCAAGTGCAATTCCGACCACCAGAAGGAAGGCCAAAACCGCAGCGGTGAGAGACAGGCCGCTTGAACTCGGCATGCTGGAAAGGTTGGGAGCAATCAGCATCAGGGCCAGACCGAAGATGCTGCCGATCACGCCGCCTGCCGCTGACTTAACCAACCCGGGTGTACCCGTTCCGGCGGCGAAGTAGAAACCCCAGGTCACGAACGCTGCGGGAGTGACCCACATGAAGTCTCCGCCGAGGCTGACATTTGAAGTGAACATAATCCAGATGAAAACAAGGACAGCCGCTACAAGCGCTAGCGGCAGGAGGCCTTTGATTTTCTCACCCATGGGGGGATCCTTTCTCGGATGAGTCATGGTCGACTCATGATGTGGATCAGTATGAGAGTGAAGTGTCTCCATATGAGGAAGATTTGTTGACATGTTTAGGCGCTCGTCCAATCCGCATGTTAGGCGAGTCAGCATTAGTTTGACAGAAATGCTGAAAGACGTTGTAGCGCAGTGCATTTGCCGAGATGCGCGCACATCATGATCATCGTACGTTTCAAAGTCTGAAATGTTTGCAGTGTCGATTACCCGGGCCGGACGCGGTAATCGGGTGCATGGAGTGCGGTTTTTGCCGACTCCTGCGCTGCCGATTTGGTGCATAAGTGTTGACACTTGAGTCATTAACCTATGGTCTGCACCGGTGGGGTGAACGAGCCCTCCCCGTTACACTCGACGATATGCGACGGACTCTTGCGCTCACGTTCGATCCGGCAGTGACGCCGGATCGTCGCGCAGCGATCGTCGCGAGAGCTACGAAAGCACTCGTTTCTACCTCTGAGGATCTCGCGCTCGATTCGAGCGATGTGCTCGTTGACCAATCGGGTAACGAGACGGTCTTAGCTGCGGGGATCTCCCATGAGTACGACCTTGCCCCGAGTGCCGAGGGAACCTTCGCCTTTCTACTGTCCATGTCGCCGGCCTATCTCAATGGGGATTCGGTAGACGGGCCGAGCCTGCTCGCACGCCTTAGGAGTGGGGATTCAGTCCTTCGCGAGCTTGCCTCGCCGTTGGCGATTGTCGTGAGACGGACGCTGGGCGCACCGATCGAGGCATACACCGACGTGTGTGGCCTGTCGGGACTTTATGTTCGTCGTACGTCATTCGGGGCTGCGGTGTCGAATAGCGTTACGGCACTTGCTTTGCTCGAGCGAGTGTCGGTCGATCACGAAGCTGTTCAAGGGTTCTCGCTCGTGGGCAACTTTGACAGCGCCCGATCGCCCTACCTTGAGGTGCGCAAGTTGTCTGAAGGCCATCGCGCCGAATTGCGGGACGGGCACCTGGACATGCAACGCGTGATCCATATCCACACCGCCGCGCCAGTATCAGATGAGTTGGCCGTCGAGCAGGGAATCGACGTGATGCGCAGCCTCGTTAACGGTGCTGCCGATCGTCATGGCGGAACCTTGAGCGTTGAGATGAGCGGCGGATTGGATAGTCGAGGCTTGGTCTCGGCACTTTCCGCCGAGAATCGACTGAGATCCCGCATGTTCACCATTGGTCAGCCGACAGATCCCGACTGGATCATCGCTGACGACATTGCGCACACGATCGGCACAGAACACGACTTTGTCGACTTGCGTGACATCCGCCAGATCGGGATCGACGAAGCTTGGTCGAATGTGTTGCGATCAGCGAATGCGCATGATGCGCTCACAGGACCCGTAGCAACTGCGGTCTTGGATTGGGTCGAGGCTCAAACCGAGCCGAGGCCCCGTTTCAACGGTAACAATGGCGAGTATGGGCGACCGCTGTACGGCCCAGTGGCTGTGTCCGGATCAGTTACCCGCAAGCGCACATCCATCGTGAGTCGCTTTTGGGTCTTTTCCAATCAGAGCGTTCAACCGGCTCTGTTTGTGCCAGGTGCTCTCGACCAAGCCCGCTCGGCCACCGATGAGCGGATTTACCAGGAGTTGCTGTCTTACGGAAGCAACTGGCGACGATCACTGGCAGATTTCTACTGTTTTGGCCGCTTCCAGCGATGGGCTGGTGCCGACTTCTCTGTTTCATCTCACCACAGGCCGATCCTGCTGCCATTCGCATCGCTGCCCTACTTGGAGTGGGGACGCGGACTGTCCTTCGAGCAAAGGCGGGATTCGCGCATTTTTTCCAGAGTGCTTCAGCGCATGGAGCCCTCGCTGGCAGCGATGGGTCTGGCTCACGGTTCCATCGTGGACCCGGATCGAACGCCTGCATCGTTGGCTTATCCTTCTTCGCTGGCTCGGCTCGAAAGGGCAAAGAGTTTTGCCAAAGGTGCCCGTAGGAAGATCGATCAACGAGTAAATGCGGGAAAGGAAGCACCGCCTGCGGGAGCCCTTGATCTTGCCAGCGCGGTAGCGCAGAAGTGGCGACAAGAACCGAGCTTGCTCGAGCCAGTGTTGACCTTCGAGTGGATTGATGTAGCCGCCATCGACCAGATCGGTGCCGGGGCGATCAATCCCACATCTGCGTCCACGAATCTGCTGACGAATCTGATCGTCATCGCCAACGTGATCAAGCAAAGTGCCGATATGGAACGCGAGTTCGCCACGTCGTAACCGCGGTTCAGGCGAACGAACTTTCCAAGCTCCCTGGCCAGGGAATGACCGAGGGTGACTACCCCCTTTGAGTTGTTGGGCTGAGTGAGTTAACCCGTAACGACCACGAGGTCGGCCGTTCGTATGAAAGTCATCGCGCGCGGGGTGCTTTCGTCAAGACGGCCCAACGTGGTGTCGACGCTATTCCCATCTTCACTCTCAAAGTTGGGACGTCATGAACATCCGCTCGCTACGCCGTTCGGTGATTGCGTCAAGCATTCTGGCGACGTCGCTCGTGACTCTAGGGTCGCCAACCTTCGCATCGACCGTTTCGGTGTCTAGCAGGTCCGCCCTTGACGCTACACAGGTCAGCCGCGGGGTGCAGACAGCGGCGCGGGTGTCCGCGGCGACTTTCCAACCCGCGGGTGTTTCCATGTACGGTGCCGTGGTACCGGCGTCGGTGTCCCGCGGCTCCACTCACACGTCGGCGGAATTGGGCACCACATTCACGGTCCGAACGAGCGGTCGGATCAGCGCCATTCGCTTCTACAAAGCGTCCGGTTCCGCGTCGAACAAGCATGTTGGTCGTTTGTGGTCGAGTTCCGGGACACTGCTGCGGCAGGTCACGTTTACCCGCGAGTCCACGCATGGATGGCAGATCGCGATGCTTGCCGATTCCCTCGCAGTCAAACCGAACACAACTTTGACCGTTACGTACGGAGTTAGCAGCGGTCCGTTTTCCGTGGTCAGAGGAGCGTTTGTTCGCACCCAGGCTCACGGTCCAATCGTGACCGTGGCGGGGGCCGGCAAGTACGGCTTCAACCACGGACAACGACCCACGCGATCAACGTCGACGAGCTATCTCGTGGACGTGAACTTCGTGGCCGCGGTCGGCTCCTCGTTGAGGTCTCGCTCCGTGCCGGCTTCGACTGGCGTATTGCCGTCGCCAAGCACGACGGGCTGGGTTGCGTCGGGCATCGAATCCCTGCGGCCGTATCGCGGGCCGCTCACCATCACCACCAACGGGGTCGTCCTCGACGGGTATGACATCAGGGGTTCGCTGCTCATCGAGGCGAATAACGTGACTATCAAACGATCTCGCATCCTAGCCACATCAACTGATTACGCGCTTCACCAACCGGCCAACTACTCGGGCGTGACTCTTTCGTATGTCGAGATCGCTGCACAGTCCGGTCAACACCCAGATCGTGCGGTTGCTGTTGGGGCAAATCTCACAGCCGATCATGTTCTGATTCATAGAACGCAGCGTGGTGTCTCAGCTTCGAACGGCATGGTCCTGGTGAATTCCTACGTCGACGATTTTGATAACCCGTCGATCAATCATGCGTCCGCAGTCGGCTCGTCAGGCAATGTTCACAACGTGATCATTAGCAACAATGTGCTGGGATGCGGGACGCACTTATGTTCGTCGGCGATGAGTGCCTACCCAGAGCAGGGTCCAAACACCAACTGGACGATTGCGGGTAACCGTTTCAACGGGGGAAGTTATTGCCTCTACCTCGGTTACACCCCTGAAGCTGGCGAATCTCCGAATACCGGCATCCGCGTGACCGGCAATACTTTCGGGACGAAGTACAGCGCAGATTGTGGTGTATACGGACCATTGGCGTCGTGGTCGTGGAGCGCCGGAAATGTATGGACGAATAATCGCTGGGTAGCTCCCGGGCGATCGCAGAACAGCACACTGGTCGTTCCGGGTAACTGAGCGTAGGCCCGAGGTAACGGCATGTCGCAGGTGTTGGCCACGGTGGATCTTCACTCGAGGTGAACCGGCGGAAGCCGTGTTAATGTTGAAAAATGGATCGCATGCGTGGGTGGTATGCGTCCATTTCCGGTAGGCCAATCGTCGTTGTCTCGCTTGTGACCGTCGCTGTTTTGGCCCTTACCTGGGTGGTTGCTCTCGCAGTCCTCGCCCCCAACGACGACTCGGTGGCGCAGGCTCAATCTGGTAGTTCGGCGACGACCCAGCCGGGTGTTGCTCAACCAACACCGGAGGTGGGTAGCTCTGAGGTGCCGGACACGTCTGCAACTCAGATTCCGACGCCCATTGCGCAGACCAACGGCATAAGCCTCGTTTCGAAGGTTAAGACGGCGATCGTGCACGTCGCGAAGGCAGTGAGAAACGCCGTAGCCGGTATTTTGGGATCACGTAGCGATAGTTCGGTGAACGAGCAATCGACTGTGGCCGTGCAGGAAACGCAAGGGCAACAGCTCACTCAACCGACACCAGCTGCCACAGCTAGCGCAGTTCCATGGGTGAATCCGCCACCAGCTACATGGCCGCAGCCGAGCCCCTCGCGGTCGTCTCCATCCGCGCCACCGGCTGTCGTTCCAACACCTGAGGCTTTGCCAGGTCGCGGTTGCGCGTCCTCGCCTCCTAGCGACCTCGGTCTCGTGGCCGTGAGTGGCCGACCATCCACGTTGCCCACGACGCAAACTACGGGGTGGATGGGAGCGGGGCTGTCCGCTCTGTCGTTGTTCAACGGACCACTGACCGTGACTACACCCGGAGCCGTCATCGACGGGAAACTCATTCGAGGGGCGTTGGTCATCGATGCTCCGAATGTGACGATCACTCGTTCACGGATCGAGGCGCCGACGGGCAATTTTGCTCTGTACGAAACGGCCGACGGCTGTGGTCTCACACTTGATCACGTCGAGATCACTGCGGTAGCTGGTGCCCATCCAGATCGAGCGGTGCATCCTGCGCCGAATCTTGTGATGAATCACGTGTTCATTCACGGCACACAGCGTGGCGTGTCTGCAGCCGACGGGATGGTGCTGGTGAATTCGTATGTGGACGATTTCGATAATCCCTCAGCGAATCACGCATCGGCCATTGGCTCCTCGGGAAACGTGCATAACGTGGTCATTAGTAACAGCGTCTTGGGTTGTGGGACTCACCTGTGTTCGTCTGCAATGAGTCTCTATCCCGAGCAAGGTCCGAACACCAACTGGATCATTACGGGGAATCGATTCAACGGCGGAAGTTACTGCCTTTACATGGGCTTTAATGCAGCCGCGGGTGAATCGCCCAATACGAATCTGAACGTGACGGGTAACTACTTTGGCACCGAATACAGCCCGAATTGTGGGGTGTATGGGCCCTTGGCTTCATGGTCATGGAGCGCGGGCAATGTGTGGTCGAACAATCGTTGGGCTGACCCAGGGCAGCCTCGGGACGGGGTGCTCGTTGTTCCGGGTAAATGACCGCGGCCTGCACTGGTATGTAACCGAGCATCTGCGTTTCCGTGAGAGGCTGAAGGTGGCCACGTGCCAAAACGTTCGTCTGAGTCGGGGGTAGTCCGTGCACCGTGCATTAACGAGAACGGCCATTGTCAGTGGGGCGTCCATCATCGCCCTTTCCACCATTGCACTATCGGGTTCATCTGTCGCCAATGCGCAGGTGTCGCCCTCGCCGTCAACATCTGCTGCGATCGCTAGTCGCGCAGTCGTTGCGCCAGCGGTTGTCGTCGCACGGGTCCTCCCAACCACACGCTCTACCGGTTGGGCCGCCTCAGGGATCAGTCATCTCACGGTCTACAAAGGTCCGTACACGATTACACGAAGCGGAACGGTGATTGACGGAAAGTCGATCAACCACGCCCTGACGATCATGGCCAACAACGTGACCATTCGGCGCTCGCGAATCCTTGCTGGCAATGACTTCTACGCCGTCCGGCAGAGTACAAAATTTAGGGGGCTCAAGCTCCAGTACGTTGAGATCGGAGCTCTGCCCGGCAAACATCCTGACCGTGCGTTCTATGGCGGGACGGGAGTGCGTCTAGACCACGTCAACGTCCACAGCACGCAACGCGGCATCGTCATCACTACCGGAATGTCGGTTACTAACTCGTACTTCGACGGTTTTTCTAACAGCACGTCGAATCATGCGTCGGCGGCAGGCACTCTCGGCGGTACCCGTCGTGTTCGCCTCATCAACAACGTCTTTGGCTGTGGTACGCACAACTGCTCATCGGCTCTGTCTGTGTATCCACAAAATCCCTATGGCGGAAACTCGGATTGGATCATTGATTCGAACCAGTTCAACGGTGGCTCGTACTGCGTCTACCTAGGCAATCTGCCGTCCGAACGCCCCAACACCAGTATTCGGTTCATCAACAACACATTCGGCGTGAAATATCACGCGAATTGCGGTCTCTACGGCCCCGTGGCGTCGTGGTCGAGACCCACGAACACGTGGTCGAACAATCGGTGGTTCGCACCTCGATCGTCCAAGCACAAGGTGTTGGTGCGTTACCCAACGGTGCCGCTCATCACGTAGTCCACGTGCACGCTCGGGATCGTTGTCGAGTCGTAGCCAATCGTGGACGGTTCAGGACGTAGTCTTGGCGCGTGTCAGCCACTTCAACCGCCGATGTGACGCTCACTGCGCAGCGTTCAGTGAGTCGCATCCGGCGTTGGCTTGCGCTATCGCCGGACATCATTGCGCCCGGAATCGCCGTCTACGGTGTCACAGCCATTGCATGCGCCCTGATTCACCTTCCGGGTTGGCTTGCAGTAGTTGCATCTATCGCGGCGGCTGGATTCGTGGGTCGGTACGTATGTGCGCCTCGGATTGGCGCTGACAAGACATCTGATCGCGACGTATCAGTGGTGGTTTCGGTCTGGCTCGGCGCGGTGGCGTTCGCCGTGTTTTGCTGCATCACAGCCGGGCAGTGGTTTGTTGTCGAACGCGATCCAGGCTTCTACTCAACGACAGCGAAATGGTTCGGGTCGCATAATTCATTCCCGCTCGACGCGGGTACGGCTGACATAACCAGAGCCGTGCCGGGGCTCACAGGGGCCGGCTACGCGTATGTGCAAATCTGGCCCGGCAGCATTCTGTCGCAGGGTGGCCCGCTGCTGCCGATTCTGCTTGGACACTTCCAACACATTTTCGGACCGATGGGTCTGATGTGGGGTAACGCGATTCTCACGGGATTGGCGCTGGTTGCTCTGTTCGCCTGGGCGCGTCGGTTTCTACCTGGGTGGTGGGCGGTGGTGCCACCACTGTTGATGGCGATCGCGCTTCCGACCCTGTATGTGGCGCGCAGTGCCTTCAGCGAGGGCATCACGATGATCCTGCTGTTTGGTGGACTCGCCCTCCTGACTAAAGCGCTATCGCAGGCGGATCCCAGACTGGCAGCACTTGCCGCTGCAACGATGGGTGCGACGACCTTCGCTCGTCTCGACGGCGTCGCGGTTGGCGGTTTAGTGGCCGTTCTCGCCGCAGGGATATGGGTCGTGGCATCAGATCATGAACCCGGGCAGGTACGTGACGCCGCGTACCGCATTGCATTGCCCGCGGCCGTCGTGCCCTTGATCGCAATCTGTGTGTATTCGGTGACCACTCCGGAATACCTCTACCGGCTGCGCTGGGAAACGATGTCAGAGGCTGTCGGCCTGATTATTGGCGCGTTCGTGGTAACGCGATGCGCGAATAACGTCATCACCATCCGAGGTTGGATTTCCGATCGCACGAAGACCCATAAGGATGTTGTCTACTCGACAGTCACGTGGGTCTTTGTCGCTGCTTTTCTTTTTCTCACCTCACGTCCGTTGTGGGAAAAGGTTCGGCTCACGCTTGACCTCAAGGACGGCTACCAGCACGAGGTGTCTCTCGTCCAGGTGATGAATGGGCAAGTTCCTGATCAGGCGCGCACCTATGACGAACTCACCACTGTTTCAACCGCCTGGTACTTCGGGTGGTTCCTCCTGGCGATGGCTGTACTTGGCCTGATCTGGTTTGCGGTGCGCTCACGATCCGAAGACCGAGACGCGTGGACGCCAGTGCTGGGGAGTTTCGGTGTGCTGTTACCGCTCTACTTCTGGGCGTGGCACATCACACCCGATCAGTTGTGGGCATCTCGTCATTTGCTGATGCTCGGCTATCCGGTTCTGATTCTGCTGGCCACCTTCGCGGCGGCCCGCGTCACTAGCCTTGTGCCCAGAAGCGGATTTGGCCTAGTCGTGCGTTCCGTCGTGGCCGCTGTAATCGTCGCCTGCTTCGTTTTCCCGACGGCGACGACCACGAAGCCGGTTGCTCTGGTGCGTCAATATGACGGGATCGGGACGATGCTGGATCGTACATGTGATGCGATCGCTAAGAAGACGGTCGATCGAGACCACACATTTGTCCTGATCACCGGTGGCTACGCCGGATCACTTCAGACGACGCTACGGATGTTCTGTGACGTACCCGTGGTTCGCACCGAGGATTTTGCTGGTCCGAAGGCACAGCGAGCCATCGAGGATGTGAAAGATTGGGCGGCCCGCACGGGCTGGCACATCATCAGCGTCAACGTTGAACCATCGGTTCCGTCGACAGTCGTTCGTGATTCAGTCATCAACCAGACCACGCCTCTTTACTGGCGAACCTTGGACTCTGCACCGAACAAGACGTTCGAGAAGAGCTACCGAATCACTGTGGTTTCACTCGAAAGTTGATCGCCCGAATTGCCTCTGGCAGCGTCGCGGTGTAGTGAGGGATCCACACGTTCGTAGTGCGATGGTTCGACGCCGAGCGTTAGCTCGATTCGCCGTACCCGCTCAAGGGTGCGCTGGCTGACGACCCGGGTAGATGCCATCAGGTCGGCCAGGACGCCCAAGCTAAACATCTGAACGGCGGCGATAAGGAAGACAGATCCCAGAATCACGGATTGAAGGTGACCCCCACCCGAATTCGTCACGGCTGAAACAATGAACGGAAGCCAGCAAATCGCGGCCAGAATCACTAAAACGAGAGCCGCACTCCAGAACAGGCGTAGCGGCTCGTAGCCGGCCCACACCCGGAAGATCGACAGCGAGTTGCGGCGAACATACGAGCCGGTCGAGTTGAACAGCCGTGAAGGGCGTGCCACGTCATTACGTGGAACTGACACATTGCTAATCGCGACAAGGTTCTTACCGGCCTGGATGAGGCTCTCGAGTGTGTACGTGAACTTCGTGACGACGACGAGTTGAAGCGCCGCCTCTCGGTTGTACGCGCGAAAGCCGCTAGTGGCATCCTGCACATCCGTGCCAGATGCCCACTGGACGACGCGCGTTCCGGCCTTCTGCAGAAACTTCTTGATAGCGCTGAACTCTGCAACGTTGCTCACGTCGCGATCGCCCACAACCATGTCTGCCTCGCCAGACAGAATGGGGGCTACCAGAGCGGGGATCGCCGACGAGTCGTACTGGTTGTCAGCATCGGTGTTCACAATGACATCTGCGCCGAGTTTCAGGCACGCATCAAGGCCGGCTTGGAAAGCGCTAGCGAGCCCCTTGTTGTGGGTTAACCGCACGATGTGGTCGACCCCATACTCGCGCGCGACGTCCAGGGTGCGGTCAGTTGAGCCGTCATCGATGACGAGCCATTCGACCTTGTCGAATCCGTCTATGTGGCGAGGCAACGCAGACAGCAAGGTCGGCAGTTGCTCTTCCTCGTTCAGACACGGAATCTGAATGATCAGTGTGGTCACGCGATACTCCAAAGCCAAGATTGCATTCAGGGTAGGTCATCAGCCCCCTGTCGTGACAGTTGATCAGGGAACCTAGCGTTGCCGGCACGCCAGTTGAGCGCAGGATAGGCTCCTCACAATGCGAATCGTCGTCGTGGGCCCAACCCACCCGTTCAAGGGTGGAATTGCCCAGCACACCACTGAACTGGCTGGACAACTGTCCCGAGCCGGCCATGACGTTGCCGTTATTTCCTGGGACTCGCAGTACCCATCGCGTCTTTACCCCGGCGAACTCGTGGTTCCGGATGGGGCGCAGGAGGTTCCATTGTCGGTACCGGTGCATCGGTCGCTGAACTGGTACGACCCGAGTTCGTGGTGGCGGGCGGGGAAGCAGGCGCGTAACGCTGATCTGATTGTGGTGGCTCATTCGAACCCGTTTCAGGTCCCTGCCTACCGGAGCCTGTTGACGAGTGCATCGCGCGCTACCACGGCGCCAACCCGCGTGCTGATCGCCCACAACGTCACATCGCATGAGTCGAGTTCATTGCAGGATCGCGCCGTCGATGCTTTTCGCGGGGTCGTCGATGCGGTGATCGTGCACAGCGAATCTGAACAGTCCTCGGCACGTAAGCACTTACCTGACGCGGAGATTCGGTTGGTGCCACTGGCACCGCACGGGCCGGCTCGTTCGTCGGAGCAGAGTAATTCGGATTCTCGCGCGACTCGTGCAACTGATGGATCCGTGCGACTCCTCGCGTTCGGATTCATTCGGCCATACAAGGGTCTCGAGCTTCTGCTTGACGCAATGGAGTCCGCTACGTCGGTCACGGTGACGATCCGCGGTGAGTGTTGGGACGACGATCTCGACGCCCGACTTCGCCTCATGGCTCAGCGGCCGTCGCTGAGCGGTCGGGTCGATTACGAAACGGGATACGTTGCGGGTTCGGATGTAACCCATCTGTTCTCAACCCATGATGCCGCGGTGCTTCCGTATCTAGAGGCGACCGGATCGCAAAACACAGCGCTGGCGCAGACATACGGGTTACCAGTCATCGTCAGTGATGTTCCGGCGTTAACCGCTGGGGTTGTTCACGACGTCAACGGGTTGATTGTTGCGGCCGGCGACGTGCGGGCGTGGGAGACGGCGTTGAGCGCAGTTACGGCCGAAGACGTAACCCGCTGGAGCCGAGCCGTGACGGCTGTTGACGCGGACCTTGCGTGGAATCAGTACCTTGCTGAAGTTCTACGCCCGGTCGCATCGCGCGACGGTTCTTTGTCCCAGGATGAGTCGATGACACGGCGGGCCGTCGCTCCGGGAGTGCGCCAAGCCCACGTCATTTCCGATCCTGCGAGTCGAGCGGCCAAGGCAGCGGCGATCGCGGACGTTCTGAGCGGCGTCGTCGAGCTTGATGGGACGACGATTCTTGACGACGGATGTGGGTCTGGCTACATCGCGCAAGAGTTGGCCACTTATGTCGGCACGTCAGGTGCTGTCATCGGGGTGGATCGTGTCGACGAACGGCAAACGACGCACGGCTATGAGTTTGTCCTGTTAGACAGCGCTCAACTTCCGCACGCGGATGGAACGTTCGACCTCGTCGTTTCGAATCACGTGCTCGAACACGTGGGCCATGCAGCCGAACAGCGCGCCTATCTGCGTGAGATTCATCGCGTGTTGAAGCCTGGTGGCTGGGTTTACATCGCGATTCCGAACAAGTACCGGCTTGTAGAAGCGCACTACGGGCTGCCCTTGTTGAGTTGGCTTCCGCAACGCACCGCGGATCGGCTCGTCAAGGCCACGGGCAAGGGGGAGTGGTATGACGTTGATCCCTTGAGTCGAGGCGCTCTTCTCAACGCAATCTCATCAGCCGGATTGGTGGTGACGGATGTGACCGGTGACGTGGCCCGTCGCGAACTAGCAAAATTACCGGGACAAGCGTCATCGCTGGCGGGGGTCCCAGATCAGCTGTTGCATGCAGCCTTGTCGCTGACACCGACCTTTATTGTGTTGGCGCACAAACTCTAAGTGCAGCGTCCGAGGTCGGCCGTTGGCTAGACCGTTGACTGGCTGGCGCTGGCCGTGGAAAGCCACCGTGTCGCAAGCCATAACCCAACAGCGGCCGCGCACGCGGTGCCGAGGGCAAGCCCTGCCATCGCAGCTTGTGCACCCGATGTCGACACACCGATGATGGCAACAACGAGCGTGATCGTTGTCGTGATGGCCCGCATGGTGAGAAATCCTGCGCCGTGTCGTTTCGCTCGTAACACCGAAGCGGTGATGACATACGGCGCGCTAGCCACCACGTAACAGGTTGTGAGCCACACCAACGTGGACGAGGTCGTCGCAGTAATCGAACCGACGTGTCGCAGAATCGGCAAGACGATGACGGCTGCGGTGATGAAAAGCACGAGACCGGCAATGATGGCGATGCCAACGTAGGTGAGTAAATGACGACGAGTCGCTCCGTCGCGTGTGATGGTCGGTACCAGTATTGTCTGGGCCGCCAGATACACCAGCAGAGCTGGATTGGCCAGGAGTAGTGCCAGCCGCAACTCACCGAGTACCTGAGCCCCGGCGACTGCCGCCACAAAAAACCACAAGCCTTGATTGCCCAACAAATACATCGACGTATCTAGCAGTGTGGGAACTCCCAGTGAGCGGTTCGCACTCCACCAGCCGATGGCCGTACGAGGTGATGAGGGCCGTATTCCGGTGTGCAGTAGTCCCCATCCAGCGCTGACCAGCGCACCCACACCCCACGCGGCGATTCCGATCGTCACCGACTTCGTGTTCGCGATGACGGCGATGCTGATGAGTGAAACAGCCAGCCAGATCAGATCCATGGTGGCCGAAAGGCGGGGCTCGAGCGACCAAAAACCGATGTATCGCAACAAGTCCTGAGCCAACACCGCGGGCATAGCCAATCCAACAATCAACCAACTGACGTCATGGGTCGCTGCTGCCAGAGTTGCACATGCAATGCTGACGGTGACGCCGATGGTCAAGACCAAGCCCATGAGCGATGAGGTGCGGGTGTCATCGCGAAGAGCGCCGGTCGGCGCATCATCGGCAAGTAGGACGTCGCTGAGGGCTGAGCGCACGAGGTACATCACGGTGACGAGCGCCGCGTAGCGGATGGTCCATTGACCGAGCCCGACAAGCCCGATGAATACGGTGATTGCCAACTCAATGACGACGTTGCTTGCCGCAGATGCAGCTTGGCTTATCGACGACCAACTCGTCACCCGAGTTAACCGGTTATGAGCATTAGTCACTGAACTCATCCGGCGCGCAGGCAGCGGGATAGGGCGGTTGATGGGTGAGGGCATGCGACAGGACAATGTTCAGACGTTCACCTGTGACTGCGGTGATACTTGCCTCCAATGCGGCAACAAACGATGCGCTGCGACTATCGCGTTCATACTCATGGACGCCGGCGAATTTAGTGGCGTCGGAGAAATCGAGAGTGAGAACACCGCCCTCAACACTCTGGATTCGACCATCGAACATGGCGAGCCACGCTGCGCGCGACACCGATTCAAGTTCGTCGAGGATTTCCACCCACCGTGACTTGAGTGTCGCTGCATCTATCACGTTCCAACCGTAGTGGGGTTGGCGGGTCGCGCGCAGCATCAGCGGTCTAGCGCGACTAACGTGGGGCGTATGAAGCGCTGGCTGCTCTTGCTCCTGGGGATCGTGTTGATCCTGCTCGGGCTGGCAGTTTCAGCGGGAGGTGCAGGCGTACTTTCCCTGTTCGGCTCAGATGAGTCGGTATCAACTCCGGCCGCCACAACCAAGGTGACAGGGGCCGCCCTCCTGATCGAGAACATCCGGATAGATGCCAGCAACATGCCGATTCCCGCCTCCGTTGGCACCCTTCATCTGAGCGCCAATTCCCCCACGGGGCGGTCCTTGTTCATAGGATCGGCGGCGGCATCGGATGTAGACACCTATCTCACGGGTGCGCCCTATGACGTCGTTGTGGATCTGACCTCCGGTGGGGTGGTCAGAACCCGGCAGGTGCCAGGCAGTCAGACGCCGCCGCCACCGAGTAGTCAGTCCATGTGGCATCAAAAGGCCAGTGGAGCACATGCATCAATCCCGGCGGCCACAGGTAGCCACGACACGAGTGTGGTGATGAACGACGATGGAACGGCTGGTATCGAGGCCAACATTGTCGTGTCACTGGATGTCCCAGGGGTGTGGCGTGCGGGTTGGATCGCCGTCGGACTGGGGGTTTTGAGCATCCTGCTAGGGGGTGTTGCGATCTGGCGGTCCGCCGTTGCACGCAAGCATGGAAAACATGCCGCCGCCCACCAGCACGCAGAGTCCCATGGTGAAGCGCTGCACGACGAGCACGCCCCCACGCAGGAGCCTGCGCCCGAGCAGCCCCACTCTCATGTGCAGGGGCACGTTGAGGCCGCGCCAGTTACCGTGCCGACTGTCGAGCCCGTTATCTCACCAGTAGCCGCGCCACCGGTCGACCCGAGTTTGGTTCCACCCTGGACACATGTTGAGGTGCTGGTTGCACCAGTGGCCGCTGTAGCGCCTGCCGATCCAACGGCTATGAGCCCAGAAACGTTACGTGAAGCCGTTGTGGCTGTCACTGAGCCGGCATCGGAATCTGTGGATGTCCCGGTTTGGGAGTCGCAGGATTGGATCGCAGCCCCGGCTCCGGTCGATCCCACGCCTGATGGCGCAGTCGAGCGCGAGTAGGGTCACGCACTGTGGACGTGCAGGAAACCGAAGTTCAGACCGATCGCATCCTGACGATCCCAAATATGCTGTCATTTGCCAGGCTTCTTGGAGTACCGCTTTTCCTGTGGTTGATCCTCGTGCCACATGCAGACGGCTGGGCGATTGTCCTGCTGACAATAAGCGGAATCACGGACTGGCTCGACGGCAAAATCGCCCGAGCCACCGGCCAAATCAGTCGGCTAGGCCAGTTACTAGATCCGCTCGCGGACCGCGCCTATATTGCAGCCACGTTGCTCGGACTTGCCATCAGAGGGACGATTCCGTGGTGGTTGGTGGGGCTACTTCTAGCTCGCGACCTCATCTTGGCGGGAGTCTTGGCGGTTCTTAAGCGTCGTGGGATCACCGGATTGCCCGTTCACTTCCTCGGTAAAGCTGCCACCTTCAACCTACTGTGGGGATTTCCGTTCCTGCTGCTTGGTGACTCGGCTACCGGTACTGGCCTCACCCTCGCCGATGCTGCTCGAGTGCTGGGATGGGCATTCGCAATCTGGGGGACCGCGCTGTACTGGTGGGCCGGGCTTCTTTATATTGAGCAAGCTCGACGCATTGTGAAGAGTAATGTCGGTAACGACGAACACATGATCAAGGAGTAAATGATGTCCGGAACCGTCCCGTCGGAACTGCGTTACACCGCCGAGCATGAATGGGTCAGCGTCACTCCGACGGGCCACGTGCGCTTCGGCATCACTGATCACGCCCAGGACGCATTGGGCGACATCGTCTACGTCACGTTGCCAGCCCTTGGTGCCAATGTGACGGCGGGGGAGCCCTGCGGTGAGGTTGAGTCGACGAAGAGTGTGTCGGATATCTACGCGCCTTTGACAGGAACCGTTGTCGCCAGAAACGACGCTGTTGAAACCAGCCCAGAGACGATCAACTCCGATCCATACGGCAGTGGCTGGCTCGTTGAGATTGACGCCGATCCCGCGCTCGTGGAAGACCTGCTCACGGCAGCCGGTTACGAGGGCATCATCTCCGCATAGGTCGGGCGCAGTCCGCGGCCGTCGATCGTCCCCCATAAATCTAAACCGTTAGTTGAGGGTTACCCCTTGTGCTGCGGGCTGCGTCATCGTACGCTCGTCATACCTATGTGGGAGGGTTCATGAGTCAGACGTGCACGAGGTGTGGTTTTGCGGCCGATGACGCGGCGCTGTACTGCTCGGTTTGTGGGTCAGCGCTGCCGGGTGACGATCCGGCCTTTAGCACCGGAGTGCTTGGCCTTCGAGTGGCACATGAGGGTGACTCAGCGCCCATGCCACCAGTCACCGAAACCACGGTCGGCCAGTTGTCCTCGGGGCAGGCAATGCTTGTGGTGTTGCGCGGGCCGTCAGAGGGCTCACGATTCGTCCTCGACCCCGCCGACCCCGTCATCGTTATTGGTCGCACCCCTGAATGTGAACTGTTCCTCGATGACGTCACGGTGTCGCGTCACCACGCCGAACTTCACACGACCTCAGGTGGCTGGGAGATTGCCGATGCGGGCAGCCTCAACGGAACGTACGTCAATCGCCATCGAATCGAACGTCAAACGCTGGTAGGCGGTGACGAGGTGCAAATCGGTAAGTATCGGTTCGTCTACCTCGAATCGGCTCTTACAGACGGCCAGGAGTCCTAATGCCTGCGGTTGCCTCATCGCGTGGGCTCATGGGCATCGGTGATGTCCTGGCGATTCTGCGTCCAGATTTTGATGACGTCACGATTTCCAAGATTCGATTCTTGGAATCTGAAGGTCTTATCAACCCACAGCGAACCGCCAGCGGATACCGCAAATTCAGTCATGCTGATCTGGAACGCTTGCGCTACATCTTGGCCTGTCAGCGTGATCAATACCTGCCATTGAAGGTGATTCGAGAGAATCTCGATGCAATCGATCGAGGCCTTGAACCCAGCGCCGCAGGTGGGGGACCGCGCGTTCCGCGGGCGCTGGCGTCGACGGATGGGCTTCCCTCGTCTGAGTCGTTTCGTCCTTCATCGGCCGAGGTTCGGCTCTCTCGCAAGGAGTTACTTGCCGAGTCTCAACTCGACGAGGAGTTGCTCACCCAGGTTGAGGGCTATGGCTTGATTACCAAGCGGGGGGCACACTACGACGCCGATGCGCTGGCGGTGGCTTCAACGGTGGCTGAGATGGCCGCATTCGGAATCGAACCGCGTCACATGCGTACGTTCAAAATCGCCGCAGATCGTGAAGTTGGGCTGGTCGAGCAGGTCGTCAATCCCATGCTGCGCCAGCGCGATCCGGAGAGTCAGCAACGGGCCGATGATGCTATTCGTCAGCTCGCGGCCCTGAGCGTTCGATTGCATTCGGCGCTGGTGAAGGCCGGCTTGGCAGCCGAACTCAGCCGCTGACGTCCCGCCTCGGCAGGCACAGTTCTGGATCGTGCGATTGAGGGGGACGCTCGAATCGTTCATCAGATCTCCGGCTACGGATGCTTGCCTCACCGATCGCGGTTAGGGTGGGCGTATGCGCCAACTGGACGTCGTCGGGGTTCGGGTCGAGATGCCCTCCAATCAGCCCATCGTGCTCCTTCGTGAGATTGATGGTGAGCGGTTCTTACCCATTTGGATTGGGGCCAATGAAGCCTCGGCCATTGCGTTTGCCCAGCAGGGCGTGATCCCGGCGCGACCACTTACGCACGATCTCTTACGCGACGTAGTCGGCGCATTGGGAGCCGAACTCGAGCAGGTGCGCATCACCGAACTCAGCGACGGAGTCTTCTACGCGATCTTGGCATTTGCCGGTGGCACCGAGGTCAGCGCCCGTCCATCGGATGCGATTGCATTGGCATTGCGGACAGGTACCCCCATCTTTGGCGCCGAAAGTGTTCTCGAGGAAGCCGGTATCGAGGTTCCAGATGAGCAAGAGGACGAGGTTGAGAAGTTCCGGGAGTTCCTCGACCAGATTTCACCCGATGACTTCCTCGGGGGTACACCTGAGGGTGACAGTGGAGCCAACTCCTAACGTGTCGAAACACTCGATCGGTAGTTGAGACTTAGGTATCCGTTCGGCGTGTCGTGACCTCGGGCGTTGACCCGGCCGATGGTTCCCCCTACCTTTCATAGTGAATGTCGTTGATGTAACTCTCGCGGTGTTGTTCCCCCAATCCGCGGCATGACGACAGCCGGAGGTAGCACTGTGAGTGGTGTAGACGAGGGTCAAGGGCTCAGCAGTTCACACGTTGAGTCAGCCACCCAAGCCGATCGTGCGGACGCTATGAAGCGCGCCGGTCAACAGGGGCTGCTTTTCGGCGATGATGTCCTTCCCCGATCCGAGAACGTCGGTTTCCGCGGCCCCATCGCATGCTCGGCCGCGGGGATCACGTACCGCCAGCTCGATTACTGGGCACGCACCGGCCTGCTTGAGCCATCGGTTCGCACGGCTGCCGGCTCTGGTAGCCAGCGCCTGTACAGCTTCCGCGACATTCTCGTTCTCAAAGTCATTAAGCGACTCCTTGAGACCGGCGTATCACTCCAGAGCATTCGTACGGCGGTCGAGCATTTGCGCGAGCGCGGTGTTGACGATCTCGCTCAGGTCACGCTGATGAGCGATGGCGCCAGCGTTTATGAGTGCCGCAGCCAAGATGAGGTCATCGACTTGGTCCAGGGTGGCCAAGGGGTCTTTGGTATCGCCGTAGGACGTGTCTGGCGCGAAGTTGAAGGCAGTCTGGCAGATCTGCCCAGCGAGAATGTCAGCGAGATCTCCGAGGTCGAGGCGGCCGTCATGGATGAGCTGTCAGCCCGCAGGGCCGCCCGCGCACTTGCGTAGCAATCACAAGGTGATCGAGATCACCGTAATTGCGAGATCTGGGCCTCGATAAGCGAGACTTGGCCCCTTTCGCGGCGTATCGTTAAAGTGCGCACAAACCCGGCCGGGAGAGTTCCATCGCAGCCAGCGATGGGCGCCGAAGGAGCAACTCCCCGCCAACCTCTCAGGCACAATGGACCGTCCGGGAAGCGTCTCTGGAAAGTGGGATCTGGTGGTCCCCGCCGACGGTGAAAGCCGCGTTACGCGGTGAAGCTCTCAGGCGCGCGAACTCGCGCGAAAACAGAGGGGGACGTAGCGCCACGTTGTTGACGTGGCGGTCGTCCGACCTTTGGAGAGCACCACGTGAATCCGATCGCATCCGGTCAGCGTCCCTCGGCCCCGTCAGGTAAGAGCCCCGTTCATTCACCACTCGATCGAGCAACACCATTCGTTGATCGTCACATCGGCCCAAACCGGGACGCGATCGATCACATGTTGGCCCAGGTCGGCTACAACTCACTGTCCGAGTTAGCCCAAGCCGCAGTGCCGGAATCGATTCGCTGGCTCGATGGCCTAAACCTCCCAACAGCCGGCTCCGAAGTTGAGGTTGCTGCTGAGCTTCGTCGACTTGCGTCGACGAACACCGTCGCTCGCTCAATGATCGGCCTTGGTTACTACGACACGACAACACCCGCGGTGATCCGTCGCAATGTTCTTGAAAATCCTGCGTGGTACACCGCCTATACGCCTTACCAGCCCGAGATCAGTCAAGGACGACTCGAAGCGCTGCTGACCTTTCAGACGGTGATCAGTGATCTCACTGGTCTACCTATTGCGGGTTCAAGCCTTCTTGATGAGTCGACGGCCGCTGCTGAAGCGATGACGTTAGCCCGCCGCTCGAGCAAGGGTGACTCGGTGCGATTCCTCGTTGATCGCGATACTCACCCCCAGACAAAAGCGGTGTTGGCCACCAGAGCTGAGCCGTTGGGGATTGAGCTGGTCGAGTTTGACGTAGATGCCGCCGTCCCGAGTGGATCGTTCTTCGGTGCCTTGGTGTCGTATCCCGGCTCCAGTGGACAGATCCGTGACATCGCCGCCTTTATTGACCAAGCTCACGCGGACAATGCTGTCGTGGCGGTAACGACCGATCTGCTCGCGCTCACGCTGATCACATCACCACGGGAACTGGGAGCGGATATCGCGGTTGGTTCGGCGCAGCGTTTCGGTGTGCCGCTCGGATTCGGTGGTCCGCATGCTGGCTTTATGGCAGTTCGCGAAGGGCTTGAGCGGTCAATGCCCGGACGACTCGTTGGTGTGAGCGTCGATGCTGATGGCGCACCTGCATACCGCCTGGCTCTTCAAACCCGTGAACAACACATTCGGCGGGAAAAGGCGACGAGCAACATCTGTACCGCGCAGGTACTTCTGGCCGTGACCTCCGCCCTCTACGCGGCGTATCACGGGCCAGATGGACTGCACCAGATCGCCAGCCGAGTGCATCGTTACGCGGTAACGCTGACGGCCGGTCTTGAACGGCTCGGAGTTGACGTTCCCACCTCGGCCTTCTTCGACACCGTGACCGCTCGCACCCCGGGTTTGGCAGGCGAGATCGTCACGTCTGCGGAGCGGCTGGGAGTGAATCTGCGTCTCGTCGATGAAGATCACGTGGGTGTCAGCACTGATGAAACAACCACGCGTGCAGACCTTCTGAAGGTGTGGGCAGCATTCGCCGACGTACTCGGCCGGGACCTCATCGACGAACCGGACATTGATGATCTCGCACTCAAGACCGAACGCTCGCTGCCTCTAGAGTTGTTGCGTACCAGTGCATTCCTCACGCATGAGACCTTCCATAACTATCGCAGTGAGACGGCCATGCTGCGTTATCTGCGCAGGTTGTCAGATAAGGACATCGCTTTGGATCGGGCGATGATCCCGCTTGGCTCATGCACTATGAAGCTCAACGCGACGACCGAGATGGAGCCGATCACTCAGCCGCAATGGGCTCAGATCCATCCATTCGCACCGCTGCATCAGGCTGCCGGATACGTCGAACTTATTCGCAGCCTGGAGGATTACCTCGTTGAAATTACCGGGTACGACGCGGTTTCATTGCAGCCCAACGCAGGAAGCCAGGGCGAGTTCGCCGGGCTTATGGCGATCCGGGGCTACCACCGTTCCCGCGGCGACCTGGATCGGACCGTGTGTCTTATCCCGTCCAGTGCACATGGCACCAACGCGGCTAGTGCTGTCATGGCCGGTATGCGAGTCATCGTCGTGGCCTGTAAAGACACAGGTGAAGTTGACCTCGATGATCTGCGGGCCAAGATCGCCGCCCACAGTTCGCAGATTGCTGCATTGATGGTGACCTATCCATCCACCTTTGGTGTGTACGAGGAGACGATCACGCAGATCTGCGCTTTGGTGCACGATGCAGGTGGCCAGGTGTACGTCGACGGGGCAAACCTCAATGCGCTCGTGGGATTGGCCAAGCCCGGTAAGTTCGGTGCGGATGTCTCGCACTTGAACCTGCACAAGACGTTTTGCATCCCACATGGTGGAGGTGGACCTGGTGTTGGCCCGGTGGCTGTTCGTTCACATCTAGCCCCGTTTATGCCATCACATCCCATGCGTCCCGAGGCAGGCCCGACGGCTCGCGGATTTGATAACGGCGGTATCGGACCGGTTAGCGGGGCGCCGTGGGGTAGTGCAGGCATCCTCCCGATTCCGTGGGCGTACATCCGACTCATGGGTGGTGATGGATTGACGCGCGCGACCCAAACCGCCGTGCTCAATGCGAACTACATTGCGCACCGACTTCGCGACCACTATCCGGTTCTTTACACCGGCCTTGAAGGTCTTGTGGCTCATGAGTGCATCGTCGATCTTCGTGAGATCACGAAGGACACAGGTGTCACAGTGGACGATGTCGCTAAGCGACTCATCGACTACGGCTTCCATGCGCCAACCATGTCGTTCCCAGTCGCAGGTACGTTGATGATCGAGCCCACCGAGAGCGAAGACCTCGGTGAAATCGACCGGTTCTGCGACGCGATGATTGACATCCGCAATGAGATTGACTCCGTGGCGCGAGGCGTGTGGCCGATCGACGATTCACCACTGCGCAATGCCCCTCACACTGCCCAATGCCTGCTCGGTGAGTGGGATAAGCCATACTCGCGTGAATTGGCCGCCTACCCGACCCCATCACTTCGTTCGACGAAGTACTGGCCAACCGTACGTCGGATTGATGGTGCCTATGGGGATCGCAACTTGGTCTGTGCCTGTCCTGAACCGGAAGCATTCGCCGAGTAGCGCCCACGTCGCCTAGTGGATGGTCGTGGACGTCAGTTGCGGCCATCCACTTCCTGGGCGTTGAACAAACTCTGTTGCTCATCCTTATCGCTCGGCATCCAGGTGGCATGGAACACGGGCCAATTCTTGGCTCGTAGTGCTGTGACCACGGCATCGTCATCGTCGACGACGATGTTGATCGTCCCCTGTTGGGAAAGCCGCTCAAGTGCCTCCGGTTTAAAAAACCGTGCGGGTCTACGATCCGAATCGCGTCGCATGATGAGGCGTCCAGTAGGTAGGCCTTGCGCTGCTAACCAGACGGCCGTGACCTCGCGGTATCCCTCATTACGACCAGTCAGGTACACGATCTCGTCGCCCTGGCTTACACGCAGAAGAACCATCGCGAGGCCTTCCTCGAGGGCCAGATCGCGATCCATATGCGCAAAGAATCCATCCCAATCCTTCGGGGCGCGTTGCACGTAATGCAGGCGGTGACGAACATCGGCAAGTACGCCGTCGATGTCGAAGACCGAAAACTGACGGGGTGGTTCGTCGGTTTCGGTCGAAAAGTCTCTCGGGGAGTTACTCGTCATGGTGTCCACCTACGCATAGGCTCACGGTATGCCACTTGATCTCGATGTTGTACGTGACACCCTGCCAACTGCCGTCCCCATGGTGGGCACCCTAGGGCTCACGTTTGACGAGCTCACCTACGATCGCGCGGTCATGGTGTTACAAAGCACGCCGCCGTATCACAATCACATTGGCGGACCACATGCCGGAGCGATGTTCACGCTTGCCGAGTCCGCGTCCGGTGCCCTGATCTTCGCTAATTTCGGTGATATTCCAGACGTGGTAACCCCGCTGGCCGTTGAGGCGACAATTCGGTACCTCAAGGTTGCGATGGGTCCGGTGACGGCCGTGGCCACAATGCTGACATCACGTGACGAGATCATGGACGTGGTATCCCAAGGTCAACGTCCTGAGTTCACCATCAATATTGAGTTGTCGACAGGTGAGGGTGCTGACCGGCTGATCACAGGTCAGATGACCGTTCTGTGGACGCTTCGTCTCGTACGTAAGTAGTACGTGCCCAGACGTCTCGGCCGGATACGTCCGAGCGCGGCTTAAGTCAAGCTCGTTGGCCGCACGAGGGATTCGAGGGAAATGCGGGCAACTGGGGCGTAGGTAAGAACGGCCGCTACCGGACCGTCCGCGATGAGCGTGGTTGACGTACCGCCGCCGATTCGTTCCACCGTCGAGTGCTCAAGACGCATCTTGACTGGTCCAGCTACGACATCCCAAAGCCAGCGATGATTGGCCGGATCAAACTCCACCACTTCGAAGGTGGCTCCCAAGTTGGGTACAACGCCGAAGACCGTTCCGGTGACCCCGATTCCGATCGTCTCGGCGTCACAATCCACCCGGCGAATCTGCGGTGCCCACGTAGGCCACTGATCGGGATACAGGCAACGATCCCAAACCAAGGCAATTGCCGCATCGCCGTCGGCGCGTAGAGTTAAACGCATAGGGGATATCTTCCACTCTTCTCGACGAAACGGCGCTGTGGGGTGCCCCACATGCCATGTGAATGTCTTTTGAATTCCTCGGTAGGCGGGTCTACCCCGTGTTTGTGGCCCGGAGGTCGTAATCTCGGATCATGACCGACATGACCGATGTGACCCAGGTAGTACCGGGTTGGATGTCGCGCGATGAGCTTGATGGTGCTCGAGAGCGGCTCCCGATCGTGTACATCGATGCAGTTCCAGTGCGCGTTGATGAACGCGGGGTAGTGACCTCGATTGGATTGCTGCTTCGTGCAATGCCGGATGGGAGTATCAGCCGTGCTCCGGTGTCTGGCAGGGTGCTTTATGGAGAACGAATCCGGGATGCATTGATTCGTCACCTGGAGAAGGATCTTGGTTCGATGGCACTGCCACGGATCCCCGCATCACCCCAACCATTTACGGTGATCGAGTACTTCCCACATCAAGAGGTCTCGGGTTTTCACGATCCCCGCCAACACGCTGTGTCGTTGGCCTTCGTGGTTCCCGTATCCGGTGACTGCGTGCCGTCAACCTCAGCTCTGGACCTTGTGTGGATGACTCCGCAAGAAGCCGCATCGGATGTCGTGTCGCAGGAGATGACAGGTGGTCAGGATCGCCTACTGCGTCTCGCGTTGGCCCATGTCGGAGTTCTGCCCTAGTCACATGGTTGAGATCGTGACGGAACGGTTACGCCTGCGACCGCTTCCGAGAGACGTGTGCGCAGCGATCGTCGACGGTGACCCGGGAACCCGATCGTGGGCTGATGGGTATCCGACTGAAGGCGACATAGTCGTTGCGTCGATAGCTCTCGAGGCAGGCACGCACTACGACCCAGATACTCCGTGGGGGCCGTTCCAAATTTGTTTGAATGATGCGGCGGCAACGGCGATCGGTGGCGTGGGGGCGATTCACGCTCCGGATCCGGCGGGCTCGATCGAGATCGGGTATGGCATCGCGGAATCTACACGCGGTAGTGGTTTAGCTCGGGAAGCTGTCGGCGGCCTCATTGCCACGTGGCCGGCATTGGGGATTCGCAAGGTCGTCGCAGTTATCTCGCCTGACAACCGTGCATCTGCGAGGCTGGCCTCCGCGACTGGCTTTCAGTTCGTGCGCATGGTGGACACCGATGACGATGGAATCATGCAACGTTGGGAGCTTGACCTCGAGGTGTAGGCATCGGTCGCTACACAGTGCGCCGACGCAAGGTGGCCGTACCAGCAGCCAGCAGTGCGACGGCCATGGCAACGAGTATGGCCACGTCGGCCCAGAATCCAGAGGAGACCGTCGCGTTGCGGGCAAGTTTCTGCATCGCCTCGAATGCGTAGGTCAGGGGCAGCAAGGTCGAAATGAACTTCAGGACGGACGGTAACTGGTCGGTAGGAACGATAAGCCCACACAGGAGAAACTGTGGAAGTAAGGCCACCGGCATAAACTGCACTGCTTGAAACTCCGTCTGCGCGAAGGCAGAAACGAACAACCCCATCGCGGTGCCGAGTAGTCCATCGAGAACAGCGACCATGAGTACCAGAGAGGTTGGTCCCTGCATGGAGAGCCCAAGCAACGTGAAGCACAGCCCGCCGACGATGATGCCTTGAATCGTCGCGAGAATGCCAAAAGCAAGCGCGTAGCCCACAACGAAATCGGCCTTACTCATCGGCATGGACAGCAGCCGCTCGAGGGTGCCGCTCGTTCGTTCCCGTAGGGTGGCCACACTGGTCACCAGGAACATGACGAGCATGGGAAAGATCCCCAAGAGTCCGGGGGCATACCGCTGCCAGTTGGCATCGTCGAGAATCCACGCCAAGAGGGTCATTAACATCGCCGGTACCACTAGGAGTAACGCGATCGTTCGAGGGTCGTGACGTAGTTGCGTGAGTACACGACGGGCCGTGGCCATCGTTCTGCGAATACTCATGCTGCATGTCCGTCAACGAGGGAAAGGAACGCCGACTCGATGTCAGGGGCCGAGGTTTTCGTAAGCAACTCGCTCTCGGTGCCGTGTGCGAGCAGGCGTCCCTCGCGCATGAGAAGCAGGTCATGACAGCGCGAGGCCTCGTCCATGACGTGGCTCGAGACCAGAAGGCTTAGCCCGGAATCAGCCAGTGAATGGAACAACCCCCATAAGTCGCGACGCAGAACGGGATCAAGTCCGACGGTTGGTTCGTCCAGAATCAGCAACTCGGGTTTGCCGAGAAGAGCCGTGGCGAGTGAGACGCGACTCTCCTGACCACCGGAAAGGGTTTTGACGAGGCGCTTGTGGACCGATGCTAAATCCACGGCCTCCAGGACTCGGTCGACGTCCGAGGGATCAGCACCAACAATCGTCTGGAAATACGACAGGTTTTCGCGGACGGTGAGGTCTCGATACACCGACGGAGCTTGAGTGACATAGCCAACCCGGGAGCGCAGTTCCGCCTCGCCGGCGGGTAGCCCCAACACGGTAACGGAACCGGACGTCACAACCTGAACGCCTACAATTGCGCGCATCAACGTGGACTTACCCGAACCCGATGGGCCAAGTAGTCCGGTGATGCGACCGCTAGCGATGTTCACAGAGATGTCCGCAAGGGCCGCTACAGGCCCACGCTCGACGACAAGATCGCTAACTCGAACCGCGACATCAAACATGCGTTCCCCCCGTTTCATCCTACGTCGCTAGCTCAGAGGTTTCGTTGGAGTTGACGGCCACAGGCCTACATCAGCAAGTGCGGCGGCGATCAACGCGTCGTACCGACCGGCCGCCAAGTCGCCAAATGGATCGCTGGTGTAGGGAAGTAGTTCGCGGAAAGGCAGACCGAATGCCGCACGCATTGCCAGAAGTCGACGACGCTCAGGATCGTTCAGGTCGAGATTGGCCATCGTGTTCGCCGCCGTCATCTCCCGGATTCCGCGGATACGACGGGGGAGCGCTGCTACTACCAGAACGGAAATCGGAAGAAGAGCAGTGACCACGCCGAGCACGGTGGCCAATTTGTTGATGGCATCGACACTCGCCTGAGCAGACTGGGCCACATTCCCACCCGTGCCCTGACCGGCGTTGTGGAACGCATCGGCCAGTGCGCCACCAACTACCGGAATGCCGTTGACGGCGCCGGCGACGGAGTCGAATGAGTTTTGAACATTCGAGCCGGCATCGTAAACGGCAGTACCGATTACGGACAACTCCGCAACAACGTCATGAACCTTCACTCCGCACCAGATGAAGAATGCGATGAGGGCCAGCGAGAGGACATCGCGAACTATCTGTTGTCGGCGTGCAGAAGGCAACGAGGGATACAAAGTGAGGTTGTCAAACATGATCGGAGCGTATCGGCCGATTCCTCTTGGCCGACAGTGCGTTCGGGAAGATTTACTCGGCGCCGACCTGAATCACGTTCAGAGTGACATCCTGAACGTCAGACGATGGATCGAGCGGAGTCACCATGTCTGTAATCCAGATGAGTTGACCGTCGGACTCGATGCGAGCGCCGATGGATAGCAGCGCGTTTGGTCGCACCGAACCGAGGTTGAGTTCAAGGTCGAACGGGATCGGCACTTGGCCACCATGGATCACCTGACTGGCCAAAACCGGAGCTGGGGCGTCGGCCAGCGATGCGTCAATGATCGAAACGGTGATCTCCGCATTCTCAGGTAGCGCGATCCTTTGGCGGTACACCACATTGCCCGTGACCGTGATCGTGTCAGTTGCGTGCGCTTCAAAATCGTCGGCGGAGCCCTCTGCCAGGACGAGCGAGGCCGCGTGTCCCGCAAGGCGCACGGAGCCATGAGGGTCGACGGAAACGGTGAGCGGGAGGGCCAAGGTGCTCATCAGCGCGTTTTCGATGTCTTGGGCCTCGGGGATGCCCATCATTCGCGTGGTTGCCATGGGGCCAATGGTCAGAACCGCGCCGTCCGACGTATAGGTGCCGTGAAAGTTGTTCACTGATTGTCCGCTAACGCTGTTGTCCGGCCCGAAGCTGATGGTGGGTCGATAGTTCGACAACACCACGCCACCGAGCTCAGTAACGACGAATGTGCGGCCCGAGATCACATCAGATGCAGAAGTCATGATCAGGATTCTGGCACGTCAACCTCAGTTCGTCCCAGCGTTCGAGACACGCCGCCAACTCAGCAAATGTGACGCAACTCGCATTTTCTGATCCAGTGCGCTAGCGTCTGCGCAAGCAGTGCCGCCACAACTTATGGCGACAGCAGGCGTTTACACGATGCCTCAGGCACGGCGGATCAGGTTCTTGACGTAGACCACGTCGAGGGGCCCTGCTCATCAGCGCAGCACCAGCCCCGCCTGCCACCACCACAACTATCGGCGACCAGATCACGGATCTGGCCGCTATGTCGCACACCCTCATCTCGCCCATCCGGGCGAGTGAGTCGGTGTAGTCAGACATACCTGCATCTGCGCCACAGGAGGCATTCATGAGTTTCACCCGCTATGAACCAGCAACACCACGACTCCAACGAAGTGAGCTAGCTGTTCCCGGCTCCAATCCCGATATGTTCGAAAAGGCACTGCAATCGAACGCTGACTACGTGTTTCTCGACCTTGAGGACGCTGTGGCACCTGCCGACAAAGAGCAGGCGCGGCTGAACGTCATTGAGGCGCTGAACACGATGGACTGGCGTGGTCACGGTAAGACGATCTCGGTGCGTGTGAACGGTCTGGACACGCACTACTTCTACCGGGACATCGTCGACGTCGTAGAGCAGGCAGGTGCGAACTTGGACGTGGTGTTGATCCCCAAGGTCGGCGTGCCAGGCGACGTGTACATGACTGACGCCCTGTTGACGCAGATCGAGACAGCCATGAAGTTGCCGAACCGTATTGGTTTGGACGTACTGATCGAAACGGCGTTGGGCATGGCCAATGTGGAAGCCATCGCAACGAGTTCCGATCGGCTCGAGGCGATGCACTTTGGTGTCGCCGATTATGCGGCCAGCATGCGTGCGCGCACAGTCGTCATCGGTGGGCTCAACCCTGATTACCCCGGCGATCAGTGGCATGCATCCCTCACCCGCATGATCGTGGCCTGTCGTGCGTATGGACTGCGCCCCATCGACGGCCCATTCGGCGACTTCAACGATCCGCAGGGTTACATCGATGCGGCCAAGCGCGGAGCAGCGATGGGTATCGAAGGTAAGTGGGCTATTCATCCGAGCCAGATCGACATGGCAAACGACGTTTTCAGCCCCCCGGAGGCCGAAGTTAACCGGGCCGTTCGCGTGATAGAGGCACTTGAGCAGGCAGCCGCTGAAGGTAAGGGTGCGGCTTCACTCGATGGACGCCTCATTGATGCGGCAAGTGCGCGCATGGCACAGAACGTCGTTGATATGGCCGCCGCAATCGCCGCGAAGGTCTAAACGCCCCTACACAACCAATCTTTCGGTCGTTTTGAGAAATGAAGGTGCGAGATGGATATTCATGAGTATCAAGCCAAGGAACTGTTGGCGAATTTCGGGGTTGCCGTGCCAAAGGGTGGTATCGCATACAACCCTGAACAGGCGGTCTATCGCGCCACTGAAATCGGCGGAACTCGCTTCGCGGTGAAGGCACAGATTCATTCTGGCGCTCGGGGTAAAGCCGGTGGCATCAAGCTGTGCAACAGCGAGGATGAGGTGCGCGATGCTGCCGCTGACCTGATCGGAATGACTCTGGTTACCCATCAAACGGGTCCCGAAGGCAAGGTCGTTCATCGTCTCTACATCGAGGAGGCGGTACCGATCGAGCGCGAGATGTACATCGGTTTCGTTCTCGATCGCAAGAGTGAACGCATCATGCTCGTCGCACATCCGCACGGTGGCATGGAGATTGAGGAGATCGCGGTCAGCGAGCCGGAGACAATCATTCGCCAGACGATGGAGCCCGCAGTTGGTATGCAGGCATTTCAAGCGCGAGAGATCGCGTTCGCGCTCGACTTGCCGCCGTCTGCGGTGAATCGGATGGTTAATTTGTTGATGGGGTGCCACCGCGCATTCCGCGAGTTGGACGCCACGATGGTGGAGATCAACCCGCTCGTACTCACCACGGACGGGCAGCTGCTTGCCCTCGACGCCAAGATGGCGTTCGACGACAATGCGCTCTTCCGTCGTCCTAATGTCAGCGAACTGCGCGACCAGAACGAAGAGGATCCTCGCGAGTCACAGGCCGCCGAACATGGCCTAAATTACGTTGCCCTAGACGGTGAGATTGGATGCATCATCAACGGCGCAGGGCTGGCGATGGCAACCATGGACATGATTGAGCATGCCGGTGGGACACCAGCGAACTTCCTGGATGTCGGCGGCGGCGCATCACCTGAACGTGTCGCAATGGCCTTCAAACTTGTTCTTCAGGATCAGAAGGTCAGCGCAATGCTGGTCAACATCTTTGCCGGCATTAACCGATGCGACTGGATCGCTGAAGGTGTGGTTCAAGCCGTCAAGGAAGTTGGCGTGAATGTACCGCTCGTCGTCCGACTCGCCGGCACAAATGTTGACGAAGGCCGAGCGATCATCGATGCCTCCGGGCTCGACATCATCACCGCAGATTCACTGGCTGATGCCGCACACAAGGTTGTTGCTGCGTCGAAGAACGGGAAGGTGGCCTGAGATGGCGATCCTTATCAACGAGTTAACGCGCATCATCGTCCAAGGGTTTACCGGCGATAAGGCCAGTTTCCATACGCAGAAGATGATGGAGTTTGGCGCCAAGGTCGTTGGCGGCGTGACACCCGGCAAGGGTGGCACCATGCACATGGGTCTACCGGTGTTCGACACGGTGAAGGAAGCCGTCGATGCGGTGTATCCCGACGCAAGCCTGGTGTTCGTGCCAGCTCCGTTCTCGGCCGACGCAATCATGGAGGCTGCTGATGCCGGCATCAAGCTCGCCTGCTGCATTACTGATGGCATTCCAGCGCAGGACATGATGATGGTCAAGCGCTACCTGCGTCGCTATCCCAAGGACAAGCGCACCCGACTCATTGGCCCGAACTGCGCCGGATTGATCAGCCCAGGTAAGTCAATGCTGGGCTTGATGCCAGGGCATATCTATCTACCAGGCAACGTGGGCTTGGTGACGCGCTCTGGAACCCTTGGATACGAGGCGGCAAGCCAGATGAAAGACCTGGGAATCGGAGTCTCGACGAGTGTCGGAATTGGGGGAGACCCCATCAATGGATCTAGCTTCCTCGACATTCTTGCCATGTTTGAAGAGGATCCAGAAACCGATGCAGTGATGATGATTGGTGAGATCGGCGGCCCGCAGGAAGCTGAGGCGGCAATGTGGGTTAAGGAAAACATGTCCAAGCCCGTCGTCGGATACGTCGCGGGTCTTACCGCCCCGCCCGGACGTCGAATGGGCCATGCGGGGGCCATCATCTCCGCATTCGGAGATACGGCTGCTGAGAAGGCCGAGATCATGAGATCCCTGGGCCTGACGGTCGCAAAATCACCGGCACATCTCGGTGAAGCGGTGGCCGAGGCTCTTGCCAATAAGCCGTCGAAGAAGAAGTACGTCTCCATCTAACGGGGGCCACGATCCGTCTGCGCTCTCGCGCTGACGAACGAAGGACGGGTGCGCAATGGCGCGTGCCCGTCCTTCGTTGCGTTAGAGCGTCTAACCTCAGGCGGACGGTGATTCGGCCTCATACTCGTCGATCGTGAACGACCTGAATCCAGAACTCTTCTCACCATCAGGATTGGGGCCATAGATAGCGAGCATGCGTGCGTAATCCTTGACGATATAGCGGCCCAGATGTCCGGCACGGACGGTTGCCGCATCTCCTGCACCAAGTGTGATCGAAACCCCGTCGCATTCGACGATCATCTCGCCGGCCAACATGTACGTCGTCTCATCATGTGGGTGAAAGTCTTCCCAACCTTCACGCTCCATCTCCCATTCGGTGATCATGATTCCCGTCCATGCCTTGCCGGTGAATCCGGGCATGACCTTGCAACTTGCTCGCAATCCACGCTCATCTAGCGGCAGGTCCACGCGTGGGTGAAAGACGAGTGATTCATTCGTCATGGTGCAACCTCGTAGCTGGTGGGTTTGGGTGTTTTCGTTGCGAAGTAGGAGCCGAGAAGCACAAGTGGGAAACCGATCGCGGTGCCGAGGGTGAGAGGTTCACCGAGCACGATGATGCCGAGCGCGACTGCCACAGCTGGGTTCAAGAAGGTGATGACCGTAGAGCGTGATGGGCCTACTGTCTCGAGAAGCTTGAAGAAAAAGATGAATCCCAGCACAGTGCAAACGAGGCCAAGAATCAGAACGGAGGCGATAACGTTCAGCGATGGCCATCCGTGACCAACCTGACTGAAGGTCGCCGGCAGATACAGGATCGTGACGGACACGATGGCGACGGAGATGACTCCGATGCTCGGCACATCACCCATCTTGCGACTGATCACCATGGGGGCCACCGCATAACAGGTGGCGACGGCCAGCAATTCGATCACGCTGAGGACGTCAACCTGACCGGCAAGTGAATCAAGCCCAACGAGGGCGGTCACGCCGAGGACGCCGAGGCCGAGGCCGATCAGTCGCACTCGAGTCAGTGCGTGGTGATCTCCAACGATGTAGGCAGTGACTGCGCCGATGATCGGCACCGTTGCAATCATGAGTCCGGCGAACCCGCTCGAGATGCGGGATTCTGCGTGCCCAACCAAGACCCATGGGATAGCTACTTCCATGACGCCGAAGGCCACCGCCCAGGGCCACCGCTTCAACGTGGGTTTGAGGGCGCCGGCGCGGATCGCCAAGGGCACCAAAACGCATGAGGCAATCAAGGTCCTGAGCCCGGCCAATGCGAATGGATTGATCTCCACAATCGCGATCTTGATAAACAGGTACGGCAAACCCCAGAGAAATCCCATGGCGAGGAATAGCGCATAAGCCTGATTAGTCATCGCCGCTGACGATCGCTCAAGAACCGCATCAGCATTGGACATGGGCGGTGTGGTCACGGAGCCGAGCCTAGACCGAACAAGGCTCGTGCCGTCAAAGGCGCGGCATCGGGGCTCGATGGGGCAGGATCAGGGTCATGACTCATGACGTGATTGTTATCGGCGCCGGTCTAGCCGGACTCGCCTCGGCTCGTGATCTTGTTGACGCAGGGCTGGACGTGCTGGTGGTTGAGGCTCGCGACCGCACGGGTGGTCGCGTTGAGTCTGAAACTTTGTCCGATGGGCGGGTCGTCCAGCTGGGCGGCGAGATTGTGGGAACCATCCACTACGGCTACCGACAGTTGGCCGCGGAACTGGGTCTGAACATTGTTCCGAGCTACACCGAGGCCGAAGGACTCACCGGCTACGACCTTGTTGACGGGGTGGTGTTGGGCGAGGACTGGCTCACCGCTGAAGACCAGGCTTGCCTGGAGTCGATGGACGCAGAGCTGGTCCGTCTGGCCAAACTGATCGATCCTGCCGACCCGTTAAACACTGAGACGGGGCGCTCGTTGGACGCCATGTCCATCGCGGACTTCGCACGGGCCAATGGTGCGACGCAGGGTGCACTGCGAAGCCTGCGGTTGTCGTGGGTCTACACCGGTGGCGGGTCTATCGAACGACTCTCCATGCTGGGCGAAGCTCGAGCGATGGCTGCGGTCGGCTATCACTCGATGCGTGATTACGGGATGTGGGAAAACCTCAAGGTTGAAGGTGGCTCGAGCGTCCTTGCCGATACCTTGACTGCCCTTTTGGCCGACCGCATCCGACTTGGATCACCTGTGAGCCGAATCGAGATCGGCTCAACGTGCACGGTGACTCTGCACAGCGGTGAGGTTCTTTCGGCAACGAACATTGTGTGTGCGGTTCCGGTCGGTCCACTGCGTGACATTGAGATCGTGGGAGTCTCGGCGGAACGACTTCGATCACTTCATCGTCAGCGAGAGATTCCCGCATTCAAGGCTGTTGTCCCGCTTGACGAGCCGATCTGGGAGCGAGTTGGCTGCAATGGGTTGATCCCCTCTGAACGCGATACCGGTGGCTTCTGGGTGCAGGGGGGCTCTGTGCTGTCGAGCCTGAATGGTCCCGAACTCATTGGGCAGATCCGCAATGCACCGCCAGGAGTCGCCGATGAGCAACTACTTGGCACCCTGCGCCGAGTTTGTGGTGACATTGGTGATCCAACGGTGCTCTGGCGTTACTGGGGCACCGATCCGTGGACGCAGGGGTATGTGTCGCACTGGGCTCCGGGCGATCTGGCGGCCGTTGGACCGCTGCACGGATCTCATGAGCCTCCGTTCTACCTTGCTGGCTCCGACCACTGGGTAGCCGGCTATATGGAAGGTGCGGTCCTCACCGGAAGGCACGCCGCTGCGTCGATTCTTGGCCGCGACTTCGACCTGTACCCCGCGCGGTACTCGTCTGAATCTCGCGACTAAAGATGTCGGGTCGTGTCGGGCAGCCGCTACGTTAGAGGTGTGACTTCCTCGACGAGCCATGTCCGCGCGTGGCTACCGGCGTACTTGCTGCTGGGCACGATCTGGGGGTTCTCGTTCTACTTCATTAAGTTGTGTCTCGACTCGTTCACACCTATCGGAGTTGCGTTCGGACGGATCAGCCTTGGCCTCATCACGATGGTGGTGATCGCGGGACTCACACGTACTCCCTTTCCGCCACGCTCAACCTGGCGCGCATTATTTGTCTATGCGGCCTTGGCGACGTCGATCCCGTGGACACTATTCAGCCTCGGCGAAACCTACGTAACGTCCGCGCTCGCTGGGGTTATCAATGGGGCTACGCCACTGATGACCCTGGTGATGATTCTGTTGGCTTTTCCCGAAGAGCGGCCCACTCGTCAACGAATCCTCGGACTCCTGCTGGGTTTCATCGGCGTACTCATCGTCATCGGAATATGGATGCCGCTGGGTCAGTCGAATCTCCTGGGGATTCTGTGCTGTCTGGGTGCGATTACCTGTTACGGAGTTTCGTATCCGTTCAACCGACGTCACCTCACGGCTAAGCCGGGAGGCCCTAATGTGCACCCGATCTCGTTATCGCTAGGACTGCTCACATTCGGCGCCCTGCAGATGTTGTTTGTGCTGCCTTTCGCTGGGGTTGTGCACGCGGCGCTAACGACGGGTGCAGTGTGGGGGATTCTTGGGCTCGGCGTACTGGGTAGCGGTGTTGCGTACATCCTGAGTTTCACGACGGTAAAGAACTCTGACGCCACGACGGCCAGTACCGTCACGTATCTGCCACCGGTAATCGCGGTCATTGCCGGTGCGGTGTTGCTGCAAGAACACATCACCTGGAATGAACCGGTGGGGGGAGTGTTGGTCGTTCTCGGGGCAGCGATCGCTCAGGGAATCATCTCGCTGAAATCGTCACATGTTTCGACCGAATGAAGTGTCGTGAGCCCATGGTGTGCGCGAGGATCTGGTTGTGACTGACTTACGAGCATGGCTACCACGCAGCGTCGATGCGATCGGCGAATGGCAGAACGAGTTCGGCGCCTTTGACATCCATCCGAGCCTGCGCGTCAGCGATGAGGTGCTGGCGGTGGCTTTCGATCGATTGACCGAACGCCTTCGGGAGAACTACCCCTTCGGACACCCTCGTTACGTAGGTCAGATGCTCAAGCCACCTCACCCGGTAGCAACTCTGGGCTATGTCACGGCGATGCTCATCAACCCAAACAACCATGCGCTAGACGGCGGCCCAGCTACTGCGCAGATGGAGAAAGAGGTAGTAGATCGACTCTCCACCATGTTTGGGTTCGCCGATCACCTGGGTCATCTCACCTCAAGTGGCACGACGGCGAATCTCGAAGCGCTCTGGGTCGCACGCGAACTCCATCCGCATAAGGCGATCGCCTACAGTGCTGACGCTCATTACACGCATAGTCGGATGTGTGAGGTCATTGGCGTGGAAGGGATTGCCGTCTCTACCGATGCGTGTGGCCAGATCGACCTTGTCGAACTTGAACACCTACTTGACACTGGTCGGATTGGCACGGTCGTCGCGACACTTGGTACGACTGGTCTCGGTGCCCTTGATCCGCTTCACGACATCGTGACTTTGGCCAAGTCGTATGGCGTCCGAGTCCATGTCGACAGTGCATATGGCGGCTTCTTTACGTTGATTGCTGATGACTCAGTTGACGGCGTTGCATCCGCTCCATATGCGGCCATCGCGCACGCTGACAGTGTCGTTGTGGATCCGCACAAGCATGGTTTGCAGCCGTACGGGTGTGGCGCTGTGCTGTTCGCTGATCCAAGTGTCGGTCGGTTTTATGTCCATGATTCGCCGTATACATACTTCAGTTCAGATGAGTTGCACCTCGGTGAGATCTCACTTGAGTGTTCCCGCGCGGGTGCGGCGGCCGCGGCACTATGGCTCACTCTCGAAGTGATCCCGCTTTCCGATGCTGGGCTTGGTCAGGTTTTGCGAGCTAATCGTCGCGCCGCCCTTCATTGGGAAGAACTACTCAACGACTCGAAAGAATTCGCCGCATACCAGCGGCCCGAGATCGACATAGTCACCTATCTGCCGCAGCGTGGCTCGTTAAGCGAGATAGACCGAGTGAGTGCTGCTGTGTTTGTGAACGCGGCAGGCGGTGATCCGCGAGAGCAAATACACCTTGCGACCTACAACGTTAAAGGTGCAGATCTCGTTCGGCGGGGTCACGATGTCCATGTGGATCGCGATGCGGGCCGCATTCTGCGCAGTGTGGTGATGAAACCCGAGTCGAGCGAAGTCATCGACGATATTCACGCGCGTCTGAGCAGTATCGTCCGATCTCTTTAACGGTGAACGTAAGCGTCCGTCTTCCAGATTCGCACCTGTGACAGCGCTAGGCTGCGTACATGCCTATTGCTCAATTTGCGTACACCGCCATCGACTGTGCCGACGCGCGCGGTCTTGCTCAGTTCTACTCTGATGTGTCCGGTCTCAAGATCCAGGACGGAGGCTCAGACGATTGGGTGATGCTCGTCGCGGAAACGGGCGCAGGGATCGCATTTCAGCAGATCGACGACTATGTCGCCCCGACCTGGCCCGGTGGGGAGCATCCGCAGCAGATGCACCTCGATTTCGAGGTAGGCGATCTCGATGCTGCAGAACAACAGGTTCTCGCTCTCGGTGCGATCAAACACGAACTCCAGCCCGCACCTGACTCCTTCCGGGTCTACCTAGATCCCGCCGGGCACCCGTTCTGTCTCATCAATGAGTGAGATGTCGGCCGCTTCAGGTGTTTCACCGTCGGGTGCGGGCAATTCCAGTGCCACGGGGCCTGCTGCGCTGAAAGCGCTTGGGCTCGCGCTCGTCGTCGGGATCATTGCGGCCCTCGCCGCAGCGTTCTATTCGGGGGCGTTCGAAGAAGCCCAGAAGTTCCTCTACAAAGATCTACCTGCTCACTTTGGCTGGACCTCCATTCCGTCCTGGTGGGCTGGCGCAGTGCTTTTTGTAGGGGCCACGGTGGTTGCTCTTGCCCGTCGACTTCCGGGGGAGACAGGTGAGGGGCCGCTCACTGGATTCCATTTCACAAACCCTGCACGGCTTGCGCCATCGGTGTTGATCGCTGCATTCGCCACGCTGGCATGTGGTTTTGCGCTGGGCCCTGAGGCGCCCCTCATTGTTCTGGGTTCAGCAGTGGGCGCAGTTCTGATGCGCAAACGGGAGCCGGACGCAATCAAGCTCGCGATGTTCCTGGGCGGTATTGCGGCAATTGGTTCCGTGTTCGGTAATCCGCTCATCAGCGGCTTCATGGTGCTCGAGTTCATTGCCATGGGTATGGCGCCGGCCGTCCTGATTTTGCCGACGTTCGTGGCGTTGGCCAGCGGTTACCTTGTACAAGTTGGAATCTTGGGCTGGCCGGGGCTGGGTGTTCACGATCTTGAAGTGCCAGGAATCCCGGCGTATCCGCAGATTCTTCCCAAGGACCTCATTTTTGGTTTGACGGTGGCTGCAGGGGCTGGCCTGATTGGTGTGCTTGCGCGGCGCATTGGCCTGCGCGTTGACGTTCAAGCGAAGCGGCGTCCCATTGTGACTCTCTACGTGGTTGCAGCAATTACGTTGATGGCGCTCTTGATTGCAAATACGGGATTCGGGTTACCGGCTAACCAGGTCTTGTTTAACGGCTCCAGCGGGATTCCCTATCTGTTGACTCAGACCTCCGTTGTGGCTGTGCTTGTGACGCTCGGTTGCAAACTGCTGGCTTACTCGGTGGCTCTCGGCGGTGGCTATCGAGGCGGTGCGATCTTCCCGGCGACCTTTCTCGGTGTTGCGCTTGGGGTTTTAGCCTCGCTCACGCTAGGGGTTTCGATCACCGCCATGGCGGCGGCCGGGATTGCTGGCACCGCAGCCGCGATGATGAAGCTTCCTGCTACCTCAGCACTTCTGGCCACACTCTTGCTGATGAGCTCGATCCAGACAGTTGCACCCTTTGCCATCTACGGCGCCGTGATCGGCTACTTAATCCGAGTTGGTTTCGACCTGCGGTTCCCCGAGTCAATCCGTAGCAATGACCCATTGATGGACGAACCAGCGGAACTTCCTGCCTAGCAACCAGGATCGTTCAGCGAGCGCAACGCCGAAGCGACTAACCCTTGACCGAACCGGCCAGAAGTCCTCGAACGAAGAATCGCTGTAATGCGAAGAAGACGATCAGTGGCATCAAAATCGACACGAAGGCGCCGGCAGTCACCAAATGCAGTGCCGATCCGTATGTGCCCTTGATGTTCGATAGATACACCGTCATGGGCGCCACTTGATCGTTGCCGCCGGCAAAGGTGAGGGCTACCAGCAGATCGTTCCATACCCACAGGAACTGAAAGATCGCGAAAGATGCGATCGCAGGTACAGCAAGGGGCAACACGATCGTACGAAAAATCCTGAAGTGGCCGGCCCCATCCATAACGGCCGCTTCCATCAGATCCTTAGGGATCTGCGACATGAAGTTATGAATCAGGAAGATAGCAAGGGGGAGCGCGAACATGGCGTGAGCGATCCACAGCTGGTAGTACGTTCCGTGCCCGCCGATCGGGGGAATGATCGAAACACCATTGACCTTCCAACCCTTGTTGAACAGTTGGAGCAGCGGGAGTAATGCCATCTGAAGCGGTACGACCTGCAGGGCGAAGCACGTTACGAACAGGAACGTTGCACCACGAAAGGGAATCCACGCCAATGCGTACGCAGCCATGGTTGCGATCGCCAGCGGGATGAGCACGGCGGGGATCGTAATGACGAGCGAGTTGATGAAGAAGTTTGCAATCCCTTGCGGGATTACCGCTCCACCAGTGAGAACTTCGGAATAGTTCGACGCCGTGAACGTGTGATCGATGAACGCATTCCACCAGCCGTTCTGATTTGCCTTATCCGACGGGCGCAATGAGGTCACGAAGAGCCCCAACGTGGGGATCGTCCACAGGATGGTGATCACAATGACCGCAAATGAGGCCCACGGACTGCTGAGATTGCGATGCACCGCCGAGGAGACGCTCTCGGGTGCGGCAACCTTCTCGTCAGAAATCGTTGTTGCGCTCATCGTGCGTGGTCCCTTCGCAACTGAATGATGTTGTAGATCACCACGGGAATGACACCGAGGAACAATACGACGGCAAGTGCGGAGCCACGGCCAGCATCGAACTGAACGAACGACTGCGCGTACATTTCGTTCGCTAAAACCTGAGTGCCGAAGTTACCGTTCGTCATCGTGCGGACGATGTCGAAGACTTTGAGCACGCCGATCATGATGGTCGTCAGCACTACAACCAAGGTCCCGCGAATCATGGGCACGGTGACGGATCGAAACAGGCGACCGCCGGTTGCGCCATCAAGCATGGCGGCCTCAACGACATCTACGGGAATGGCCTTAATCGCGGCCGAGAGGACAACCATCGCAAAGCCAACTTGAATCCAGATGAAGATCACCATCAGAAGGAAGTTGTTCCAGAAGGGAATCAAAATCCAGTTCGGTGGATCGGCGACGTGGAAGAGCGCGGCTAGTTGGCTCAACAGGCCAACCTGCTCGCCACCTGGCTCGCTGTATTCGTAGACCAAGCCCCAGATAATGCTCGCGCCCACGAACGAAATAGCCATGGGCATGAAGATCAGCGATTTGGGAATGGACTCGTGCTTCATACGGTCGATGAGTACGGCCAAAAGTAGGCCCAGCCCCGTCGAGACTAGGGGAGTAATGATGACCCAGAGCACGGTGTTGCGAAGGGTCACAAGATTGTCTGGGTTGGTGAACACCCAATTGAAATTCGCCAGCCCAACAAACTTCTTGTTGTTGGCATCTTTGAAACTTGAGATTGTCGTGAGAACGGCAGGAACCACCAGACCGGCCGTCAGCAGCACAACAGCTGGCCCCAACATCACCAGTCGGGCAGTTGGGGTTTGAATGCGTCCCGAGGTTTTCGAACCAAGGTAGAAGACGATGAGCAGAACACCAAAGAAGGCCGCAAGGGCGGTGCCCATTTGCTGGAACTTACTCAGTGTTTCGGTCAGGAATGGACTCACGGCGCACATCCCCTTCGTTTGTCGGCGGGTATCGCAGCTTGAAATCAGGTCACATCGTAGGACCTTGTGAGTGGGGCCCACAGGGAGAATTACCCTGCGGGCCCCACGGTTTGGCAACTAGTGCCAAGGTCGAGCTGTGGTTATGACGCTGGCCATGCGGCGTCGATTGCGTTGAGGACCTCGTCGGTTGGCTTACCTTCGCCGAACCAGGCCGTCAGCTGCTTCCACTCTTCACCAGCACCAACGGCGGCTGGCATCAGGTCCGAAGCATCGAAGCGGAAGGTTGCGTCGCTCTTCGTGAGGTACTGCGCAGAGAGCTTGCTGATGTTGTCGGTGTAAGCGTCCAGCGGTACGCCGCTATTCGCTGATACCCAACCACCCTGCTTTACCTTCTCCGTTGCGAACTCACCTGAGGCCAGGTACGTCTGGAACGCCTGAACCTCTGGCTTGTCGGAGAATGCGGCTACGAACTCGCCACCACCAACGATGGGGGTTGGGATGTCGGCCTTGATACCTGGCAGGTAGAAGGCGTAAACGTCGCCATCTTCAGCGATCTTCGCGCCCTTCTTGAAGGTGTCCCACTGGGCCGCGTAGAACGAGGCCTGCTGGAGCATTCCACACTTGCCATCAAGGATCGGCTTACCTGCATCCTGGAAAGCGGTCGTCGCGATGGTCTTGACGTCGCCGTGGCCACCGTTAACGAACAGCGGGTTCTTCATCCAGGCCGCGAGCAGGTCCATCGAGGACTTGATCTGTGGGCTGTTGAACTTCACGGTGTGGTTGACCCACTGGTCGTACACGTCGCCGCCCTGGGTGCGCAGAACGATCTGCTCCAGCCAGTCAGTGGCGGGCCAGCCGGTGGCTCCACCGGACTCGATACCACCACACCACGGCTTTACGCCGTCCTTGACCATCTTGGCCGAGAGAGCGGTGAGCTCTTCCCACGTCGTGGGAACGGTGTAGCCCTTGGCCTTGAAGACGCTCGGTGAGTACCACACGAACGACTTCATGTTCGAGCCAAGCGGAGCGGCGTAGAAGGTGCCGTCAACCGAGCCGTAGTTCTTCCATGCTGGGTTCCAGTACTTGTCCACGTTGGCGGTTACGGTAGCCGGAGCTGCAACCGGTGGGTTCTGGCCCTGGGCGAGCTTTGCGAGCAGACCTGGCTGCGGGATGAACGCGATGTCAGGTGCGTTACCACCGGCGATACGAGTGGGCAGCTGAGCTTCGAACTGGTCGCTACCTTCGTACTTGACGGTGATTCCGGTGCACTTGGCGAACTGTGCCCACGAAGCTTCGAACTTCTGCTGCTCTGGCGGCAGGATCGAGGTGAACACCGAAACCGTCGTGCCGGCCGCGAACGTGCCGTAGGCGGCGTATGGCTGACATTCGGCGCTAACGCTTGCCGAGGTGGATGGGCTCGTGGAGGCAGTACCGCCACCACCCGACGATGAACCACATGCTGCGAGGGCGAATGCGGCTGCAACGCCTCCCGCGATGAGGACGCTTGAGCGGCCCCGGGTCTTCAGACTCATGCTGTCTCCCTTAGGAACATGGATACTTCCGCCGTTCGGCGTTGTATGTAAGCGCTGTCATACAACACCTAAAAGCACGCGGATGCAAGCGTTTTCAAGGGGAAATGTTGCATGTAAACGATTACGATTTGATTACGGACGAGAAACGGAACCCGTCAACCACCACGTGGTGTTGCCCGGAATCGATCCTTGCGCATGATCTGCGCTGACCCGGCGGGAGCAAAGCAGCAGGTCACCGGTGGTGGAGATCGGACGTGGGTCCTGCCCGGTGTTGGTTACGACGGTGATGTCATCGCGACGAAGGATCAGAAGTTCGCCGTCAATCGTTACGGTCGGATGTTGTGCCAGTGACGTATCGCGAAGGTCGTGTCGGATATCAAGGGCGCGTCGAACGAGATTGAGGGTCGACTGTTCGTCGGCCTGCTGGGCCTCGCGGGTTAGCGATGCCCATTGATGCGGTTGACTCAACCAGGTCGTCGTGGACGTACTGAAACCGAAACTTGGGGCGTCTCCAGCCCAAGGCAGAGGCACCCGAGCTCCATCGCGACCGAGTTGGGCTCCACCAGAGCGATGCCACACGGGATCGTCACGCTCTGAGTCCGGCACATTGACATCCTCAAGACCCAGTTCCTGGCCTTGGTAGATGTAGACCGAACCTGGCAGCGCCAAGGTTAGACACATCAGCGCCCTGGCGCGGGCAACACCTTCGGGACCGCCACCAAGTCGAGTGGCAACACGTGGGGTGTCGTGATTATCGAGAGCCCAGGTGGGCGTACCTGCGGTCATATCGGCGAGTGTGCGACTGATGGCATCGCCGAGATGCTGGGTATCCCACGGTGCGACAAGGAAGTCGAAGTTGAAAATCTGATGGAACTCGTCGGGCCGAATGTAGCGATGAGCTCGCTCTGGCGGGTACACCCACGCTTCAGCAACACTGACGAGATCGTCGCGATAGGAGTCGAGTACTGCGCGCATCATTCGGACATACTCATGTAGTTCATCGCGGTCGAAAATGCGCGAGTTGTTGACAAGTTCGCGTCGTTCGAATGACTCGGGACTGCCATCAAATAAGTCCAGACGTATCGCGTCGATGAGGCCTTGGGCGTCATCTTGATCGGCGTAGGCCATGTCCTTGGCCATGCCCATAGCAACGTCTACTCGGAAACCGTCGACACCTTGATCGAGCCAAAAACGCAGCGTGTCGAGCATGTCCTGTTGTACCTGTGGATTGGTCCAATTCACATCGGGTTGCTCGGGAGCGAACAGATGCAGATACCACTGACCAGGCGAGCCGTCAGCGTTCGTGGTCCGCGTCCACGCCGGGCCGTTAAACACGCTAATCCAGTTGTTGGGTGGTTCTGATCCGTCAGATCCCTTGCCATCGCGAAAGTGAAATCGGTTGCGCTCCATGGAATCGATCGGACTATTCAATGCTTCTTGGAACCACACATGTTGGTCCGACACGTGGTTGGGTACGTAGTCAACGATGATGCGTAATCCCAACTCGTGTGCTGCGTTGATCAAAGCGCGGGCGTCGTCGAGTGAGCCAAACCGCGGATCGACGTTCCGATGATCAGAGATGTCATACCCGGAATCGGCCATCGGAGACGCGTAGAACGGAGATAGCCAAACGGCGTCCACTCCGAGAGCTGCAATCGATGCAAGGCCTGCGATAACACCCTGTAAATCACCCTGCGTTTGTGACCCCGAGGCGCGGAACGAGCGAGGATAGATTTGGTAAATGACGGCATCGTGCCACCAGGTTGATGACATCCGAGTTAGTTACCTTTCGGGGGAGCGCTCGAACTGCGAACAACGAGTTCGACTGACATTGCCGTCTGGCGGGGTTCGTACTTCTCGGCGTTGTTGAGCCTGTCCTGAAGTGCAACAGCCGCAAGGCGTCCCATCTCGGCCACGGGCTGAGCAACCGTTGTGAGGTTTGCAAGTTCACTTTGCGGATGACCGTCTACGCCGACGAGGGCGATATCGATTCCTGGGGTCAGGCCGTGGCGTCGCATCGCAATCATTGCTCCAAATGCCATTTCGTCAGAAAGGCAGAACACAGCTGTAGGTTGAACCTCGCGGCTCAGCAACTCAACCATGGCGCGTTCACCACCTTCCCTGGTGAAGGCGCCATAGGCCGTCAGCGCTGGGTGCGCTGGAATTCCACTGCGCGTCAATGCGTCGTGGTAGCCGTTGGTGCGGTCATCTTGTGCAGTGAATGATTCGTCGCTGGTGGCCCCGGAAATCAGTCCGATCTCGCGGTGGCCCAAGTTGATGAGGTGTTGAGTGGCAAGGCGACCCGTCTCAGCATCGTTAATGGCCACGCTGGAAACTCGATCGCTCAGACTGCCGACGAGGGTTAGCGGAAAGTCGTGTTCGATCAGCTGAGAGATCTCGGGGTACGTATCAGGTAATGCCACGACCACGGCACCATCTGCTCGCGACCTCAGGCGTTGCTCGAGTGGCACTGTTGATGGCCGATCTGGATTACCAACTTCGACGAGCAGTAGGTCCAAAGGCCCCTCGGTCAGCGCCATGGCGACGCCGGAAATTACGGTGGCGAAGAACCAACGTGCCACGTAGGGCGTCAACACTGCGATTGTGCCGGTGCGTCCGCTGGCGAGGCGAGAGGCACTGGGTGATGCGACGTAGTCGAGCCGTTGTGCTGTTTCGACGACTCGCTTTCGGGTGACCTCGTCGACGTACGGAAGCCCCCGTAGGGCGCGTGAAACAGTCGCCGTGGATACACCTGCAGCCGCAGCTACCTCGCGGATTGTGGCTGACACGGATACTCCCTCATGCAAACGCTTACTAGATTGTTGCGTAGCGTACATGTAACAGCGCGAGCGGCAATAGGCCCCTGAGATAGCCTTGAGGAATGTCCGAATTTGCGCTGCCGCTGATGACCGACCGATTGACCCTGCGCGGCTTCGGTGCCGAGGATGTCGACAACCTCTTCGCGTTGTATGGGAACCCGGATGTCGTGCGCTATCTGTACGACGATGTTGTCGAACGCGACGCCATCGCGACGCGCTTGGCTGGGTACACCGACACCGTGCCGGTCGATGGCCAATGGTTGTCACTGGCTATGGAGCATGACGGGACTTTTGTTGGTCAAGCATCCCTTTGCTTTCGCAGTGCCGAACATCGGCAGGCGGAAATCGGATACATCCTTCATCCGACGGCCAATGGCCATGGCTATGCCACCGAGGCGTCTGCCCGCATGATGCAGCTCGCATTCGAGGAATTGGGCGTGCATCGAGTGGTTGGTCGCATCGAGGCACGCAATGCTGCGTCGGAGCGCGTTCTACAGCGTTTGGGTATGCGTAAGGAGGCTCATCTGATCCAGAACGAATGGGTCAAGGGTGAATGGAATGACGAGATCATCTACGCCATCACCGAGCCAGAGTGGCGCCGCGCGCAGGTCCCAACGGAACAACTGTCGTCGTGAGTTAGTGCAAGGCGGTGGCAAACATCGCGAGAATGCGTTGCCACGCGTCCTCGGCGTCGGTGTCGACGTAGCCGACGTTGAGACCGGCGAGTTTCTGAACTGGCTTCATCCAGGCCGGGCCTTCGGAGATGTTCATGAACGAATGCCCGCTAGCGGGATACTCCTTGACGTCATGCTCGATTCCCGCAGCGGTAAGAGCATCCTCAAGCGTGGCCGCAGCTCCCTTCAAGCTCTTATCAAGTCCGCCGTAGGAAGCCACAACGGGGCAAGCGCCTTCAAGCGCCGCGTTGAGATGTCGTGGTAGTTGTCCGTAGTTTGGCGCGGCCGCATCAAAACCTTTGTTTGCCATGACAATTGCGAAGCCGCCACCAAGGCAGAAGCCTGTGATGCCAACCTTTCCGGTGCAGTCATCGCGAGCTGCCAGCCAATTGCGAATGGCGGTGAGCTGAACAACTGGTTCGCCTTCACCGCTGGACATTGCCTTGGCGAGGCTGACAAGGCAACCGAGTTTGTTACCGGTGGCAAGGAAGTCGGGCGCGAACGCGAGGTATCCGTCGCCAGCGAACTTGTCGGCGATATGTCGGATATCGTCGTCCAATCCGTACACCTGATGGACGACGACGACGGCAGGCCACGGGCCCGGAGTAACGGGCACGGCTAAGTGACCCTGTACGGGTCCGACGCTGGTCGGAATGCTGATAGACGACATCGACGCCTCCTTGTCA
>CANGPO010000010.1 GCA_947455705.1 Actinomycetota bacterium | reverse complement strand
TGGCACGGCAGTTTGGCGGCGTACCCGACGACCATGGCCGCGGAAGCCAACACGATCAAGATTCGCAAGGGCGTCCAGAACCGTCGGGCAAAACGTGCGCGGATACCAAGTGGCCCACCGATTCGTTCGATAGCCGGGACGAGCATCGGATCGCTCTCACCAGGCTGCACGATGGGCGGCACACCGTCAGGTTCGCCAGTGGCATGAGCATGACGCGGCCTGCCGTCCATCAGAACATCCCCGGCAGCACTGGCGCCCAGTGAACCCTCTACGTCCGCTTCATCCACAGTGACATCGTGCCCTATCCACCGCGGCTCATGATCGGTCGGCGGGCCATCAGTCGAGAAGATCACGCGGTTTACTCGGTGGCCGTCGCGGGACACCATCGCCAAGCACGTAGGACAACGTGAGGTGATTCCAGCCGCAGTCGGGGCATACCTCCACGACGTAAACGCGGAAATGACCGTACTCATAGGCCATGACGGGCAGATCCGGGGAATTCTTGATGCGGCCCGAGTAGGGCCCTAGTTCGTCACCAAACACGTACGTCACGTGCACCAATGCTCCACCGCGGCAGAGGGGGCAGGGACGTTCGGTCGGCTCGCCATGGTGCTTGGCCGCTCGAATCAGGTACGGATCAGCGTCTTGATGGTCTGCACGCGCAAAGGTGTCACCAGCGGCAATCTTCTCCAGAACCGCACGTCGAGTCAGTCCGTAATCAACGACCGAGCGGGGGCGGGCGGGGTCAGCGACAAGTTCGGCCGCCGGTAGCGGCTCGCGGCGTGGTTCAGCCGGGCGTTCACCCCGAATCCGGGAGGCGCGATGTGAGGGCTGACGGGGTGCGGCCACGCGATAAGGGTACGCGTTGGGCCCTGCACAAGGTCGATTTCAGCCTAGAACCCGATTTCTCTCGCCAATCCCGCATGTTGGGTTTGCACTTTGACCGGAAGGGTACATATAGTCCACCGATATATCGATTCGATACATCGGTTTGAGGTACTACCGTCGAACTGACACCCGAATCGACGACGCAATCATCAGGAGGAAGCCGATGTCCCCACGTGCTGGAAGGCGCAGTGGTGTACTCGAGCTTGCCATCTTGGGGCTGCTCCAAGAATCACCGATGCACGGGTACGAACTGCGTAAGCGCCTGACCGGCGTACTTGGTGCATTTCACTCCATTTCCTATGGTTCGCTCTACCCCGCCCTCAAGGACCTGACCTCTCGAGGCTGGCTATCTGAGGAGCCCGGAGACGATGCACAAAGCTCCGGCCGCTCGAAGGTGGTCTACCACCTGACCGCAGATGGCAAGGAACACTTCCAGCAACTGTTGAGCGAGGCCGGCCCCGAGGCATGGGACGACGAGCGTTTCGGCGTCCGCCTGGCATTCTTCGGACGCACCGACCAGTCCGTCCGACTTCGCGTGCTTGAGGGTCGTCGTTCGCGACTCGAAGAGCGCCTAGACACCTTGCGCGCAAGCTTGCAACGTGGCCGCGAGCGGATGGATGCGTACACCCTTGAGTTGCAGCAGCACGGCCTCGACAGCGTCGAGCGCGAAGTGCGCTGGCTCGATGAATTGATCGCGAGCGAGCGCTCGCATCCCACAGATTCCGACGTCCCTAACGGACGTTCGGCAACCAAAGCAACCGGCGCCGGGACCGTCCCGTCTGCCCGGCGCACGTAAGGAAAGAAGGATCACCATGGGTTCGATTCGCGTTGCGATTGTTGGCGTTGGAAACTGCGCCTCATCCCTCGTGCAAGGCGTCGAGTACTACAAGGACGCCGATCCGGCCGGCAAGGTGCCAGGCCTGATGCACGTACAGTTTGGCCCGTACCACGTCAGCGACGTGCAGTTCGTGGCCGCGTTCGATGTCGACGCCAAGAAGGTCGGACAAGACCTCTCCCACGCGATCGTCGCGAGCGAGAACAACACCATCAAGATTTGTGACGTACCGCCAAGCGGCGTCATCGTTCAGCGTGGTCACACGCTCGATGGCCTCGGTAAGTACTACCGCGAAATGATCACCGAGTCCGACGACGAGCCGGTAGACGTAGTCGCCGCTCTTCGCGAGGCAAAGGTTGACGTTCTCGTCTGCTACCTGCCCGTCGGTTCGGAGCAAGCCGCGAAGTACTACGCCCAGTGCGCCATCGACGCAGGCGTAGGTTTCGTCAACGCCCTTCCTGTCTTCATCGCAGGCACTCCAGAGTGGGCGAAGAAGTTCGAAGATGCCGGTGTGCCGATCGTCGGCGACGACATCAAGTCACAGGTTGGTGCGACCATCACCCACCGCGTACTTGCCAAGCTCTTCGAAGACCGTGGCGTCACCGTCGATCGCACGTACCAGTTGAACGTCGGCGGCAACATGGACTTTATGAACATGCTCGAGCGTGATCGCCTCGAATCAAAGAAGATCTCCAAGACGCAGTCTGTGACCTCACAGTTGGAGAACGGCATCGACGCACGCAATGTGCATATCGGTCCGTCCGACTACGTCGCATGGCTCGACGACCGCAAGTGGGCATTCGTTCGTCTTGAGGGCCGCAACTTCGGCGACATTCCGCTCTCACTCGAATACAAGCTCGAGGTGTGGGATTCACCGAACTCAGCCGGCATCATCATTGACGCGATTCGCGCCGCGAAGATTGCGCTGGACCGCGGTATCGGCGGACCGATTCTGTCTGCCTCCTCGTACTTCATGAAGAGCCCGCCGGTTCAGTACACCGACGATCAGGCAAAGCAGGCTGTTGAAGACTTCATCGCCGGCACCATCGAGCGCTAGGACATTCCTCGGTCGGTGGTTGTGTCCGTCCGAACCCCGGGCATAAGCACCACCAGCTCGACGTAACACCAAACTGTGTTGAGGTCGGATCCCCTGCGGGTCCGGCCTCAACTGTTTATGCGGGTACGGTTTTCCTATGGCCGATGACGTCGTCAACTGGCAGACCTTGCTCGGAGTACGAGGGTTTCGACTCCTTCTGAGCACTCGGCTAGCCGGTCAGTTCGGCGATGGACTACTTCAGGCATCACTGGCTACATACGTGCTGTTTTCACCCGAACGTCAGCCAAGCGCGATCAAGGTTGCGATCGCGTTTTCGATTCTGCTGCTGCCCTATTCCTTCATCGGACCATTCGCCGGAGTCTTCATCGACCGATGGCCCCGACGCACAATTCTGATCCTCGCCAACCTCATTCGCGCAGTACTGGTCATCGGGTTGGCCTCAATCGTGGCCGTAGGTCGCGACGATGCCGTACTCGCGATCGCAGTTCTCGTGGTCCTCGGGGTCAACAGATTCATTCTGGCCGCCTTATCGGCGAGCTTGCCGCACGTCGTCTCAGGTCGCGAGCTCGTCACGGCAAATGCGATAGCACCCACTGCGGGAACGATGGCCTCAGTACTTGGTGGTCTTACCGGCGTCCTGGTCAATGATGCAGTCGGTGGTGGCACCCGAGGATCGATCTGCGTACTAGTCGGGGCGATCGGCATCTACGTGGTTGCTTCAGCGATCGCTAGTCGCCTAGCACCTGGGCAGCTAGGACCCGATGACACAACCACGCGTGACTCCGTGCGCGGAATTGCATCCGGCATGGTTGACGGTCTGAGACACCTGCGTGAGCGGCGCCCTGCCGCGCGGGCAATCGGCCTGGTGATGATTCACCGCGTCGTGTTCGGCATTGCCCTAGCGATGACCGTCCTTCAAGCGCGCGGCACCCTGCATCCGAACGATCCGACGGCCGCCCTCGGTGCACTAACTCTCGCGACCGGGGCAGCCGGAGCGGGGGCATTCATCGGCGCCATCCTCACCCCAGGGCTATCCCGCAGACTCGGGACGGTGCGTTGGGCGGCACTTGCACTGGTCACAGGTGTATCCATCGGGGCCCTCGTCGTCAGCATCGGCACCCTGGCCACACTGTTGCTTAACGCCGCCTTCGTGGGCTTTGCCGGACAGGCGGTCAAGGTTTGCTCCGACACGATCGTCCAAGCCGATATCGACGACGACCGTCGTGGCCGGGTGTTTGCTCTTTATGACGTAGCCGTGAACGTATCCATCGTCACTGGGCTGACAATGTGCGCACTGGTGACACCTGCCAGCGGCCGGTCCGTGGCGATGGCCATCGTCATGGCGATCCTGGGAATTCTTGGCTCGGCGTGGGCGCTATGGGGCGATAAGCGGGATCCAGCCAAGAGTTACGCGATCGATGTGGATGCTGTAAGCGCAGATGGTCCCTCCGACGGGCATTGATCACTTAGGATTCAAGCGCAGCGGATCTTTGCCAACACATCTGGCGCCGCTTATCGGAGGTCGTCATGTCAGTTGAGTCAAAGCCTGGTCGTGGACGAGGCATCGCAGCCTGGGTGATTTTCACCATTGCGGCAATACTTTTACCGATCTCACTGACGGCCTTCTGGGGCCAGCGCACCTTGACAGACACCGAGCGATACGTCGCAACTGTTGCTCCGCTATCGCAGGACCCAACGATCCAGCAGGCAATCGGCACCCTTGTCACAGACAAGGCGGTCGCCAAACTTGACGTTCAAAACAAACTGGACGCGATCCTTCCGCCCAAACTCGAACAGCTCGGCCCGATCTTGGCCGGTGGAGTGGCCACCCTCGTCACGAGAGCTATCAACGCATTCCTGACCAGCCCCCAGTTCCACGACCTCTGGGTTTTGATCAACACCTCGATTCAAAGATCGACGATCGCGGCGTTGTCCGGTAATCCAACAGGCCCAGTGACGATCCAGGGCGATCAGGTCATTCTTGACACGGGTGAGGCGCTCACAGCTGTGAAGCAACGGCTGGTCGACAGGGGTGTTCCGTTTGCCGCGGATATCCCCATTCCGGCCAAGGCCGACCGCGAGGTCGTTCTACTCACGTCACCGCAACTACAGACGGCTCGCACCGCGTACGCCATCGGCCAGCCAGTTGCCGAATGGCTCATTTTCCTCGTGCTCGGGTTGTTCGTCTTAGCTCTGATTTTGGTCCGCAACAAGCCACGGATGATCGTTGGTATGGGCATTGCCGCAGTGATCACCGCGATCGTGCTCAAGACCGGACTCGCGTTTGGTGAAAGTGCACTGACCGACACCCTGGCCGGAACACCACTGGCAATCGGGCAGCAGGCGTTCTATTCCATCTTGACGGTGTTCCTCATCGACGGTGCCCGGGCCATGTTCTTCATCGGACTTGTCCTGATTGCCGTCGGCTGGTTCCTCGGCAACAGCTCTACAGGGCGTAAGGCCCGAGCATTGGCCGCGCAGGCAACAGACACCGCTGGCGATGCACTCAGTGAAAGCCCCGTGGCCGCCGCTGGCGCATGGGTGGCGCGGCACCGCGGTGTGCTCTACGTCGCGCTGCTCTCACTACTGGGTGTCATCTTGGTGTTCTTCACCGACACCATCTCCGTCACGCGAGTGGTCATGCTGTTCATCTTCGGGCTACTCGGTGCCATCGCGATTGAGGTGCTCGCTCGATCCGCTCCACGCAGCGAATCGGCCATCGCCTCAACACCTGATGCACCAGAGGCCGTCGACGCGGACGCTGAGGCAACTGTCTGAGGTTGGACCGCCTGATCGCACTTACGTGGTGCGGTCGTTCCACCATTGACGAAGAAGTACCTCTGCCTGCTCTTCGGACATCGGGCCGTCATCAAGTCGACGTTCGAGCAGGTACGAATAAGCAGCGCCGACGTCACGACCAGGTTTGATGCCTAGGATCGTCATGATCTGGTTCCCATCCAATGCGGGCCGGATCGAGGCCAGTTCTTCCTCGGCGGACAATCGGGCAATGCGTTCTTCCAATTCGTCATAGGTGGCGGCAAGCCGCTGCGCCTTACGTTGGTTGCGCGTGGTGCAATCAGCGCGCGTCAACTTGTTCAACCGGTTTAGCTGATCACCTGCATCGCGCACGTATCGACGTACCGCACTGTCGGTCCACTCACCATCGCCATAACCGTGAAATCGCAGGTGAAGCTCCACGAGCTTGGACACCTCATCGGTCGTGTCGTTAGGAAAACGCAAGAATTCCATGCGCTTTCGGGTCATCCGGGCGCCCACGACTTCATGGTGATGGAACGACACTCGACCATCAGTCTCGAACTTACGCGTCTTGGGTTTACCCACATCGTGCATCAGCGCCGCGAAGCGAAGTACGAAATCAGGCTCAATCACGGGCTCGTGCGCGGTCTCCAGATCAATCGCCTGTTCAAGGACGATCAGGGTGTGCTCGTAGACGTCCTTGTGACGATGATGCTCATCGACCTCGAGCGCGAGGGCGGGAAGTTCGGGCAACACCAATGCCGCTAGGCCGGTATCGACCATGAGCCGTAAGCCAACCCGGGGGTGCTGGCCAAGGACGAGTTTGATGAGCTCATCTCGAACCCGTTCAGCTGACACGATCGCCAGTCGCCCAGACATCGCCGTCATCGCAGCAACCACATTGGGTGCAACCGAGAAGCCAAGGGATGAGGCAAACCTCGCAGCGCGCATCATGCGAAGCGGATCGTCACTAAACGATTGCTCGGGGGTTCCCGGCGTGCGAATCTGACGGGCCTCCAGATCGGCAACACCGTTGTGCAGGTCGACGAACTCCATCTGCGGAAGTCGAACAGCCATCGCGTTGATAGTGAAGTCACGCCGCACCAGGTCCGCGGCCAGCGTCGTGCCATACACAACCTCGGGCTTGCGTGAGGATGCGTCGTAGGACTCCGCTCGATACGTCGTGATTTCTAGTTTGTGCTCACCCTTACGCACCCCCACCGTTCCAAACGCGATACCCACATCCCACACCGCATCCGCCCACCCAGACACGATCGACAGAATCCGATCAGGGTGGGCATCGGTGGTCAGATCAAGATCATCTCCGAGCCGTCCCATGAGGGCATCACGCACCGGGCCACCCACGAGGGCCAACTCATACCCCGCAGCGGCAAACCGTTCACCGAGTTCGATTGCAATCCCTGCGCGCGAATGCAGCGAATCCACCGCTCGCTGGACATAGTCCGTCGCGGGGAGCGATTCGACAGGGGCTGCGCCGCGGTCGCTGTCTGAGGTAGTGGCCACGTCGAGACAGCCTACGTGGCCTTGCACCCGGGTATCCTCATGACATGTCCGGTACACCGCGTCCAACTCCGCCACAGGCGGGTCGGCCAGTACCGGCAACCCCGCCAAGTCGCCTCACTCGGGTCGATGAAACCAGCGCCGGTGGGCTCATTCTCGATCTCAACGACCCCGAATTACCGGCCGCACTCATCGCACGTCACGATCGTCGGGGTCGACTTGTGTGGTCGCTACCCAAGGGCCACGTCGAAGCCGGTGAGACCCCGCAAGACGCCGCGTTACGCGAGGTACACGAGGAGACGGGGATCCTAGGGAACATTGCCGGACCCCTCGGAGTCATTAACTTTTGGTTCATTGCCGAGAATCGAAGGATCCATAAGACCGTGCATCACTTCCTCATGTTCGCCACCGGTGGCGAGTTGAGCGATGACGATGCTGAAGTGGATGCTGTGGAGTGGGTTCCGCTAGACCAGGTGAGTAATCGCCTCGCCTACCCAGACGAGCGACGGTTACTGATTCGCGCTCATGAAATTCTCGCCGAGCACGGCGTCGTTCACCACGCGGGGTCAGCACCCGAGTCCGATGCCCAATGAAGCGACCCGTTCAGCTGATCGGCGTCATGGCGGTAGGCGCTTTCTTGCTTGCCGGCTCAGCGTCGAGCTCGGCCGCCGGAATCCCCAGAACCGCCACACATGTAGATCAGGTCTGGGTGGACATCAGGAGTCAGACCCCGGCGGTTCCGACGGCCGCTGACACCTTGGTCATCGCAGGGGACGTCGTCAACGACACGAATGCGACGGTATCCGGAGCTTCTGTTCGTCTTCGAGTATCCCCAACACCCGTTCGCTCGCGATCTGAAATCCCCACAATTTTGGCCGGTGACGCTGGACGAACCGGGGTCGTCGTAACCGATTCGACCGTCGAGTTCGCGGACGAACTCGTGCCTGGGACGCGGCACCACTTCGTCATCTCCGTACCGGTGGCAAACCTTGGCCTACCTCAACGCGATGCCGCCGTATTCGTGATCGGCGTCGAAGCACTCGTTGACACCCCTGGTGACGGTGCCGGTCCCGTCGAACAGGATTTCGTTCGTAGTTTCATACCGTGGTTTCCGGTTCCGGGGGCAGTGAAGCCAACCAAGGTGGTGTGGCTGTATCCCTTGTCATCAGCACCGGCCCGCCTTCGCGATGGGATCTTCCTCGACGACCACCTCACTGGCGAATTGAGTCCAACGGGACGCCTGACGCGGATCCTGAAAGCCGCCGCACTACACCCGCAGGTCGTGAGTTGGGTTGTTGATCCCGCCCTGCTCGAAGCAATCAATGACATGGCCGACGGGTACCAGGTCAAGGACTCCTCTGGCACAACTAGCGCCGGTGCTGGTCAATTGGCCGCAGCCCGTTGGTTAAACACCTTGCGACAACTCACCGCATCGGCCGAAGTCACGGCCATCCCGTACGGCAATCCAGATGTCGTTGCCCTTCACCGAGCCGGGCTCGACGTGGACGTATCACTCGCAACAACGACGGCGGCAACTCTGCCCGCACGCATTCTTGGTCGTGGCGTTGCCAACGGTCTGGCCTGGCCACCGGGTGCTGTCACCGACGATGGCGCTCTCAACGTGATGCGTGCGGCCGGCTCGCGGGCGATCGTGCTGTCAGGAACGCAGCTCGTCTTCGATCCCTCGTTGACCTACACCCCAAGTGGTTCGGTTGACCTCGCCGCCGGTGTTTCACCACTTCGCGCAGTGGTCAGCGATCCACAGTTGACCTACTTCTCGTCCACCGAACCAAGTAAGAAACCCGCCAATTACTTTGGCAGCACCGTTCAAGGTCAGGAGTTTCTCGCTGAACTCGCGGTGAGTGCCCTTGAATTACCCTCGGTCTCGCGCAGCTTGGTGATTGCACCGCCAGTTAACTGGGAGATCGGCACCGCCGGCTCCACATTGATCAACACGATTGCAGGCTCGGAGTTTGCCCGCGCCGAGACTCTCAGCGGCCTTCTAGCCAGTCCACCGAGCGACGTGCCGAGGAATCGGCTCGATTATTCCGCTCAAGCGGAAAGCCACGAGCTTCGACAAAGCTATCTGCGAGATATCGGCTCGGCCCGCGCTGATTTAGCACTGATCCGTGCCGTTGCTCCCGACGCCGTCGGAGACTCCGCCACAAGTGTGGAAGCGGCTCTGACGAGGGCGGAGTCAGCTAGTTGGCGAGCGACGCCAGCAACCGGACAGCGACTCGTCGATGCCAGCCAGAATTCGATTCATGCCGACATGGCCAGGATTCGGATTTTGTCTCGAGCACCAGTAACACTGCCCGGCGATCAAGGCGTCATACCGATCACCCTAGCTAACGATCTCAATCGGCCGGCTCGCGTCGGCGTGCGGTTGAGTTCGACACCGTCGGTCCGATTTCAAGCGCCAGACGTTCCGACCGTCACGCTGCAACCTGGCCAGAAGCAAACCCTAGAAGTGAACGCCCGCGTTGTAGGAACTGGACCAGTGGACGTCAACATCCAACTTCTGACGCCCGACGGGTCCTCTTTCGGTGAACCCGTCTCAACGCAGGTTCGGTCAGCGGCCTACGCGCACACTGCTCAATGGGTCGTCATCGCATTCTTCGCCGCCCTCGTTCTACTCATGGTGCGTGGCGCACTTGCACGTCGAACTAGCGAACGGGCACGGTAGCCCCCTATGACGACGACCCCCCCGAATGACGGAAGTCTCAACGACGACGAGTTTGTCGAAGAGCTCGCCGAGGAATTAACCGGTGACCTCGTCACGGATGCACCGGCCGCAGTATCGGTGGCTGCGGGCCAGTCGCCAGGTACAACCACAGGCCGAAACAGTGCCATGGCATCCAGCGTGGTCATGGGTGCGGGCACAGTTCTATCGCGAACCGGCGGTGTCCTTCGCGGCATTGTTCTGGCAGCTGCCCTGGGCGCGGGCACCGTCGCCGATATGTTCAACCTCGGAAACACGCTGCCCAATGTCGTCTACATCTTGGTCATCGGTGGCGCGCTCAACGCGGTATTCATTCCTCAGTTGGTGCGTCACATGAAAGACGACGCCGATAACGGTGATGGGTATGCCGATCGGCTCATCACCCTTGTAGGACTTTTGCTGTTGGTGTTGACCGTGATCGCGGTGATCGGTGCGCCCTTCATCGTGAGGATCTATGCAAGCCCGCGCTACACCCCTGAACAGTTGGCTCTTGCCACGGCATTCGCCCGCCTATGTCTGCCACAGATCTTCTTCTATGGCGTCTACACGATGTTGTCGCAAGTGTTGAATGCTCGCGGCCACTTCGCGATGCCCATGTTTGCCCCGATCGTCAACAACATCGTCGCAGTGATCACATTCGGTATGTTCATCGTTGTGGCTGGTCCGACCGCCGGTGCGGACGGAAGACTCGAACCGAATGAAGTCACCCTTCTGGGCGTCGGTACGACCCTCGGTGTGGTTTGCCAAGCTCTCGTCCTGATCTTCGTCTTACGTAAAGTCGATTACGTCTATCACCCAACGCTGAAGTTTCGGGGGGCTGGACTCAACACCGCGGGATCGCTTGCGTTTTGGACTATCGGCTTGGTCGCCGTCAATCAAGTCGCCTATGCGGTCATCGTTCGATTAGCGACCGGCGTCAACGCCGTTTCCCAGGATCAAGGACTGACCGCAGCCGGTCTTACCTCGTACACCAACGCACACTTAATGTTCATCCTGCCGCACTCAGTCATCACGGTTTCGATTGTTGCCGCACTCCTGCCGAGGATGAGTCGCGCCGCACATGATCGCGACTACCGTGATCTAGCCAAAGACCTGTCGGCCGGGATGCGCTCGGCTAGTGCCCTGATAGTTCCGGCAGCCGTAGCGCTCATGGTGCTCGGAACTCAAGCTGGTGTGCTGCTGTTCAACTACGGCCAGACGTCCACCGAATCTGCCCGCGTAACAGGCGCCCTAGCATCGGTCTTTGCTCTTGGACTTCTCCCCTTCACCCTGTATTACGTGATCCTTCGCGGGTGGTACGCACTCGAACAAACTCGAACCGCCTTCTGGGTCACCGTGGTTCTCAACGTCCTGAACTTGGCCATCGCCGTCCCGCTGTTCGAGATTTACTTCTCGCGCGATCCTGGTCCGGCCGCACTCGGGTTACTGGCCATCGGCTACGTGGCGGCTTACTGGATCACCCTGGTCGTGGCGTGGATCGTCATTTCGCGCAAGCTCGGTGGTCTCGAAACCCATCGAACCGTCAGGTCTTTGGTTCGGATGAGTCTGGCCGGGCTGGCCACATTCATCGTCATGCGGGGCGCACAGTTGTTTCTTGCCGATCATCTACCCGGTAGTCCCCGCATCAGTGCCCTGCTGGACATCGCCCTAGTCGGAGTCATCGGTGGTGTGGTCTATCTGGCCGCCGCACACACCATGCGGATCTCCGAGGTCAACGAGGTCGTCGGCATGATTCGAAAGCGAGTCGGACGTTAGCCCATTCGGCTATTCGTTACCACGCAGCATGGGGACGAGCGGGCGATAACCCGATACCTAACGAGTGGGCGTACTCAGATCGATGAGCGGGCTGCGATCTTCGGACCGCGGCACCGTCCTGCTGAGCAGCATCACTCGAACTGTTCTCGTCATCGGAATCATCTGTGCGGTCATGTTCGACGCAATGTCGATGACGTCCGCATCGGTTCACGTTCACGATGATGCTGTCACCGCAGCCCAACTAGGTAACGAGGCCTTCAGGAATTCAGCCTCACAGGCAGCGGCCATCCGAGCCGTCGAGTCATTCGTGAAAACAACACCTGACCGACTGGTATCCATTCGCGTGATGACAGGCGATCACCATTCCATCGAGGTCACACTCGAGCGTCGAGCGCCCACCATCGTGGTGGGGCTCATTGCGCCCTTACGCACCTATGCGCTCCCACGGGCAACCGTGACCGGTATCGACCCCGTCAGTTAAATAACTTTTCACCATTCAGACAATGCGCCATCGGCCTTTCAGGCGCGCGTTCCCGACAAATCCTCACCTACCATGGGAAAGTGACCACCTCGTCCCTAGCGCGTCAGCGTAAGAAGTCGCGCAGTGGTGCGATGCCTTCGCCCGACACGCGACTACTCGACCGCTATCGGCTGGTCGATCGGGTTGGGGACGGGGCCGGAAGTTCGGTCTGGCACGCAACTGATGAGCGGTTGAAACGACCAGTGAGTGTGCGCCTACTCCCACTGAGTGATGATCGAGCCAAAGAACTTCGAGAACGAGCCCAAGCGGCAGCGCGAGTATTTGATCGGCGAGCAGTCCCGATTCTGGACGTTGTGGAAGACCGATCAAGTGGCTTGTTGATCATTATTTCCGAATGGGTGGACGCTGCGACTCTTAGCGAGTTCCTCATTGCACGCGGAGATCTGGCCATGCCACCGGTCGAAGCGGCCACGTTGACACTGGAAGTCGCCCGTTACCTCAGCGCGGTTCACGCCGCCGGTCAAGCTCATGGGCACCTGCGTCCCGATTCGGTCATGATCGGTGCGGATGGCGAGGTGCGGGTTCGTGGTCTCGGTGTCGATCTTGCTCTGCACGGCATCTATCCCGAGACCAGCCCAGAGCTTGCTGATGTACACGCTGCGGGCGCGGTTCTCTACGCAACGTTGACCAATCGATGGCCAGAACCCGAGGCCGTCGATGGCCTGCCCGGTGTGCCTATGGTCGAACATCACGCACCGTGGCCCAGCCGCGTCGTCGCCGACGTACCTGAGCCTCTCGATCAGATTTGTACGCGAGCGCTCTTAACGACGCCAACGCATAAGGGTGAAACCCCATTCGACAATGTCGACGAAATCGTCGAAGAGCTCTCAACTCTTGTCGCACTACCCGGAACAAAGCGGCGCCCAGTGCGCACTGGACGCACGTTCCTGCGGATCGGCAGCGTCGTACTCTTCACCGCGGCAGCTATTGGCCTAGCGGGACTCGGCGTCAGTCTCATGCTCGGTTTGGGAAGTGGCCCCCTTTTGGTACCGAGACCGCAGGTATCGAGCGCATCGCCCAAACCCTTACCAACCACCGTGACACCTACCGTCGAAAAGTCGCTTGCGATTCTGTCTGCCAAGGATGTCGATCCCTACGGCAACAACAGCGAAAACGTCGCCGAAGCCCCGTTCGCCTTCGATGGAGACCCCGCCACCGCATGGCACACGGTGGTGTACCGACGCGCGGATATGTCTGGCAAACAGGGCGTGGGCCTCATGTTTGACCTCGGCTCGGTTCGAGAAATCACCGCAGTTCAGCTGAATCTGGTTGGGAGCGGTACCGATGTCACCGTCGGCGCCTCGAACGACCCGACATTGGCACCGGAGAAGTTCGAGGTACTCGCCCAAGCGACTGCTGCTGGATCTGAACTCCGGCTCCGACTTCCTAAGCCGATGAGAACTCAATACGTGCTGGTGTGGTTCACCCAACTACCTGCCGCCGATTCTGGTGGATACCAAGGCGGAATCAGCGAGATCAAGATCGTGGGATAGCCCGCCCGTCAGCTGACAGACGCTCGCAAGGCTGACTTCTTCTGACGTTTACGCCAAAACCGCAAACCAACGAACAGGCCGATCGCGACCAGTATCGCCAACACGATGGGCGCAACGATGGCCAAGAAACTCGCAACGAGGGCAACAACATCTTCGACCACGCTCACAGTGGGCCCACCCACTCCGGCGGTGCCCACGTTGATGGCCGGACGACTGACCGCTTTCACACCATGAACCGAGCCGGCAGTAATGATGCCGGCGGCCACGCCCACCCACGGCGGAAGATTCGTCAACGTACCTAAACTGCCAGCGGCCAAAAATGCGCCAGCCGCCGGCCGGATGACGGTTTGGATAACGTCATTAACGGAATCGACCCCGGGCACCTTGTCCGCAAAGAACTCCACCGCCAACAGCACCGCCAACACAATCAAGATCGGCGTTTGTCCGAGCGAATCAAAGGGTGCCGGAACTGATAGGTAACCCAAGTGCACAAGCACACCAACAACGAGCAACGGGATGTAAGCATTAAGGCCCGCGGCACCCGCCAACCCAAGCCCGGTCAGAACAGCCGTCGTCATATCCACACCCACGAGAGTACGGCGCGGGCCATGTCGACGCGATCACATGTGCGCAGGAACCTCGTCGCGCAGGAGAAGGGCCGTAGGCTGGTGTCACCATGAGCAGCGAGCCACCCGTGATCATCCCCGGGTCGAACGACGCTGGCATGCATGCCACGGATGCCGAATTGTTGGCCGCACATGTCGCTGGAGATCCGCAGGCGTTCAACGACCTCGTCATTCGACATCGCGACCGTCTGTGGGCCGTAGCCCTGCGCACCACGGGTGACGCTGAAGAAGCCGCCGACGCCCTGCAAGACGGGTTGATTTCCGCGTTCCGAAATGCCGCCAGTTTTCGTGGTGAGGCAGCCGTAACCACCTGGCTACATCGCGTTGTGGTCAATGCCAGCCTCGACCGATTGCGCCGACGCAAGGTCCGGCCCACCGTGCCGCTGCCCGATGAAGGCGAAGACAGCGGCTACAGAGGCCTCGCCGACACCCGCGACGACATCAACAGTTTCGAGTTGCGTCACGAAATCGAGAAGGCACTCGCAGCGCTACCCGCCGACCAGCGCGCAGCGATCGTGCTCGTCGATGTGGAGGGAATGTCGGTGATCGAGGCCGCAGCTATCCTGGAGATCCCCGAGGGCACGGTGAAGAGCCGTTGTGCACGCGGGCGAACCCGCCTCGCCCAGGCATTGGCCGGCCTACGGAACCCAGACCTCGATTCAGGCGTCACAGTCCCAACAGCTGAGTCCACAGTGCCAACAGGTGCGTCCACCGCGAACACGTCGCCAAGCCCCGCTACCGCAATAAGACAACCGCAGCCCCTTAACGACCCAACACGTGACGATCAAGGAGGTAACCCATGACAGACCATCAGGGTGAACCCTCTGGTGAGAACTCTGCCTTGGGTTCCACTTCCGAACCTGTGGCCAGCATTGAGGACCAGGCATGGATTTCGGGCCTACTTGGTCGCCTGGCCGCCACCGATCAGCAGATTCCAGCCACCATCGCGGCGAGCATCGACCAAGCCCTGGCTGACGAGCAGCGCCACCGCAGCACCGGCTTGGAAGGATCCGCAACCGAGTCGGCATCAACCTCGGACACCCGTTGGAATCCTCGCTGGCTGGCAATCGCCGCTGCGGCTGTGGTGTTGATTGGTGGCGCCTGGCTTTACCAGCAACCAACGACGTCGAATGGGCCGTCGACTGGCACGGCAGATTCCAGTTACGTGGCCGCATCTGCCCCCGAGAACGCCACGAGTGCTCAACTCGCATCCGAGACCCGAGTCGTCAACGCTCCGAACGCGATGGTTCGTCAAGCCACCGTTGCCGCCCAGGTGACAACCATCTTGGCCAGTGCTCAACCCATGGACACATCGATGAGCGCGGCAGACCCGTCCATGACCCACGACGTCACTACTAAAGCCAACAGCTGGGCTGAGTGCCTGGCGACGATCACGGGCACCGCCGGTAACCCACCCACCGCCGTCATCACCGGAGTTAGCTACTCCGTTCAGACCGATGACCTGCTTGTGGCGCGGGCCGCCGATCTGGTCATCCGTCCCGTCGCCGGTGACATCACCCACCTCGACGTGTGGATTGTTGAACCTGGTTGCTCGGCGAACCAGACCAAGCTCCTGGATCACCGCGTCATCTCAGCCACCAGCTGAGTTCGTGGGCACCCGCGGTACGGATGGGAATGTAATCCGGCCTAAGATCGTTGCGCAGGTGCACCACAGCGCCATTGGGCCAACCGGCCCGCCGAAGAAGGGTTTTCGTCGTGGGCGATGTTCGTAACGTCATCATCATCGGGTCAGGTCCAGCGGGATACACCGCTGCCATCTATGCCGCGCGCGCCCAACTTGAACCATTGCTGTTCGAGGGTGCAGTAACCGCTGGTGGAGCCCTGATCAACACCACCGAGGTCGAAAACTTCCCCGGCTTCGAAGACGGGGTCATGGGCCCGCAACTCATGGAGAACATGCGTGCTCAGGCCGTGCGATTCGGCACCGAGATGATCACCGATGACATTGTCGAGATCAACACCAGCGGTGCAATTAAGACCGTCAAGGACGGAGCCGGTAACACCTACCAAGCCCACAGCCTGATCTTGGCAATGGGTTCTGGGTACCGCGAGATCGGCCTACCGAATGAAAAGCGCCTCTCCGGACACGGGGTTTCGTGGTGTGCGACCTGCGACGGCTTCTTCTTCCGTGACCAAGACATCATCGTGGTCGGGGGTGGCGACTCCGCCTTGGAGGAGGCCACCTTCCTGACCCGATTTGCCAACGTCACCCTGGTTCACCGTCGTGACTCACTGCGTGCCAGCAAGATCATGCAGGAACGCGCTATGAACGATCCCAAGATCACCTTCGCGTGGAATTCTGAGGTTGTTGAAATCCTCGGTGAGGATCGCGTATCGGGTGTCGTCTTGCGCGACACCGTCACCGGTGACACACGCGAGCTCGCGGTAACGGGTGTTTTCGTGGCAATCGGGCACGATCCGCGATCTGAATTAGTTGTCGGACAGGTCGACCTGGACGAATCGGGCTACGTGATCGTCCAAGACCGCAGCACTCGTACGAACGTTGACGGAGTATTCGCCTGCGGAGATGTGGTCGACCACACCTATCGGCAGGCAATCACCGCCGCCGGTTCAGGGTGCTCAGCTGCCTTGGATGCCGAGCGTTGGCTCGCCGCCCACGAGTCGTAAGCACATAGGCCGGTAAAGGGCACGCCACAGGCGCCGATCACCCGATATCGCAAGACAAATGGCCGATACTGGGATGAACGGGTGGCTCGCGTCAGACCTACCGCGTACGTTATCGAGTACCAGTGGGCTCGACATCGCACGGAGCGTTCGCAGTCAGGCTGATCGATAGGCATCGCACGTCAGGCAAGTTAGGCAATGAGAGAGGGAACAAGATGGGGACATCAACTAAGACCGTGACCGACGCAACGTTCACCGACGATGTGCTCATGAGCGAAAAGCCGGTACTCGTTGACTTCTGGGCCGAGTGGTGTGGCCCATGCAAGATGATCGCTCCGGTGCTTGAAGAGATTGCAGCCGATAACGCCGACAAGTTGATCGTTGCCAAACTCAACATCGATGAGAACCCTCAGATTGCTGCCAACGAACGCATCATGTCGATTCCGACCATGAATGTGTACAAGGGTGGTCAACTCGTTAAGCAGATCGTTGGAGCAAAGCCCAAGGCAGCTCTGCTGGCAGATCTCGCCGAATTCCTGTAGGCCCGAATGTCTTCTCCCGCCTCACGGCGCGGGGATTCCGGTGCAGCGGTCGCGGAGATCCGCGATCGATTGCACCGCTTAGGACTCCTTCCCGAGCCCGGAACAACCCCGGACTCCTCGCCGGCCACATTCGATGACGCCGTCGACGAAGCAGTGCGCGCATTTCAACAACAGCGCGGGCTCACCGTCGACGGCGTAGTTGGCGTACAAACCTTTCGCCATCTGGAAGAAGCCCGCTGGCAGCTCGGCGACCGGATTCTGTCGTTTCGCGCAGGCTGGCTGATTTCAGGCGACGATGTCCGATCACTTCAACAACGTCTTGCCAGTTTGGGCTTTCACGTCGACCGAGTTGACGGAATCTTCGGACCTCAGACGGATCGGGCCCTGCGGGAATTTCAGCGCAGCGTTGGGGTCGATTCCGACGGCACCTGCGGTCCAGAGACGTATCGCGCACTTGCCCGGCTCGCCCGAACGATGAGTGGTGGCGCGGTCAGTTCGACGACCTTGCGAGAGCTCACGGCACTGGAGTCCCTATGCACCGGTGTTGCCAACAAAGTCGTGGTCATCGATCCCGGTCATGGCGGTGATGATCTTGGCCTTACCCATGGGGCGTTGACCGAATCAACGGTTGCCGGTGATCTAGCCCGACGCGTGGAAGGTCGACTTGCCGCTCTTGGCGTACAAGTGCTCCTCACGCGATCGGTGGATTCAACCCGCAGCATGGACGAAAGCCAGCGCGCAGCTTTCGCGAACCACACGGGCGCAGATCTTGTGCTGTCTGTGCACGTCGACTCCGTAGGCACGCCGCATGCCGCCGGGTGTGCCACGTTCTATTACGGCGATCCTCTGGTGGGCACCGGATCTCGGCTGGGGGCTCGCATCGCCGACATGGTGCAGGAAGAGATCTGTGCGCGAACGGATTTCACCGACTGCCGTACGCATGCGATGACATGGGATCTGCTACGACTCACGCGCATGCCGGCCGTCCGCATCGAATGCGGTTACCTATCGAATCCGCGAGATGCTCAGCGCTTGTCTGATCCGTCTTTCCGCGACGCGGTTGCAGAAGGCATCGCAAGCGCAGTGGTGCGATTCTTCGCCCCGGATCCGGTCGCGTTGGAGCCACAGATCACTTAGTTCAGGTCGTTGCGTGGAACCGTTCCCAGTGCGGGAGCGCGTTTACGAATGCGATCAAGTGCCGCCTCAACATCCTCGCGCCAACTCACCGTTGATTTCAGATCCAAACGAAGTCTCGGAGTCATGGGATGCGATCGAACGGTAGTGAACCCAACGGCGCGTACGAATTCTGCCGGAACCAAACATGACGTGGACTGTTCCGTCGCGATGACCTCCATCGCTCTCACACCTCGACGCACCAGATCCGCGGCCGCTGCGCGCACCAAGACCCGTCCATAACCGCGACCTCGATACATCGGGTCGATGTATACGGTGGCTAGACCTACCGCGTCAGGGGCCACGGGCGACGTCGCAAAAGCCGCTAGGCCAGGTAAGAATGCTGGTGGCGCGTATGTGATGTAGCCGACGGGCTGATCATCGACATAACTCACCTGCCCACATGAACCCCACTCCAGCAGGGTGGTGGATAACCATTGCGCCTTAGCTGCGGCTCCGGCCCCAGCACGCGACGCCCGGGCGCTGTGTACGGCATCCAATTCCCATCGCGTGCAAGAACGACAGTTGAGCGCAAGATGTTCGACGTTGTCGCGCGTAAGCGCTCGAACATGGGCGGAACTAGCCATGAGCGATTGTCGTTCGTACGACCCTCATCGTGGCTCCCATCGTCAATAGGGCATCCTTAGATACGTTTACACGGTACTTCGTCAGGGCCGCCGACGTACATCAGTGACGACAGAAACCAAGACGTCCTCGACGAGGTTGGCGGTGACCTATGAGCTCAGATAAGCGGTACGACATGGCCGGGCTGTCCGCCACGACCCGTCTCGATCCGTGGCTCGAGCAGTACGCCCAGCGAACTCGCGGGTTGTCGTCTTCAGCCGTGCGAGCACTCTTTGCCGTCGCCTCACGGCCTGAGGTTGTTTCACTCGCAGGCGGAATGCCCTTCGTCTCCGCTCTCCCTATGGACGCGATTGCAGAAACCACGGCGCGGTTGATCCGCGAACGTGGGAACGTCGCGCTCCAGTACGGCTCCGGCCAGGGTGACCCCGCGCTACGAGAGCAAATCCTCGAGGTGCTGGCACCTGTCGGGGTCGAATCCCATCCAGACGACATCATCGTCACAGCTGGCTCACAAATGGCCCTTGATCTGGTGGTACGAGTTTTCTGCGATCCGGGTGATGTCGTTCTGGTGGAGGCACCGACGTACATCACCGCACTGAGCGTCTTCTCGTCGTACCAATGTGAGGTCATCCATGTGCCCATGGATGAGCATGGCCTTGAGCCACATGCCTTGCGTGACACAATCACGCGAGTTCGCGCGCAGGGTAAACGAGTCAAGCTTGTCTACTCGATTCCCTCGTTTCAAAATCCCGGCGGGGTCACCCAACCACCGCAACGACGCCGCGAAATTCTCGAGGTTGTCACGTCCGAGAACGTGCTTCTACTTGAAGACGATCCTTACGGGTTACTCAGTTTTGATGGCACTGTGCCACGAGCAATTCGTGCTGACGACTCTGAGGCGGTGATCTACCTTGGGACGTTTTCTAAGACGATCGCAGCCGGACTTCGAGTGGGCTGGGCCGTGGCCCCCCATGGCGTGCGAGAAAAGTTGGTGCTTGCCAACGAGACGGCCATGCTGTGCCCGAGCAATTTGACTCAAATGATCATCACTGAGTATCTGTCGACGTCTCCCTGGCTAGATCAGGTCAAGGTGTTCCGCGAGCTTTACCGCGAAAGGCGAGACGCTCTGATCGAATCACTCGCCATGTACATGCCCGCCGGCACGACCTGGACCGTCCCGACGGGTGGTTTCTACTCGTGGATCGATCTACCGCCCGGAGTGGATGCCACCGCAATGCTGCCCCGCGCGGTAGCCGCGCGTGTTGCCTACGTGCCAGGCACCGGGTTCTTTGCCGATGGCCAAGGTGCACACTCATTGCGCTTGTCGTACTGCTATCCCGAACCTGACCGCATCGTCGAGGGTGTGCGACGGCTCGGGCAGGTGGTGAGCGCAGAAGCTGACATGGCTGAGTTGTTCGGAACCACGGACGCCCTTTCATCGCATCGTCCACCCATCGCACCAACCTCGGACATGGCCTAGGAGCTGAACCCCATGCACACAGGGCCCATCATCATTCTGTCCGGTGGACTTTCACCCGAACGCGACGTCTCACTGCGCTCCGGTCGACGAGTAGCCGAAGCACTTCGTCGCCGGGACGTCGAGGTGGATGTGGTGGACGTCGACGAGAATCTGGCCGCTCACCTGCGCGATCGGGGGCCATCGTGCGTGATACCGCTGGTACATGGTGCAGTTGGAGAAGATGGCGCATTGCACCGATTGATTAGTGGCCTCAACCTGCCGTATGTGGGCTCAACGGCAGATGGTTGCTCCCTGGCATTTGATAAGCCAACGGCGAATCGTCATGTGCATGAGGCCGGTGTCGCTGTTCCGGAGTTCATTGTGCTGGCACACTCCACGGTTCGCGAACAAGGTGCCCGCGAGGTTTTAGCCGCGGCCGTGGCCCACATCGGACTTCCCCTGATCGTCAAGCCATCACAAGGTGGCAGTTCACTTGGCGTCAGTGTTGTACGCGACGAAGGTGAGTTACCAGCCGCCATGGTGAGCGCATTCGCGTACGGAGACAACGCAATTGTTCAGTCATTTATCGAAGGAACCGAGGTGGCAGTCAGCGTGCTCGACACCGGTGACGGTGCACAGGCCCTTCCCGTGGTCGAGATCCGCGCTGACGGTGGCATTTACGACTATCACGCTCGTTACACCGCTGGGTCCACTGAGTTTGCCGTCCCTGCCCATCTTCCGGCCGAAACACTCGCGGCATGTGAACGCACTGCAGTCACCATTCATCACGCGTTGGGTCTTCGTGACTGGTCACGCAGTGATCTGATTGCCGACAGCCAAGGCCGAGTGTGGTTCCTTGAAGCCAACGTCGCACCGGGGATGACCGAAACATCAACGTACCCGCAGGCTGTTCATGCCGCGGGTTTGCACATGGGTGACATCGTCGAAACTTTGATCAAGCAGGCAATTCAACGCGGCTGAAAGTGTCTGTAAATAAAGGGGTTTCGGGCGTAGCGATACTGGGATCTATCGATTGCTGTTGCCGTCGAGTACGGCAACAATCCTTTCCAAGTCGTCTAGAGTCGCAAACTCGATGCTGATTTTGCCCTTATTCTTACCAGCCTCAACGCGCACGCGGGTTTCAAGTTTGTCGCTGAGTCGCTCGGCCAAATCAGAAAGTCCAGGTGCAATCGGTTGACGCGGGCGAGCAACGCGAGTGCGCGCACGCCCATCGCCGTCACCAACGGCAACTATTTCTTCAACTGCGCGCACTGACAAACCTTCAGCAACAATGCGCGTGGCTAGGCGTTCCATCGCGTCACTATCGTCAAGGCCGAGTAGCGCTCTGGCGTGACCAGCCGAAAGCACTCCAGCGGCGACCCGGCGCGCGACGGCAGGGGGCAGACGCAGAAGCCGGATCGTGTTGGTGACCTGCGGGCGACTACGTCCGATGCGGGTGGCCAATTCTTCTTGGCTGCATCCGAAATCATCCAACAGCTGCTGATATGCCGCCGCTTCTTCGAGGGCGTTGAGTTGCGACCGGTGCAAGTTCTCCAGCAGGGCATCGCGCAGCATGACGTCATCGGCCGTATCGCGAATGATCGCGGGGATCGCAGTAAGGCCAGCGGCGCGAGATGCTCGCCAGCGACGTTCACCGGCGACAAGTTCATATTCGGGGCCACCATCGTCATCGGTGCTCGGCCGCACGACGATCGGTTGCAGGAGTCCGATTTCACGGATCGAAAAAACCAGTTCAGCGAGCGCTTCTTCGTCGAAAACGGTGCGCGGCTGACGGCTATTGGGGCGAATGTTGTCGATCTCAAGTTCGGCGTAGCGAACCCCATCCACCTCGGCGAGCTCGGGTGACATGAAGGCGTCCACAGCTCGATGGGATGTTCCCATCGGCATCGTTGGCATCGTCACTTCAACGCGCGGATCCTCAACCTCGGCAGAACCGTTGCTGACGTCATCATTGCTCGGCGCACCTGGGATAAGCGCGCCCAGGCCACGTCCGAGTCCTCGTCGCTGATTCACGCCTACCTCTTTCACGTCAAAAAGTTACTTACCTACTGTGGATTCGTGCTGACCGATCAAACCGCACTGGGTGTCTGTCGGGCTAATTCGCGCGCCGCTTCAAGGTAGGACAGGGCGCCAGATGAACCAGGATCGTAGGCGATGACGGTTTGGCCGTACGACGGGGCTTCAGACACCCGGACGGATCTGGGAATAGCCGTGGGGAGTACCCGGTCACCGAAGTGACTGCGCACCTCATCTGCCACCTGTGCAGCTAATCGGGTGCGAGCATCAAACATGGTCAGCAGAATTGTCGACAATTTAAGTGTCGGATTAAGGTCCTCCGCCACCAGATTGACCGTACGCATGAGCTGTCCAAGCCCTTCAAGTGCGTAGTACTCGCATTGGATCGGGATGAACACCTCTTCGGCACATACCAGAGCGTTCAACGTCAGCAGACCCAAGCTTGGCGGACAGTCGATCAAAACGAAGTCCAGGCGCCCATGCTTGGCTTCATGCTCGGCCAAGTAGGCCGATACCGCCTTGCGAAGGCGATACTCACGCGCGACAACCGACACCAACTCAATCTCAGCACCGGCCAAATCCAACGTCGCTGGTGCACACCAGAGACCTTCGAATTCAGGTACCGGGACTGCAACCTCGGACATCGGACGGCCGTCTATGAGCACATCGTAAATTGACGGGACGTTCGCATGATGCTCAACCGAGAGGGCGGTTGACGCGTTTCCTTGCGGGTCCAGGTCGATGACGAGAACCGAAAGTCCTTGTAGCGCAAGGGCTGCCGCAATATTGACGGTCGTCGTCGTCTTACCTACGCCACCTTTTTGGTTAGCGATCGTCATGATGCGGGTACGCGCCGGCGCCGGCAGCGAACCGACTCGACGCTGCTGAACTTGAACAGCAGCCTCGGCCGCCCGAGCCAATGGAGTGTCGTCGAAGCTCATACAGACTCCTGTTGCGCCGGTGCGCTCGTGGCCACCTGAGCGGACGCCGTGGCCTCTACGTCATGTGGCCAGCCAAGACCGACCACATCATCGTTACCCGTGCCGGGCCACCCAAGACCCAGCGCGACAGTGATCTGTGCACTCATCAGCGTCGACCAGCCCGTCTCGGTGATTTCATCTTCACAATTCGCACGACTGTGGTCGGCGGATCCACAATCTCACTACCCACCATAATGATCTCCGCTGCGCCACCACCGAGCCGTTCGAGCTCATCAGATGCCTCGGCTAACTCGGCCGCAGCGTTATCGCCTTTGAGCGCAAGTACCGTTCCGCCAAGGGTCACCAGCGGGAGAGTCCACGCGGCCAGACGCCCCATGGGGGCAACAGCACGTGCCGTCACAACATCGGTGACCACCTTGACCTCCTCTGCACGCCCACGAACCACGCTCACCCGATCCGCTAGACCAAGCCGCTCCACCACTTCGGTGAGAAAGGTCGAGCGACGAAGGAGCGGTTCGATCAACACTACTGAAATATCCGGACGAACTAGGGCAATTGGTAACCCAGGGAGTCCAGCACCAGAGCCCACGTCAGCCAATGAGCAGTCAACTGGAACAAGTTCCTCAACAACGGCGCTATTGGCCACATGGCGACTCCACAGCCGATCGACCTCTCGCGGACCAATTAAGCCACGGGTGAGTCCATCGGTGCCCAGAATCCCCACAAACTCATCGAGCCCCGCGGCGGCATCCGGGTAACGACCGAGCAGGGCCGCTCGAACGGCCAGATCATCGGCGGTCATCAGCTCACCACCGCGAGCAGCATGTGCATTACTTGGCAGGAATGACGACGACGAATCGACGTGGCTCGACACCCTCGGACTCGCTGGTCTGGCCGGCCTCGGCTACGGCATCATGCACGATCTTGCGCTCAAAAGGTGTCATCGGCTCGAGGCGAACAGGCTCACCTGACGATGCAGCACGCTCAGCTGCTTCCAGGCCCAAGGCGTGAAGTGACGTGCGACGGTCGGCGCGGAAACCGGCCACATCGAGCATGAGGCGGGAGCGCTCACCGATTTCCCTGGTCACGGCCAGCCGCGTCAATTCCTGAAGGGCGTCCAGAACTTTGCCATGGGGACCCACCAACGATTCAAGGTCACCGCCAACAATGCTCACCAGGGCGCGCTCACCCTCGACATCCATGTCGATATCACCATCGAGATCGGCAATATCAAGCAGGCCTTCGAGGTAATCAGCAGCAACGTCACCCTCGCGCTCTAGGCGCTCAACGGCCGATGTTTCACGGGAAACCTCAGCGGGGGAAGATTCAGTCATGTCGTCGTTCTCCAAGTTGATCATCGTTCCACGGTGGAAGTTGCGGAACATAGTGGGACTGTGAAAGCCACCGCCTCCCGATGTTTCACGGGAAACGGTGCAGATTAGGTTTTCTTACGCTGTCTCCGTGACTGCTTCTTCGGTTGCTCACGCGGTGTTGCCTGAGCAATCTCGGGCACCTCCGGCACCGCTGGTGCCTCCCCGCTCTTGCGCCGCGCCTTGTCAGCCTTACGTGCCTCATACGCATCGAACGCAGGGGTGCCCGGTTGAGGATTGTTTCGAATGACGTAGAACTGTTGCCCCATGGACCACAGGTTTGTCGTAAGCCAGTACACCAAGACACCGACCGGGAAGTTAATACCGGTAACAGCAAAGAACAATGGGAAGACGTACAACATGATCTTCTGCTGCTGGGCCATCGGGTTATCCCGCGCCATGTTCTTCACCATCAGCTGGCGCTGAGTTGTAAAGGTCGTAATCGTCATCAAAATGATCAGGATGAGGGTCAGTACCCGAGTGTTGAGCGGGTTAGGAGTCTCATCAGCGTGCATGAACACGCCATAGATCGGCACCCCGAAGATGGTCGCGTTATGGGCTTGATCTACCTGAGCCTGGGTAAGGACGCCGTAGGGGATACCCATAGCGATGCCCTGAAGTACCCGGAAGAGCGCATAGAAGATCGGAGCCTGTGCAAGTAGCGGGATACAGCTGGAGAGTGGGTTCGTACCAGTTTCCTTGTACAGAGCCATCATTTCTTGGCTCTGACGCTCGCGGTCACCTGCGTACTTGGTCTGGATTTCCTTCATTTTCGGCTGCAGGATCTGCATGTTGCGCTGGCTCTTGATCTGCCGCACAAACAGCGGGATCAGGGCAATACGAATCACGATCACCAGTCCAACAATGGACAGGATCCACGACCAGCCCGACGCCATACCGAGTTGGGCCCCGATGAGATTGTGGAATTGAACGAGAATCCACGAGACGGCGACCTCGAGCCAGGACAGGGGATTGACGTTCACTCAGCACTCCGCGCTTCCATAACAGGGGTCGTGGGTGAAGCATCGGACTCAACGCCTACCCGTAGTTCTTCACGTACATAAGGCTCGGAGCGCCAACGTCCAACCGGCGGTACTGCGTCTACTCCGCCCGGCGTCCATGGATGGCACCGGCAAATTCGTCCTATCGCGAGCAGGGATCCCTTACCGGCGCCGTGAACCGATAGCGCGGTTACCGCATACTGCGAACACGATGGATAGAACCGACATGTCGGCCCGCTCATCGGCGAGATCCATGTTCGGTACAGGTTGATGGGCACAGTCAGGATTCGCGCCACTACCCGAGATAAACGTGACGCAGTGCCGGCATCGGACACGGTGACGTGCGAGTCTTCGCGCGCGGATATCTCACCCATTGGCCGTCACCCCCTGAGTCACTCCCAGGCGCTTCAGTGCCTTGACCACATCAGTTTCGAGTTCGACTGACGTAGCCGTGGCAGCCGCCGGAAGGGCGCGCACAACAACGCGCATGCCCTCAGGGAGGCTCTCCACCTGTTGCCACATGATGTGACGGAGCTGACGAGTCACCCGGTGGCGAACAACTGAACCACCAACTGCTGAACTAACAATAAAACCGACATTTGGTGACAAATCTGAAGATTCGCCGCCTTCTAGGACGTGCACTACCAGCCGGGGACGCCCGGCACGGTTTCCAGTGGAAACCGTTTCACGGAAATCACGGCTACGTCGCATCCGCGTAGCGCGACGGAGCAGCACGTGTGCGTCAGGCTGAAAGCTCTGTACGGCCCTTACGGCGCCGTGCAGAAAGAATGGATCGGCCCGCACGCGTACGCATGCGCAAACGGAAGCCGTGCGTCTTGGCCCGCCGACGGTTGTTCGGCTGGAAGGTGCGCTTACTCATCGATCAGCTCCGAAGTCTGGTCAGAATCCTGACCTAACGAATATGAATCCAAGGATTCACATGCCACCTGTGTGGACTCACCCTGTGTGTACCAACGGAATTCACCGCCAGTGTCACCACCGCACACCAACGCTAAGTTACCTGAGCGCGGGCATACGGCAGAGTCCGACGAAACGTCGGCAGGTCAAAGGTACGGCCATCTCCCACAAAGGGTCAAACCGTCGCGGCCGCGGACCTGTAGTTTGAACGCCTTCATCCACGATTGAGGCGAATCGCCAATCATCGCCTATCCAGATCTCAAAAATTTGTAGCGACACGCGGACGACTTACACAGGTTGTGGCAGAGTACCCACACAGTCTGTGGACAACGGCTTGACGGCCGCCCTATCCACAGGACTACGGTCGGCAGTCCACCCCCGCACTAGGTCGGTTCCGCACCATGGAATCGAGGGCAAACCGGACAAAGGTGCCGTGGGGGTGCGCTAGGTAAGACTCCGCTCCACACCTGTGGATGACGGTGTGGACGTTACGTGAACGTGAAGTACGACGAGGGGACGCATATGGCTGAGGAACTAGACCTCACAGATGTTTGGGCACGTGCCTTGGAGTCACTGGGCGATGAAGGTATGACGCCCCAGCAGCGAGCATTCGTCTCGCTGACTCGACCACTGGCGCTCGTTGAAGACACCGCTCTGGTCGCCGCACCGAATGAATTCACCAAAGACGTCCTCGAGTCGAAGCTACGACCACTGGTTGTCGACGCTCTTACGCGCACCCTCGGTCGCGAAGTTCGCATTGCGGTGACCATTGATCCGGCCATCGCCCCGACTTTGGACGACGACGCGACCGACGATTTAGCTGACTCCACCTACGCTGAGCCGGTCACGTTCACACCAACCCCAACCCCATCAGCACCAGCGATGGAGTCATCGCGACCAGGTACCGGCTCACCGGGCACTCGCGGTGAAGAGTCCAGTCGTCTCAATCCGAAGTACAACTTCGATACCTTCGTCATCGGTTCAAGTAACCGGTTCGCCCATGCCGCAGCCGTCGCAGTTGCTGAGCAACCCGCCCGCGCCTACAACCCCCTATTCATCTACGGCGAATCAGGGCTTGGCAAAACTCACCTCTTGCACGCAATTGGTCACTACACCCGAACCCTGTACGCCGGATCACGTGTGCGCTACGTGAGCTCTGAGGAATTCACCAACGAATTCATCAACTCGATCCGTGATGACAAGGCCGCTGCCTTCCAGCGCCGTTACCGCGATGTCGACGTTCTCCTCGTTGACGACATCCAATTCCTCAGTGGCAAAGTCCAGACCCAAGAAGAGTTTTTCCACACCTTCAACACTCTGCACAATGCAAATAAGCAGATCGTCGTCACCAGCGATATGCCGCCAAAGCAGTTGCAGGACTTCGAAGATCGGATGCGCTCTCGTTTCGAGTGGGGCCTGATCACCGACGTTCAACCACCAGACCTCGAGACACGTATCGCGATCCTGCGTAAGAAGTCAGCCCAGGAACGCCTTAGTGCTCCACCTGAAGTGCTCGAGTTCATCGCCTCGAAGATTTCGTCCAATATTCGCGAACTCGAAGGTGCCCTCATTCGCGTGACGGCATTCGCCAGTCTGAATCGTTCACCGGTCGACTTAGGCCTTGCTGAGGTTGTGCTCAAGGATCTCATCACCGATCAGGCCGGCCCAGAGATCACCTCATCGATCATCATGATGCAGACCGCTATCTACTTTGGTGTCACAGTTGATGACCTCTGTGGGTCAAGTCGCTCACGCGTCCTGGTGACCGCTCGTCAGATTGCGATGTACCTCTGCCGCGAGCTGACCGATCTGTCACTTCCGAAGATCGGTCAAGCCTTCGGTGGACGTGATCACACCACGGTCATGCATGCAGATCGCAAGATCCGTCAACTCATGGCTGAACGTCGCAGTTTGTACAATCAGGTGACCGATCTCACTGCGCGCATTAAGAGCACGGCTCGCCAGTCCGCCAACTGAGTGAACATCTCACCTGGAGTCACCGAAACACACGAAACGTCAGCACCTGTGTTCACAGGTTGGGGACAGACTGTGGATAAATAGGGGTCGGACTTAGACGTTGACGACGTCCTGCCCTGAGGATGACATGGGGATACTCGGGGCCGAAACATGTCCTTGGGTGGGGATAAGTCGCAGATGTGTTCGCGAAGGGGAGACTTCTCCACTCTCATCCCCCGACTGACGAGTGTTATCCACAGTTAGGACGTAGCTTCGTCAACCACGTGAACTGCGACGTTGGTAGTTATCCACAGCATCCACAGCCCCTATTACTACTACTACCTATACCTACTAAGAAATCTTCTACACACCATTAGTGGTCCATGATCTGGGGATGAACCACACTCTGGTCGTGGAAGGTGGTCATGAGACATGATTACGCCGTACTTGTAATTCCATGATCTTGTGGGGTCCACCACGCACGAGTCGGTGGTTCGTGGAAACATGACCCCTGCTAACACCGATCGTTGATGAGAACTTTTTCTAAATCGTTCAGACCTTGTCTGACAGGAGCGCACAGTGAAATTCCGGCTTGAGCGAGATGTCATCGCTGATGCAGTGGCCTGGACGGCCCGAACGTTGCCGACTCGTCCGTCGATGCCAATGCTTGCCGGCCTGCTCATCGAGGCAGCCGACCAGCACTTGATGCTGTCCAGTTTTGATTACGAGGTTTCCGGCCGCGTTTCAGTTGAGGCTGATGTTCTCGAGCCAGGACGCATCTTGGTGTCAGGTCGCCTACTTGCCGATATCTCACGATCGCTACCCGCGGCTCCTGTGACGATTTCCGTTGAGGGCAGTCGAGTTGAGGTCACCTGCGGACGGTCGTCGTTCACATTGCCCACCCTGCCGGTTGATGATTATCCGACCCTTCCCGATATGCCGGGAAGTTCAGGCACCGTGCCAGGCTCGGTTTTCGCGCACGCTGTTTCTCAAGTAGCAATCGCCGCTGGACGTGACGACACTCTCCCAACCCTGACTGGTGTGCGGGTCGAGATTCTCGACAACACCATCACGTTGGCGGCTACAGATCGCTACCGACTCGCAGTCCGCGAATTCCCGTGGACCCCGGCAAGTACGGGTCTTGATGTTCAGGCATTGGTTCCCGCCCGAACTCTGGCCGATACTGCTAAGTCACTTGCCAACTGTGACGAGATCCACCTGGCACTTGCTGCCTCTGGTGCCAGTGACGGCTTAATGGGCTTCGAAGGTGATGGTCGCCGTACTACAACGCGACTACTGGACGGTGAGTTCCCGAAGTACCGTGCACTACTGCCTGCAGAGTCAGCCACAACAGCAACCGTTGATACCGCCGCACTCGTTGAGGCTGTTAAGCGTGTAGCCCTTGTGGCAGAACGAAATACCCCGGTCCGACTTCTCTTCGCAGACGGTGAAGTCGAACTTCGAGCGGGCACAGGTGATGAAGCTCAAGCGAATGAGTCGCTGGAGTGTTCGGTTGACGGTGCGGCCATCGAAATCGCTTTCAATCCGCAGTACCTTCAGGATGGGTTGTCAGCGTTGGACGATGCCACGACGCATCTGTCGTTCACCACCTCAACCCGCCCAGCGGTACTAACGGGTGGTTCGCAAGCTGATGCACCGACCTACCGTTACTTGCTCATGCCCGTTCGTCTGTCGTCCTAACGCCACACTCGGTTGACTTGTGTACGTAAGCGCGCTGGGGCTCAACAATTTTCGGTCGTACTCGCAGGCCGATGTTGAGTTTTCGCAGGGTGTAACGACCCTTGTTGGTGCCAACGGGCAGGGTAAGACCAACATCATCGAGGCCATCGGCTATATCGCACTTCTCGATAGTCATCGAGTTGCTACTGATGCTCCACTGGTCAAATTCGATACCGAGCGGGCAACTGTTAGATGTCGAGTAGTTCGTGATGACAGACCTACGCTGATCGAACTGGAAATCAATCCCGGTCGCGCGAATCGCGCCCGCATCAATCAGAGCCCGGTGCCACGGCCACGCGAAATCGTCGGAATTCTTAGAACGGTCCTGTTTGCCCCTGAGGATCTTGCCTTGGTCAAGGGAGACCCAAGTGAGCGTCGCCGCTTTCTTGACGAACTACTTGTGACTCGTTGGCCCCGATTGGCAGCGGTTCGAGCTGATTACGAGCGTGTACTCAAGCAACGTAATGCACTGCTAAAAACTGCGGCCCAGGCTCGGCGTTCCGGCGGTAAGTCACCCGATGTTCTTCATACCTTGGACGTCTGGGATACCCATGTCGCCACGACAGGTGCCGAACTGTTAGCTGCCCGCCTTCACATACTTGAGGAACTTAAGCCGCTGGTTACGCATGCGTACGAGGTTGTGAGCTCTGGCGGCGGCCCGGCATCGTGCAGTTATGTGTCGAACCTTGGCCACGAGCACGAGTTGCCACATGAACGCGCCGAACTCATTGACGTCCTATTAGCCGCGATGGCTGACAAGCGTCGTGAGGAGCTTGATCGGGGTGTCTCACTGGTGGGCCCACACCGTGATGATGTGCTCCTCACCCTCGGCCAAGCACCTGCGAAGGGTTACGCCTCCCATGGTGAGTCGTGGTCGTTCGCACTTGCTCTACGCATGGCGTCATATGAGCTCCTGCGCAGTGAGGCGCTGGCTGATGGTGAACCAGTGCTGATTCTTGACGATGTCTTTGCTGAGTTGGATGTCCAACGAAGAACTCGGTTAGCTGAATTGGTCGCCCCCGCCGAGCAGGTGTTGATAACCGCTGCCGTTGAAGCTGATATCCCGTCGATGCTGTCTGGTGATCGCTTGTTCGTCAGGTCTGGCCAGGTGAGCCGCGATGAATCCTGACGACGAGGTAAGCGACCGGTCGGCCGATCAACCGGTGGATCGGGTGGATGCGGCGGCCGAGGCCGTAACTCGGGCACGGAACAGCAGTCGAAGTCAGCCAAACCCGCAGACCCAACACAATCGGAACTCGAACCGTTCGGGGCCCACCTCGTCGGGCCCGGATCTGCGTGATCCAACCCTGGTAAGTGCAGCCATCTCCCATCTCTTACGTGATCGCGGATGGGAGAAGCAGACAGCCGTCGGGGGCTTGACAGGTCGCTGGCATGAGATCGTCGGCGCGGATATTGCCGAGCACGTAGTGCCCGAAAGCTTCCAGCCAGCTCCGGATGGCAACGGGATGGTCTTGGTCTTGCGGGCTGACTCCACGGCCTGGGCGACGTCACTGCGCCTCATGCTGCCAGCGGTGCGAGCCCGTATTGACGCTGAAATTGGAGTCGGGACCGTGCGCGATATCAGCATTCTTGGCCCCGCCGCTCCGTCGTGGAGGCACGGCAAGTTCACCGTCCAAGGCCGTGGCCCGCGAGACACCTACGGATAGCCCGGCTCGACGCTCGGGCGCGGCCACATCGTAGATCGGTACCCATTTGGAACGTCGAGATCGGCATCCACAGCCTCGTAACCCCCTTCGACATATCCCCTGACGATAGGGGGTCGAAACAACGATCTACGGCGTTGAGAGGGTAGAATAAGGCCCATTAGGCAAGTGGTTCGGGAACCCCCGAGCCGGTCCTGATCGGTTAACCGGTCTCAGACGCACACGAGGGTCCGCTGCGGTGGTTTGCACTCCGCACAGGTATCCACAAAAGGAAGGTCCACCCGTGTCTTATGACGCGAGCGCTATTCAAGTTCTCGAAGGCCTCGACGCTGTTCGTAAGCGTCCCGGAATGTACATCGGCTCCACCGGCGAGCGCGGTCTGCACCACCTGGTCTACGAGGTCGTCGACAACTCAGTAGACGAGGCTCTCGCCGGACACTGCGACACCATCTTGGTCACGCTGCTCAACGATGGCGGGGTGCGCGTGGTGGATAACGGTCGTGGTATCCCGGTCGATATTCACCCCATCGAGGGTAAGCCGGCTGTCGAAGTTGTGCTGACTGTCCTGCACGCTGGCGGCAAGTTCGGGGGCAGCGGTTACGCGGTGTCCGGTGGTCTGCACGGTGTGGGTGTCTCTGTCGTTAACGCGCTTTCGTACAAGCTTGATGTTGAAGTTCGTCGCAATGGCACTGTCTATCGGCAGTCCTACGCATACGGCGTGCCCGTCGCTCCACTGGAAGCGGGTGAAGCCACGGAGACGACAGGGACGACCGTAACCTTCTGGGCAGATGGTGACATCTTTGAAACCACCACCTACGACTTCACGACGTTGTCACGTCGCTTCCAAGAAATGGCCTTCCTCAACAAGGGCTTGACGATCAGCCTTGCTGACGAGCGCGAGGTGGCAGTACCCACCGACGATACCGAGGACGCCGTTGAACTCGAGGCGGCAGTTCGTCAGGTCACGTATCGCTACGACGGCGGAATTGCCGACTTCGTGTCACACCTCAACGCCAGCAAAGGTCCGGCGCATGCCCACGTCATTCACGTGGAGTCAGAGGATGAGGAGCGACGGATTTCTGCTGAAGTGGCGCTCCAGTGGAACGAGGGATACTCCGAGTCGGTCTACACCTTCGCAAACACCATCAACACCACTGAGGGTGGTACTCACGAGGAAGGTTTCCGTTCAGCCCTGACGACCTTGGTCAACAAGTTCGCCCGCGAATGGAACATTCTCAAGGAGAAAGACACCAATCTTGCGGGTGAAGATATTCGCGAGGGTCTTACGGCCATCGTCTCGGTGAAACTCGGTGAACCGCAGTTCGAGGGTCAGACAAAGGGAAAGCTCGGTAACACTGAAGCCAAAACCTTCGTTCAGAAGCTCGTGCACGATCAACTCGGTGCGTGGTTTGAGGCAAATCCGAGTGAGGGCAAGGACATTGCTCGTAAGTCGGTTCAGGCCGCGGCAGCTCGCATTGCATCTCGCAAGGCTCGAGACTTGGCGCGTAATCGCAAGGGGCTCATGGGTGGTGCCGGGCTCCCCGGCAAGTTGATCGAGTGTTCATCGAACAACCCCGATGAGTGTGAAGTCTTCATCGTTGAGGGAGATTCGGCCGGTGGCTCGGCACGCAGTGGTCGCGACCCGCGCACCCAGGCGATCCTGCCGATTCGCGGGAAGATTCTTAACGTCGAAAAGGCGCGCATCGACCGGGTTCTTCAGAACAACGAAGTCCAAGCACTCATCTCTGCATTCGGCACCGGTGTGCACGATGAATTCGATATTGATCGGCTGCGATACAACAAGATCGTGCTGATGGCTGACGCAGATATCGATGGTCAGCACATCCGCACACTTCTCCTGACACTGCTGTTCCGATTTATGAAGCCACTTGTTGAGCAGGGCCATGTGTATCTGGCTCAGCCGCCGCTCTACAAAATTAAGTGGAGCCGTGAAGAGCCTGAATACGTGTATTCCGAACGCGAGCGCGAAGCAGTGGTTGCAGCCGGCGTTGCGTCCGGTAAGCGCCTACCGAAGGAAGAGGCAGTTCAGCGCTACAAGGGTCTTGGTGAAATGAATGCAGACGAGTTGTGGGAAACCACGATGGATCCAGATCGTCGCGTCTTGCTCCAAGTAACGATCGATGACGCTGCTCAGGCCGACGAAATGTTCAGTGTGCTGATGGGCGAAGACGTCGAGGCGCGTCGAGCCTTTATCCAACGCAATGCTCGTGACGTTCGCTTCCTCGATATTTAGTAACGACGAAACCCACTCGTGACAGATTCAATCAAGAGATCTACTAAGGATGATTTGTGCCTGACGACATCGTGAGCACCGACGAACCTTCTGGTACGCGTGGCATTGAGGCGGTCGACCTTCAGGTTGAGATGCAGCGGTCCTACATGGATTACGCGATGTCCGTCATCGTGTCGCGTGCACTGCCTGACGTTCGGGACGGTCTCAAGCCGGTGCATCGTCGCGTTCTTTACGCGATGTTTGACGGTGGATATCGCCCCGACCGTGGTTTCTCCAAGTGCGCCCGCATCGTCGGTGACGTCATGGGTAACTATCACCCGCACGGTGACAGTGCCATCTATGACACGTTGGTTCGACTAGCCCAGCCATGGGCGTTGCGTTACCCGCTCGTTCAGGGGCAGGGAAACTTCGGTTCACCTGGTAACGATCCGGCCGCGGCTATGCGCTACACCGAAGCGCGCATGGCCCAACTTGCCATGGAGATGGTGCGAGATATCGACGAAGACACCGTCGATTTCACCCCGAACTATGACGGTCGTACGCAAGAGCCGGTGATTCTGCCGGCGCGCTTCCCCAACCTGTTGGTCAATGGCAGCGCCGGTATCGCCGTTGGTATGGCCACGAATATCCCGCCACACAACTTGGGTGAAGTATCCGAAGGTGTGCAGTGGGCATTGGCCCATCCCGAGGCATCACGTGAAGAGCTCCTCGAGGCGCTGCTCGAACGAATCAAGGGACCGGATTTCCCAACGGGCGCAATGATTGTCGGCCGTAAGGGTATTGAGGACGCCTATCGAACCGGACGCGGCTCCGTCATGATGCGCGCTCAGGTCGAAGTTGAGGAAGATAACCGCGGCCGCGTGCTTCTTGTCGTCACGCAACTGCCCTATCAGGTCAATCCTGACAATTTGTTGTTGCGCATCGCTGAACTTGCCAGCGAAGGCAAGATCGCGGGTATCTCCGATGTTCGTGACGATTCGTCGTCACGCACGGGTATGCGTTTGGTTATTGAACTCAAGCGTGATGCTGTCGCCAAGGTTGTACTGAACAATCTGTTCAAGCACACCGCCCTGCAGGACAACTTCTCGTGCAACATGATCGCCCTCGTCGATGGTGTGCCGCGAACACTTACCCTCGACGGATTCGTCAAGTATTGGATCGCCCATCAGATCGAAGTGATTGTTCGTCGATCCCGGTATCGCCTGCGCAAAGCCCAAGAGCGTGCCCACATTCTGTTGGGTTACCTGAAGGCACTTGATGCACTTGATGAAGTGATCGCGTTGATCCGAGCGAGTGCGACTGTCGAGGAAGCTCGTACTGGTTTGATGGAATTGCTTGAGGTTGACGAGATTCAAGCGACAGCGATCCTCGACATGCAGCTGCGGCGCCTGGCTGCATTGGAACGGCAGAAGATCATCGACGAGTACGACGAACTTCAGGTGAAGATCGCTGACTACGAGGACATTCTTGCCAGCGAGGTTCGTCAGCGCACCATCGTCAGTGAAGAACTTGCCGAGATCACGGCGAAGTACGCCGATGAACGTCGCAGCATTCTGATCCCATGGGATGGCGAGGTTACCGACGAGGATCTCATTGCCGAAGAGGATGTTGTCGTCACCATCACACATGGTGGATACGCCAAACGAACGCGTACGGATAACTACCGTGCTCAGCGGCGTGGTGGACGAGGTGTACGCGGCGCTTCCCTGCGCGGCGACGATGTCGTGGAGCACTTCTTTGTAACCACGACGCATCACTACCTGCTGTTCTTTACCAACAAGGGCAGGGTTTATCGGGCCAAGGCTTATGAGTTACCCGATACGGGTCGTGATGCTCGCGGCCAGCATGTGGCTAACCTCTTGGCATTCCAGCCTGATGAGTCAATCGCTCAGGTACTTGATGTGCGTGATTACCAGCAGGCTCCGTACTTGGTACTTGCCACCCGTGACGGCATGGTCAAGAAGACGAGCCTCGACGAGTTTGACTCCAATCGCAGCGGTGGTGTCATTGCCATCAATCTTCGTGACGACGATGAGCTAATCAGTGCTCAGTTGGTCAACGAGGATGCAGATGTGATGCTCGTTAGTCGCAAGGGCATGTCGGTTCGTTTCACCGCGGACAACGAGACGTTGCGACCAATGGGCCGGGCGACCTCAGGTGTCATTGGCATGCGTTTCCGTGAGGGCGATCAGTTGCTCTCAATGAGTTCGGTCTCACCTGGTTCGTATTTGGTGACCGTTACCGACGGCGGATACGCCAAGCGCACACTCGTTGACGAATGGCGTCAATCGGGGCGCGGCATCTATGGCGTGCGAGCGATGAAGTTGGTGGAAGAGCGCGGGTCGCTGGTCGGCGCGCTGATCGCAGCCGAAGATGACGAGGTGTATGCCATCGCCTCTGATGGCGTTGTCATTCGAACCCGCGTTGCAGAGATTCGTGCCACCGGTCGCGACACCATGGGTGTGGCACTGATGGATGTCGGCGAGGATCGCGCAATTGTTGCAGTGGCGCGCGGCGAGGCCAGCCCTGAGGATGAGGAACTCGATGAGGTCGAGTCGGCCGGTGCAGATTCAGATGGTCCGCAAGGCGCTGGTGCGCAGGGTGCCGAATCCCCGGATGATGCGTTAGGTCGGCAAGACGGGGTTGGCGACGATTCGTCGGATACGGTTGTTGATGAGCCATCGGAATCAACCGATGAGTGACGATGAGTGAGACGAAGGAGCGTTGTCGGTGAGTAGCGACCGCACGCCCCCGAAGGATTCCGAAGGAGCCAAGCCGAGCCCGTCATCGGCGAAGCCTGGCTCGGACGCCACCAAGGGCCCCGCCTCAACACCGGCTACCCCGGCAGGATCGGGATCAAGTTCGGGGGCAAAACCGGCGAGCCCGAATCCGTCCGCTGCCAAGCCGGTCTCACCCAATACCGGCGCGGCCGCGGGGCAGACGCAGGGTAAGCCAGCAACCAAACCGGCGGCCTCAACACCGTCGCCGACCAAGCCATCGTCATCGACTCCAACGCCGTCGAAGCCTAGCTCGGGTACGAGTGCGGGTGCCGCCGGATCGTCGGCAGCTGTTCGTAGCCAACCTCCGTCGGCTCCGCCGCGAACGGGAACGGCCCCCCAGCCGGTGGTTGCCGCGACGGCCGCACCGACCAAGACGTCCCCTGCACCCCAGTACCGTGCGCAGCCCAAGTCCGCTGCCGTCTCAGGACCTCCCACGGAAGCGTTCGACCCTATTGCTGAGGATCGACGAGGCTCTGGTGCAGTAGCCCCAGCTCCCGTGGCACCGTCGAGGCCGGTGGGTCCACGCCGCGCACGACTCCTGGTGTCGCGACTTGACCCATGGTCAGTGATGAAAACCGCATTTATGCTCGCGGTGTCACTGGCCATCGTCATGCTGGTCGCTACAGCGGTGCTCTGGTACGCACTCGATGCCACGGGTGTTTTTGAGGCAATCGGTAAGGTGGTTAACGACCTCGCGGGCAGCGGATCAGCCAACTTCAATTTTGCTAGTTTGGTCGGTTTTGGCCGAGTCATGGGGGTGGCTTTGATTATCGCCGCCCTGGAAATCGTGCTCACATCTGCTCTGTCGACGCTGTTTGCATTTCTGTATAACCTGTCGGTTGGGTTAACCGGCGGGGTGGAAGTCACCCTTTCGGAAGAGTCATAAACCCACCTCAGTTTGGGCGGACTGGTGTTACTGAGGTAACCTCATCCGGCACCACAACGGGCCTATAGCTCAGGCGGTTAGAGCGCTTCCCTGATAAGGAAGAGGTCGGAGGTTCAAGTCCTCCTAGGCCCACTGTTGTTCTCGTTGCTGTGATTGGATGTTCTGGTGAAGAAACTGCTACTCATAGCGGCGTTGGCTGCAGTGGGGTACGTCGTCTACAACCAAGTTCAGTCTGGCAAGGCCGAACAGGATCTGTGGTCGGAAGCGACTGCCGCACCTGATCTGCGCTAGTTGAAGATTTTCGTAACCGGAGCGGTTGGCCGGTACGATGTAAGCCCGCGAAGCGGTTCCGGGGCGGTGGCGCAGTTGGTAGCGCACCTGCTTTGCAAGCAGGGGGTCCGGGGTTCGAGTCCCCGTCGCTCCACAACGAGAAAAGACCACCCTTGGGTGGTCTTTTCTCTTTGTGGATGATGGCGGGTATCTCGTGGGCCCCCGCTGGCGTGAGCCAGTAGGGGACCCTAGCTCCACGGGGGTTGAGTCCACCCTTGGGTGGTCTTTTCTCTTTGTGGATGATGGCGGGTATCTCGTGGGCCCCCGCTGGCGTGAGCCAGTAGGGGACCCACGGTCTGTATCTCAAAGGGGTATCTCGTGGGCCCCCGCTGGCGTGAGCCAGTAGGGGACCCTAGCTCTGTATCTCAAAGGGGATTCTTGGGCCTGGGCTGCGATTTTCTAGTGGAGATGTAGTGAGACATGGCTGATCGGAGTGCGGACGAATCTGGGTCGTCCAAGCGTGTTCTTGAAGGTCGACGCGAGTTCCACCCGACGACCGTCGCCCAATGGCGTACATGGCTGGGCAAACATCAAGCTGACCCCGACGGTGTCTGGCTGATTTCGTGGAAGAAGTCCTCGGGTAAGCCCACTATCACGTATGACGAAGCCGTTGATGAAGCGATTGCCTTTGGTTGGGTTGATTCGCTGACCAGATCACTTGATGAGCAGCGCTCCATGTTGTGGTTTGCGCCGCGCAAACCAAAGAGTGCGTGGTCTCGGGTGAATAAGCAGCGGGTTGAGCGACTCATCAGTGAAGGGCGCATGCAGCCCCGGGGAATGGCCATGGTCGAGCTTGCTCAGCAACAGGGAACGTGGACGGCCCTCGACGATATTGAGAACCTCATTGAACCTGATGATCTGGCGACTGCACTGAATGCTGTGCCGGTCGCTAGGCAAGCCTGGGATGGGTTTCCTCGAAGCGCGAAGCGCGGAATCCTCGAATGGATTTTCCTTGCGAAGAAGCCAGAAACTCGAGCTCAGCGAATCCAAACCACCGTCGATGAGGCTGCACGGGGTCGCCGAGCGAATCAATGGCGACAAACTAAGGGTGCCGCGCAGGCGTAGAAATGCCGGGCATGCGAGGATCTTCCCGTGACCACATACGCAACCTTGCATACGAACCTTGGCGATATCCGTATCCAGCTGTTCGAAGATCACGCACCGAAGACTGTGCGCAACTTCGTGGGCTTGGCTGATGGATCTCAGGAATGGACGAACCCCACGTCGGGTGCGAAGTCCAACGACCCGCTCTACAACGGTGTGGTCTTCCATCGCGTCATCCCTGGCTTCATGATTCAGGGTGGTGATCCACTCGGCACTGGTACTGGTGGCCCGGGCTACAAGTTCGGTGACGAATTCCACCCTGAGCTTTCATTCGACCGTCCGTACTTGTTGGCGATGGCCAATGCCGGACCGAACACGAACGGTTCCCAGTTCTTCATCACCGTTGCGCCAACCTCATGGCTGAACTTCAAGCACACCATTTTCGGCGAGGTTGCTGATGCGGAAAGCCGGGCGGTTGTTGACGCCATTGGAGCTACTCCGACTGGTCACATGGATCGACCGACTACGCCGGTTGTCATAGAGTCCGTGACGGTTGAGAGTGACAACGCCTGAATCCTCCGGGGTTCCTATACCGGTCTGCTATCGGCACCCGGACCGTGAAACCTACATTCGATGTACTCGTTGTGATCGGCACATCTGTCCGGATTGCATGACGAGTGCGTCGGTTGGGTTTCAATGCCCTGATTGTGTTGCAGAAGGCCAGGCGTCGGTGCGCGAACCGCGTACCCGCCTTGGCGCCCGTATCCCGAGTAATGCGTTCGTCACGATTGGCCTTATCGGGGCCTGCGTCGTTGCGTTTCTCTGGCAATACGTCACCGGTATTAACAACTCGGCCGGCGACTTTGGCATGTTTCCGGCGGCGATTGCTCTTAACGGCGAGTACTACCGGCTTTTCACCGCCATGTTCCTACATGGTTCGTTGATCCATATTGGCTTCAACATGTACGTGCTCTACGTCTTCGGTCCGCAACTGGAGAACGTGCTGGGTCACGTTCGTTTCGGCATTTTGTATCTTCTTGCCGGCCTTGGCGGTTCGATCGCGTCGTTCTGGTTCTCTGATCCCTATGTCTTGTCGGTAGGTGCCAGCGGTGCCATCTTCGGTCTGATGGGGGCCTATGCGGTCGTCGGCAAGCGGTTGGGTATGGACACCCGGCAAGCGATCGGATTGATCGGCGTTAACCTCGTTCTGGGCTTTGTCATCTCTGGAGTGGACTGGCGCGCCCATATCGGGGGCCTCATAACGGGAGCTGCGGTCGCGGCGATCATGGCCTATGCACCGACCCGCAACCGGGTGTTATGGCAGGTCATTGGGGTGCTCGGTGTGTGTGTGGTTTTGGTGGCACTGACCGTGCTTCGTGATCAGGTCCTGACTGCGCAGCTTGCGGGCATGCTTGCGTAGGTCTTTGTGACTACCCACAGGTCAACCCTGGTGCGAATGAGCGTGAAGCCGAGACTTTGGGACAGATGTCCACAAGGTTATCCACAGGCTGTTGATAGAACTACATGGTTGTAATTTCGCACTATTCACATGCGTCCTATGCATGCAGGACACAGTCCGGTTAGCTTCTAGCGCCAGCGAGTGGACATTCCGAAGCCGGCGGCGATGAATGCAAATCCGACGACCACGTTCCACCAGCCGAGGTTTTTCATGATGGGAAGATCGTTGCCAGCGATGTAGTACACAACAATCCAGATCAAACCCAGAATGAACAGGGTGACCATGACAGGTGCCCACCAATTTGGTGAGACCGGACGCACGGTGTCCTGAGCCACGGCCTGCGGTGTGTAGGCCTTCTTCTTACGACTCTTGGACTCGGGCACTTGATGCCTCCAGATTGCAATGCGGGTAGTGGTAGTCGAGCTTGTTACACCAACAGTAGCGACCGATTGGGCCAGATGTGCTTTTCGGTACTCCGATTGTGTAGCGAATGGAACCTTGTACGGTGACGAAAGCGTTGTCCGTGACGTGGGTGGATCGCGCGTGCTGCGGTGACCGACAGCGGGGAAGGTTCACAAACGTGGTCTAACGTTGTACGTAGCGGCTGCTAATCAGGTGAGGTGGAGATCGGTACATGAGCGCGATGACCGTTGGCGATCGTGCCAGGTGGGTCGTTCGTGGCATCGGTGAAATCTTCATTACGGTGGGCGCCCTGTTACTGCTGATGTGCGTGTATCAGTTGTGGTGGACGAACGTCGAGAGTGCGCAGGCCATCGATGTAGGCAGAACGCAGATTGCCGCAGAGTGGCACGCGGAGAAGCCTGAACCCGGTGTGACCTATGGTCCGGTGGCTAAACCGACGCCCCCGCCGATACCGAAACATGGTCAGGGTTTCGGGCTCCTCTACATCCCAAGGATGCGGGACAAGGTGTGGGCGTTACCCATCAGCCAGGGCACCGATAAGGATGTTTTAGCTCGTGGTGCAGGCCACTATGAAAACTCCGCAATGCCAGGTGAGATAGGTAATTTCGCGATTGCCGCCCATCGATCAACTCACGATGAGCCGTTCGCGAATATCGACGACCTTCGTAAGGGTGACAAGGTCTACGTCCAGACATCGACTACATGGTTCACGTACACCCTTCGTCAGGACAACCCGAATCTCACGCCGTACGACGTGTGGGTCGTTGATCCGGTGCCGGGGCATCCAGGTACAAAACCAACGCAGCGACTGTTCACTATGACCACCTGCACGCCCAGATACGGCTCAACGGGGCGGTGGGCATGGTGGGGTGACTTGACGGCGCAACAACCTCGCTCTGAAGGCCCGCCGGATGGACTGACCGGAACGGTCGCGTAGTGCTGTCACATGTAACGAGGGTGAGGTGACGACATGTATCCATGGTTGTGGAGCAAGCTTCCGGGTCCGACACCGGTGAAGCTAGTGGAAGTGCTTGGACTTTTCTTGGCTGTGGTTGCCCTGTTGTTTACCGTGGTCTTCCCCTGGCTCGAGCCGCGCATGCCGTTCAACGACGTCACCGTCGACACGCCCACCTCCGCGAGTCCGACACCGTCTGGTGGATGATGGATACGTGAGCACCCGAATTTTGGTCGTCGATAACTACGACTCATTTGTCTTTAACCTCGTTCAGTACTTAGCTCAGCTAGGTGCCGAGGTGGTCGTGAAGCGCAACGACTCCATTGGTCCCGATGCTGGCCGTGGTTACGACGGTGTGCTCATCTCCCCTGGACCGGGTACTCCCGCCGACGCTGGTGTGTGCATGGAGATGATTCGCGTTCTCGCAGGAGAGGTCCCCATTTTTGGTGTATGTCTGGGACATCAGGCCATTGGCGAGGTGTTCGGAGCTGTCGTTGATCGTGCCCCTGAATTACTACATGGCAAGACGAGTTTGGTTCATCACGATGGTCTTGGCGTATTCACTGGGCTGCCAAATCCGATGACTGCCACCCGTTATCACTCACTGGCCATCCGGCCGGAGACGGTGCCAGATGTCCTTGAGGTGACGGCGCGAACAGATTCGGGCGTCATCATGGGTGTTCGCCACCGCACGCTGGCCGTGGAAGGCGTGCAGTTCCATCCCGAAAGTGTTCTGACCGAAGGCGGACATCGCATGCTGGCCAATTGGCTAGCCGCTTGCGGTGACGGCGACGCCGTTGCTCGAAGTGCTGGCCTAGCACCAGTCGTCGGCCAGTAGCCTTCCCAGCGGCCCGCTCTCCTACGCAGTCGGTGTGGGCGTTGGTGTCGGCGTTGGTGTTGGGGTCGGTGTCGGTGTCGGTGTCGGCGTTGGTGTCGGGGTTGGGGTCGGTGTCGGTGTCGGCGTTGGGCTTGGCGCCACGGCGACTGTGATCGTCACCATGCTTCCCTTAGCGGCGGTCTTACCGCCTGTTGGGGATTGTGCCAGTACGGTGCCTGCGGCTACCTGTGAATCGGTTTGATTCACCACATTGACCGTGAAGCCCGCATTGACCAAATCGCTCTTGGCCTGAGCTTCACTCTCATTGACCACCGATGGCACGGTCGTCTTGCCGCTGCTCACCGAGATGTCAACGGTTGCGCCTGCGTCGGCCGTCGAGTTGGCCGTTGGGTTCTGCGCAACAACCCAACCTGCGGGTTGATCAGAATCAACCTGATTGATGCTGCCTAACACCAGCCCAGCTGAGACCAGTGCGGCACGTGCGGTATCACTCGAGGTCAGTCCAACCAGGTTGGGAACAGAAACCTGCTCCTTGCCAGTGGATACAGTGACGTCGATCCGGGAACCCTTGTCGACGGTGTCACCAGAGGTTGGCAACTGACCAATGATCGTGTCCTTGGGCTTATCCGGGGATGGCTGCGGAGTTTGATTACCAAGAACCAGGCCCTGCTGCTCAAGAAGAGTTGTCGCAGCCTGGATCGTCAGACCGGAAAGGTTCGGGACGGAGACCTGATCGACTGTCGACGGGCCAAACAGGGCACGACCGATGAAGAAGGTAGCTAGGCCGATTGCAAGAACCCCCAGGGTGAGGGCGACCCAGAAACCGGGCCCGCGTCGACGCTCTTCCTCGTCTGCGACGGCAACTGCACCAGCGCCGACTGGTGCCATGACGACGGTGTCTTGGCCAACGACAGGAACTGGTGCGGTGATGGGAAATCCGCTAATCGCGCGCTCGAGATCATCGCGCATCTCCGCGGCAGATTGGTAGCGATCCTCAGGCCGCTTGGCCATTGCTCGCAGCACAATCGCATCAATCGTTGGCGACACAGCGGCGTCCCATTGTGATGGGGGCGTGGGCATTTCGCTGACGTGCTGGTACGCGATTGAGATGGGCGAATCTCCGGTGAATGGTGGTCGACCAGCGAGGAGTTCGTATAGAAGACATCCAGCTGAATATATGTCGCTACGACTATCAACGATTTCGCCGCGAGCCTGCTCAGGTGACAGATAGTGAGCCGTACCAAGCACTTCCGAGGCTTGCGTCATAGTGTTGCCTGCGTCAGCTAAGGCGCGCGCAATACCAAAGTCCATGACCTTAACGTCACCACCACGGGTCAACATGACGTTGGCCGGCTTGATGTCGCGGTGGATGATGCCGTGCCGGTGGCTGTAATCGAGGGCGGCCAGAACCCCACTGCTGATTTCGAGGGCACGCTCTGGAAGTAGTCGCCGGCCACTGGACATGAGTTCGCGCAGCGTGATGCCCTCAACGAATTCCATGATGATGTAGGGCACGATCTCGCCCGGAGTTCCATCATCTGAGAGCAAGACATCTTCACCGGTGTCGTAAACGGCCACGACGTTCGGATGATTAAGTGAGGCCGCACTTTGTGCCTCGCGACGGAACCGCTCCTGAAAGTTTGGATCACGAGCCAGGTCAGGGCGCAGGATCTTTACCGCGACGCGACGATCAAGGCGCATATCGCGCCCCGCGAAAACCTCGGCCATGCCACCGCGACCGATGACATCTCCGAGCTCATAGCGATCACCAAGTCGGCGAACATCGTCCGTCACCGTTCCTCCTCATTCGTCCTACAACTGATCGTATGGGCACTCATGGCGTCAGCACTGCTTGCATCACCGCACGCGCAATCGGCGCGGCAAGTTTGTTACCGCTTACCTCGGCGGCACCACCACCGTTTTGTAGAACAACGGCTACCGCTATCGACGAGTTTCCGCCGGGATCAGCCGGTGCCACGCTCACGAACCATGCATGTGGGGGAAGGCCCGGTGCCGTTTGTGCAGTTCCGGTCTTGCCGCCGACGACCACGCCGGGAATTTTTGCGTTTGAGCCGGTACCCCGATCTACCACGGTCACCATCATGTTCAGCAGAGTCGCGGCGTTGGCCGGTGACATGGCTTGTGAAAAGACGCTTGGTTGTGCCGTATCGAGGGGAGTGAGATTCGGTGACAGTACCTGGGACACCAGATAGGGGTACATGACCTGGCCGTGATTTCCGATGGCGGCACCAACCATGGCCATTTGTAGCGCAGTTGCGCTCACGTCATATTGGCCGATCGCCGCCATGGCGGTTTGCGGTGCATCGAGAATGTCAGGGAATCGGCTCTTTGCCGCGTGCAGCGGGATGTCGAAGTTGGTATCAAACCCAAACTTCTGTGCCTGCTGTCGCAGTACATCTGCGCCAAGGTCCATGCCAATAGATGCGAATGCGGTGTTGCATGAAATCGCCAGTGCGTTCTCAAGCGTGGTCTTTTCGTTTGGTCCACATGCTGTGCCCGACCAGTTGCGAAGGACTTTGGTGGTGTCGGGCAGCTTGAGTTCCTTCGGTCCGGGCACCTGCGTCGTTGCGGTGTAGCGGCCACTTTCTAAAGCAGCTGCCGCCGTGACCAACTTGAAGGTTGAGCCAGGTGGCAGGGTCATGACCAAGGGACGGTTCAACATCGGCTGCTTGGGATCGGCGCTGAGGGCGGCGTACGCGGCCCGGATATCGCTTGGCTTATGACTACTGAGCAGATTCGTATCGAATGAGGGTGAACTGGCAAGGGCGAGAATCGCGCCGGTACGCGGATCAATGGCGACGACTGCCCCCGTCCGGCCGGCGAGCCCGTCGTAGGCGGCCTTCTGCGCGGCGGGGTTGAGGGTCAACCGTACGGCCCCACCTTTGACTCCGCGGCCTGCAAAAAGATGCTGCAAGCGATCTACGAAGAAGCGATCGTCCGAACCGGAGAGCACACTATTTTCAGTACGCTCGATTCCCGTTGCTCCGTAAACGAGCGAGTAGTACCCGGTGGCCGGCGCGTACATCGGACCATCTGCGTACGTCCGTAGGAACTTGAGCTGATCAGCCGTGCGCACGGATTGAGCGATTGCGGTGGAGCCCAGCAGGATCGGTCCGCGTTCACGCGAGTACTCCTCAAGCAGGACTCGAGTGTTGGCCGGTCGATTGCGAATACTGGATGCTGCGAAGTACTGCAAATACGTGGCGTTGGCCATCAGCGCGATAAGCAAGACGCTCATCACGACAGCCAGTCGACGTATGGAACGAATCATCGACTGATCACCTGCGTCATGGCGTCTTCAAGTGCGACGACATCAGGTTCAGGGCGTCGGGTGGTATCGCTGATCCTCACGATGAGTGCGACTGCGATCCAGTTGGAGATGAGGGACGATCCGCCCTGTGCGAGGAACGGCGTTGTAAGACCAGTCAGAGGGATGAGTCGAGTCACACCGCCAACGACGATGAACACCTGAAGGGCCATCACGATGGCAAGACCGCTCGCCAGCAACGTACCGAAAACATCGCGGCAGGCGACGGCTGTGCGTAGACCACGCTCGACGATGATGGCGTACATCGTCAGGATTGCGAACAGTCCGATGAGACCTAACTCTTCGCCAAGTGAGGCAATGATGAAGTCACTCTTGGCATAGGGAACGAGTTGTGGATAGCCCTGCCCCAGGCCGGAGCCAAACATTCCCCCGCTAGCGAAGCCGTAAAGCCCCTGTGCGATTTGGTATCCCGTGTTTGCCTCATCACCAAAGGGATTGAGCCATACGTTTACCCGAAGCCGCACATGGCCAAAGGCGAGATAGGAGAAGACCGCGCCGGTGAGAAACAGGATTGCGCCAATGACTAGCCAGCTGCGGCGCTGCGTGGCGACGTAAAGCAGCGCGACGAACAGACCGAAGAACAAAAGTGAGGTACCGAGATCTCGTTCGAAAACCAATACGGCAAGTGAGATGAACCAGGCGACCAACAGAGGGCCAAGATCCCGGCCGCGTGGAAACTCGATCCCGAGGACTTTAGTTCGCACAAGAGCTAATGAATCTCGCGTTTGCGTCAGATATCCCGCGAAAAAGATCGTCAACATAATCTTCGCGATTTCACCCGGCTGAAATGAGAGCCGACCTAGTCGAACCCACAGGGTTGCGCCATTGATCGTTGCGCCGATACCTGGGACGAGAGGGAGTAGCAGCAGTAGTAAACCGATCAGCATTGCGGTGTATGTGTATCGCTGAAGGATCCGATGGTCTCTTACGAAGTACAGGATGGCGATGAACAAGATGACGCCCAGAGCCGTCCACGTGAGTTGGCTGTAGACGTCGGGTGATGGAGGAGTGGTGCCGTTGCGTGCTGCTCGTTGAGCCTCTGCCAGATCCAGACGATGAATCATCGTCAAGCCGATCATGTTGATGGCAAGAGCTACGGGCACCAGAACCACGTCAGCATTCGGCGCCAGCAAGCGAATGGCCACATGTGCGACGAGCGCTATGGAAGCAATCGCAGATAGGACGGGAATTGTGTTGTCTGCCAGATGCCCAAGAACGGCCAAATCGCATTGAACGTAACCAAAAGCGCACACCACAAATGCGAAGGCGATCAGTGCAAGCTCGGTGTTGCGCCTGGTTGGCTGCCGGTACCGAGGCATTGCGGCCGCGGTCAGGCTCATGGTGTGGACACCGGAAGTGGCGTTGGGTTTACCGATGTGGATGGGCATCCTGGGGTCGATGGAACCGACACGCACTGTTGAGCACGTTCGCCGAGGCGTTGAACCACTTGCTGGGCGGCAGGCAATGACTCGGCGTTGATGGTGGCTGACACCTGCATCGCTTCGAAGTCGGGTAGCGAACTGACCGCCAACGTTGTCTGCTGCTCAACCGCGCTGAGGTGGATGGGCCCGAGGGTTCCAGGAACTCCTCTAAAGATCGTGACGTACCCATCGTTGGCAGCGATGTAGTACTGGTTGTTCGCCCACAGGTTAGTGAGTCCAACAAGCGTGCCAATGACTGCGGCAAAGAGGATGACCACTGCGCCGATGCGCAAGAGGCGATGTCGATTGCGTCGTCGATCCTCCTCCTCGTAAACCGCTGCGAGTGCGCTGATGTCAGATGCGGACAGCTCAGGTTGTGAATTGACTTTGACGACGCCGGCGCGTGGATCGGGTTGTTCATCGGCGGGGAAGGCCATGCCGGGTAGCCGGGCACGGTTGCGGGGTTCACCGGCTGCACCGACGACAACCGGTGCGGCTTGGTTAGTTGATTCGTCGTTGATGACGTCCGCGATAACGACGGTCACGTTGTCGGGTGCGCCAGCCTCTAGGGCGGCGTCCACCATTGCAGTGACGGCCGCAATCTGATCGGGCAAGGCAAGCAGAGTTCCTAGCGTGGCATCGTCGACATATCCGCAGAGTCCGTCGCTACACACCAAGAAGCGGTCACCGAGGTGTGCCTCACGCACCGACAGATCAGGCTCTGCATGGTGAACCCCATCGATAGCGCGCATGAGCAAATTCCGCCGAGGGTGGTGGGCGGCTTCCTCGGGGGTGAGCTCACCGGTATCGATCAGGGATTGCACGTAGGTGTGGTCGCGCGTGAGCTGGGTCAGTTCACCATCTCGCCATAGGTAGGCGCGTGAGTCACCGACGTGTAGAACGGCAACACGTGGTGGTGTGTTTCCGAGCCAAGCCAAGGCAGTAAGCGTTGTTCCCATTCCCGCGAACTGCGGGTGGGCTGAGACAACGTCAGCAATGCGTTCGCTGGTTGTTACAACAGCATCAGCGAGGCGCTCGAGGGTGTCGGCCTCATTGGAGGCACCGGGCTCAACACCGGACATGGTCGAGATTGCCGCGGCCGACGCCAATTCTCCGGCGGCGTGACCACCCATCCCATCGGCCACGACAAGTAGATCGGGGCCCGCGTAGCCTGAGTCCTCGTTACCGCTTCGAACAAGGCCAATGTCTGAGCGCGCTGATGAGCGCAACCGCAGCGTCATGATCTACCGCTGCAATTCAAGGACGGTTCGCCCCACCTTGATGTGGTGCCCTGGGGTAAGTGTGACGGGCGTGGTGATGCGGGCACGATCAATCCACGTGCCATTCGTTGAGCCGAGATCCTGAACTACCCATGACCCATCAACGAACGAGATGCGTGCATGGTTGCTACTTGCATAATCGTCGTCGAGAACGATGGTGGAATCCCCTGCGCGACCGATAGTGATATCCGATTGGCCGAGCGGAATGACCGTGCCTTTGAGCGGCCCTTCGATGACGACGAGGGACTTAGGCATGTTCTTAGCTGCCTTCGTCTTGGCCTTAGAAGGCTTCGTCGCATTGGCGGACTTGCCGTTGCCACGATCAGTTGCCGCTACGTCAGCAGTGGAACCAGCTCGCACGGTGGGCACCGCTACCAACGGACGGGCATCTCTGGGAGCTCGTAGATCACGTCGCAGCACCAGGATCGCAGCGATGACCAATGCCCAGAGTGCAACAAGAAACCCAAGGCGAAACAGGGTGAGAACGAGTTCGGACATCGTTAACCCGCTCGGAATGTCAGCCGAGTTGCCCCGATTTGAATCACGTTGCCTTCGCTGAGAACGACCTCGCCGACTTGAACACCGTCGACGTAGGTTCCGTTGGTGGAGCGTAGATCGCGTAGGACGACCTCACGGCCGAGCAGGATCTCAGCGTGATGACGGGACACACCAGGATCGTCGACCCGGATGTCGACATCGGTGCCGCGGCCGAGCCGCGTGACCGCGCGCCCAAGCGGATGCGTCGTGTCGTCCGTGACCAACCGTGGTTGACCCGAGCCGGTGGCTGAGGAGGTGGATGCGGTGGCGGGAGCTTGGATGCTCTGATGGGTGCTTGCGACGCCGGCCTTGGACTCGCTGTGGACCCGGAAAAGCCCGGTCTCTAGCGCCTCGTCACGGCGCAGGGTGATCTGCGTGCCGCCAAGGAATGTGTAGCGCTGTTCCTCGGCAAATTCATTGACCATCGAACCGAGCTCGTTGGTCAGAGTGTCCTTGTGGACGGAGAGGCGTTCGAAATCGTGTGGGCTTAGGTCGACGCTGTACACGTTCGGAACGACTGTTCGTCCCCGGCTGACGACGGCGGCGTGATCGGTCATTTCGCGCTGGAGGGCGGCGGCGATCTCAACGGGCTGTACTTCGGCCTTGAATGCGCGCGCGAATGCGCCGTTGACCATGCGGTCTAGCCGCTGTTCGAACCGGTCTAACAAGCCCACGTCATACCCTCCACCGGCGGTGCGGACGAGTCCCGCATGCCCCGAGATGATCGTAACCCGCCGTGAGCATGCACCCTGAGCGCTCGGGATGAATGTTGGGTATGGATCTGATCTGCACGCGTGAATGTGGGCCTCTGGGCCTTCGCGTGTTAGCCTTCTCCGGCGCGCGCGAGTGGCGGAATAGGCAGACGCGCACGGTTCAGGTCCGTGTGCCCGAAAGGGCGTGGGGGTTCAACTCCCCCCTCGCGCACAACAGGTTCGGAGACGCAACTGCAGGTTTGTGGTTGCCTATCGCTGACCAATGTTCGACTCATTGCTGAGTGACGACGAATTGTGTCCTCAACGCGCCAGCTGGCGACCAACACAAGTTACGCCCTGAGAAGTGCTTAGCGCGCAAGAGGCGTCTATACATGTAGTCGGCCGGTCAAGGAATAATTGGGCGATGGGTGACTTTTCCTGTCCCAGATTTCGAGTTTGCACTTGGCTTCGGGACAACTGCGGATCCACCGCCTGGGGCACTTGCGGGCTATGTCAGTTTTGCGAACGATCTGGTCATCCATGATGTTGGACCTCTATTCTCCGTTGCAGCAGTCAATACGAGATTGAGAGCGTGACAATGTCGACCAATATCGACGACGAGGATCCCTTTGCACGCTACCGGCGACCGCGTGCGATCGAACCTGCTGAACCTGAATCTAATGACGCAGTTCGATGGATATTTAGCGGACTTCTTGCACTCGCTCTGTTATGTCAAACAGGTACGCAGGTCAACCTTTGGGGTCAGGGCGTTTCGACGTTTACGTCTTTGTCGCTCTTGACGTGGAAAGCCGCTTGGATTTTGGAGCTATCAGCCTTCTTGGCGACAGCTGTGGCATTCGGATTCGCCGTTGCTGACCGAGGACGCCAAGGTGTCACTTTTGCGCTCGTCGCGCTCACCACGTCAGTGCTGGCAGTGTTCATGTTCGTGATCGGCGATGTCACAAACGACGTCCCTTTCCTTGCTTCACTCAAAGGTGAAATCCTGGGCCTCTCGTCAGATTCCGCCGGCTCAACGGTCTTTTATCCGGCTGTGCTCTTTTCGGGGCCGGTTGCTTGGGCTTTTATCACCGCCGGCCTGCTAGTTCATCGCAATGGTCAGGCGAAGCGATAGCACCCGCGCACATTCAAGCTACGAGATCCAGTGCGAGGGGATTGTTGACCAAATGTCGCAATTATCTTGATTGAAGCGGAATACATCGAATTGTGAATGAGTCGGTGTACCCCTTATTCATGAGTTCTGTGGCCAAATCTTCTGTGTACGCCGAGGTGATCCGATGCCGCAACGGCTGGCTGGCGACGAGTCATCCGCGAATTGTAAATGTGTACACCAAAAGTTAATGATCTTGCCTATTGTTGGCGTCACTCGTTTGGGCTAAAGTGCCAAATGCTTCCCCGCAGAATTTAGGTTTCATTCCCATGCCGTCCTGCTAGTCAGACGGAATCTAGGAGGAAGTGTCAATGCTCAGAGCGCTCCCCACCGTGTTAGTGATTTCGACGGTAAGTGCGGTCGCTGTAACGGGCGTCGCGGTTGCGTCCCCCCGCCCGCAAGTACAAGTTGTTTCGTCGGTTTTCTCGGCCTGTATTACATCGACGAATGGTCAGATTTATTACGTAACGCAGTCGCCGGCGACACCACGTAAATGTCGCGAAGGGGACGCAACGATCACGTGGAATCAAACCGGGCTACCTGGTGCTGACGGCGCTGTTGGTGCAACGGGCGCAACGGGCGCCACGGGCGCCACGGGCGCCACAGGCCCCGCGGGTCCTGCGGGCGCTGTTGGTGCAACGGGCGCCACGGGTCCGGCGGGCGCTAATGGTGCTGATGGTGCCACGGGTCCGGTGGGTCCATCGGGCGCGCCGGGTACCAACGGAACTGACGGTAAGGATGGCGCCCCGGGTGCGCCGGGTGCTAACGGTACGGACGGTCTGCCGGGCGCGACTGGTCCCACTGGTGCCACTGGTGCTGTGGGTCCATCGGGCGCGCCGGGTACTAACGGCACTAACGGCACCAATGGCACTAACGGTAAGGATGGCGCTGCGGGTCCTGCGGGTGCTGTGGGTCCATCGGGTGCGCCGGGTACTAACGGCACTAACGGCACCAATGGCACTAACGGTAAGGATGGCGCCACGGGTCCTGCGGGTGCTGTGGGTCCATCGGGCGCGCCGGGTACTAACGGCACTAACGGCACCAATGGCACTAACGGTAAGGATGGCGCTGCGGGTCCTGCGGGTCCATCGGGCGCGCCGGGTACTAATGGCACCAACGGTGTCGATGGAGCGGTAGGTCCTGCGGGTCCAACTGGTGCCCCCGGCCTTGACGGGCTGGATGGAGCCACCGGAGCACAAGGCGCGCAGGGTATCCAGGGGATCCCCGGTGCGGCTGGCGCGACTGGACCGCAGGGTCCACAAGGCGCTAAGGGCGACAAGGGTGATGCTGGCATTCAGGGACCGGTGGGACCGACCGGTGCGGTTGGCCAGACTGGCCCCCAGGGAGCCGATGGTCGCCCTGGTCCCACTGGTCCGCAAGGGGCAAGTGGAACTCAAGGTCCTATCGGGGCAACCGGTGCCACAGGCCCGCAGGGTCTTCAGGGTATTCCGGGTGTTGCCGGAGCTCAGGGACCAAAGGGTGATACAGGGGCGACTGGTCCACAAGGCCCGCAAGGAATCCAAGGTGCTCTTGGCTCGCAAGGCCCTGCAGGTCTTCAGGGTGATACCGGTGCGACTGGTTTGCCGGGCGCCAAGGGTGATACCGGTGCGACTGGTTTGCCGGGCGCCAAGGGTGATACCGGAGCACAGGGTCCGCAGGGTCCCAAGGGCGATACGGGCTCAACCGGAGCACAGGGTCTCAAGGGTGATACCGGTGCGACTGGTTTGCCGGGTGCCAAGGGTGATACCGGAGCACAGGGTCCCAAGGGTGATACCGGAGCAACGGGTCCATCTGTCGCTGCATCCAGGACTGTGGTCACATTGCCTTTGATTGCAGCTTCTCGAGTGACGACGAGCATCGACGTCACATGTGCTGATGGCATGTACGCCATGAGCGGCGGCTGGACCTACAACTCCGGGCTTACGACGATCGGCAGTGCTCCCGATTTGACGACGGGTGACACGTGGCACTTTGCGATTAACAATCCCGGCTCTTCGGAGAACGTCACGCTGTACGTGGTCTGCGTCGCCTAGGCGCGTAGTTGGTTATAAGTAAACAGGTGGGGCCCGTCTTGTGACGGGCCCCACCTGTTGTTTCCGCAGCTACGTTGGCGGTCACCGCAC
>CANGPO010000009.1 GCA_947455705.1 Actinomycetota bacterium | reverse complement strand
GAAAACTCAACGAAATCATGGTCAATGCACGCCAGGCCTGGCGTGAGCTCGTCGATGTAGATCTTCCAACCGAAGGAACTGCGACGATCGTCAAGACCGTTGCCGAGGCTGTTACTGGTGTCGACTTCGTTCAGGAAAGTGCGCCGGAACGGCTCGAACTGAAGCAGGCGTTGTTGGCCGAAGCCGATGCGGCGGCGGCCTTAGACGTGGTGATCGGTTCGTCAACCTCTGGGCTGCTTCCGACGCAGATTGCCGCCAACATGACGAACCCTGAGCGGTTCGTCGTGGGTCACCCGTTCAATCCCGTCTACCTACTTCCTCTCGTCGAGGTATGTGGCGGTGAGAAGACGGCACTGTGGGCAGCGGATCGTGCAACGGAGATTTACGAATCGATCGGTATGCGTCCACTGCGCGTTCGCAAAGAGATTGACGGCTTCGTTGCCGATCGACTCATGGAAGCTCTCTGGCGTGAAGCCCTCTGGCTCGTCAACGATGGCATCGCAACCGTTGAAGAAGTTGACGACGCGATCCGTTACGGCGCAGGCCTGCGCTGGTCTTTCATGGGCACGTATCAGACCTATCGAATTGCCGGCGGTGAAGGCGGCATGCGTCACTTCATGGCGCAGTTCGGGCCGTCACTAGCGTGGCCATGGACGCACCTTATGGACGTCCCAGAGCTCACCGATGACCTGCTTGATCGCATTTCGGATCAGTCAGACGAGCAAGTCGGCGACATCGGGACCCGTGACCTCGAGCGGTGGCGCGATCGCAGTTTGATTGCTGTCATGCGTGCGTTACGTGACGTGCCCACGGGTGCCGGTGAAGTGCTCGCCCAGCATGAAGATCGACTTCGTAACGCGTAATCGCAGTTAGCAGGGAGCGCCGACTGAAGGTGTGTTCAAGGCAATCTTGGCCACAACCTTCAGCGGTGATCCCACTACGTCGCCTCGTACTCCGACGAGGGCCCCGTTACCTGTTGCGCCGGTCCAACGACCAGTACCCGCGATGACAGTGAGCGGTCCGTCAATGGTGGCTCCACCCTTACCGTCGGCTTTGGTGCCACCGTCGAAGCGCATCACCAAGGTGGATCCGAATGTGTCCTTCAACGTGATGAAACCGTTGAAAGGCCCACTGCCGTTTGAGTAAGCGACGTTGGCGACATCGGTGACCTCAACGGGGCCGCCGTCGTAAGTGGATTTTCCGGTCAGTCGGATCAGTCCGAACGAACGTCCGTCGGGATTTGATGTGATGAGTCGTTCGCTCGTGACTCCCATGAGATCCGCGGTGAAACCAGTGTTGGTCTTGCCTATGTCTTCAACGCAGGCGGTAACGCGCGGCATCGACCGCGCCCCATCGTGGATGTCGACATCCATGACGTACGTAACGGGGCTTCCCACGGGTAGACCAGCCGCGCGCGTGCCGAGGACGGTTCCGACGCCGGTTGTGTTGGCGAATTGGCCGGTGCCGCTAAACGCCTTGAGCGTGCCGCGGACAGTGGTGGAACCGTCCGCATTGAGGACCGCTACGGCTCGGTAGTCGAAAGCAAGTGCATCGCCATTCGGGGCGATGAAGTTGATATCCCCGTGCAACGGGCCGGTGCCGTTGACGTATTCAAGACCCGCAGTGATCTCCATGTTGTACGGCTGACCGTCAACGTCGCTGATCGTGTTCAGCTTCACTGTCCCGTACTGCAGGGTCTGTGACGTCACGACGGTTGAAAGAAAGTTGCCGCCCGGGATCGTCCTGAAGACGGCAATTGCATGAAGATGACGCGCGTGGTTATTGCGCTGAGCCACTGCGCTGCCTGAGCCCGCGGCTACCCCGATGAGTACCAGTGATGCAGCGGATGTGGCCGCTACCAGTCGACGAAGCTTCATCGGAAATCCTTTGTGTAAAAAGAACTGTGGCGTGATCTAGCGCGTGGGTCATGTCGATACTCGCTGAACAGCATCACCTGATCGCTAAAGCGGGCCTCATAGTTGGCTCAACTAACTCATCGTGAGTTCGCAATTGCTATCGGTAGCAAGGACTCTGATCGCCGCATCCGGTCTGCTCTTAACGGGTGACGACGACGCGCTAGCGCGCACCACGATTGATCAGGTGGCGATCATCGACCAACATGCCGAGCGGCGACGACGGTGATGTCGTCGCGACGCCAATCGGTAGCTCGTTCACGCAGGGTCGCTAGTAAAGACGGAACTAACTCGGCAGGGTCGTGATCACTCGTCTGAGAGATGACGGTCGACAATAATTCGTCGTTGACCTCGAGCACTTCTTGACGTGCTTCGACTAGTCCGTCAGACCACAGCAGCACAATGTCACCGGGCTGAAATTGACTACGTGACATCGTCCACTCACCACCCAGAACCGAGACCAACGGTCCCGTCGTCGTTAGTTCGCAACGCCCATCAGCCTGACCGCCGGGCAGCAGCCAACCACTGGGATGACCTGCGTTTGCCCAAATGATCTCGTTGGCATCTGGATCGAGGACGACAATGATGGCCGTTGCGAACCGGCCGTCAACTGCGTCCGAGAGCGAGGCTGCCGCTCGTGAAAGCGCCTGAGCCGCATCCGCTTGCGACCGAAGCGACGTGGTGATCACTGAGCGCAGGCGCAGAGTGACCAGGCCCGCGAGTTCGCCATGGCCAGAGACGTCGATCAACACCAACGCGGTACGTCCACCGTTCAGGATGACCGGACCCCACCAGTCACCGGCAAGTACACCCTCGGCCGGTTGCACCTGACCATGAATGACGACGCCATATGCGATCGGGTCAGTTTGGGTAGCCAATTCCGCGCGCAGCGCGCTGACGACTGGGCCCTCTTGGGCGAGCCCCTCATCGGCTGCTCGTGCCGCGTCAGCCTCAGCGACGATGGCACGCCTCATTGCTTCGGCGTCAACACCGGCGGCGCGGAGCTCGGGAGGCCCGCTGGGCTTGATGACGTGATTGCGATTGCCGCTTTGTGCAACGTCACGCAGTTGGACTCGTAGGGCATCAAGTGGCGTGAGCACCCATCGACGAAGCAGGAGGTAGGCGCCCAAGAGCAACCCTAGAAGTGTCAATCCCGATAGGACCAGAGTGATGGTGAGACGACGCGCAAGATCACTGATGTGGTTGAACTCGGCCGTTTGCCAGTTGTCGACCTCACGTTGAATGCGGGCTGTCTGTGCCGCCACCGGTGCGTATCCTGCGGTCGTTTGCGCGGTAAATGCAGCTACCTCCGGATCGGTGAATTCGGCCACCTGTCGACGTGCAACGGCAGGTTCGACGATGGACGTGAGCCACGTACTCGCCTGGGATTCCAAATCGACAATGGCCGTCGGAATTCCGGTGTCGGCAGTCACCAGCAGACTTAATGAATCGACGTCAGAGGTAACTCGTTCCCGGGCTTTTTGGTACGCAGCAAGTGCGGTGGGGGTACCGGTGACGACGAACGATCGTGATTCGCGGTCGACGCGGTCGTATCCGACGACCAGGTCCGCGGACAATGTGGCGGCTGGGGATATCTGTTGTGTCACCAACTGGGCGGCATCGCGTAAGTCGGTGTATGCGTTGGCGACGATGATGGCCAGTGCGAGGACGGCGACAGAACCGATCGCGGCTAGGAGCGCGACGCGTCGGCGCAGAGTTGTCTTTCCGTCATCCACTGGTCCAACGTACTGACAACCGAGGCCGCATATCGAGATTGAGACCCTCTAGCGGGCCGGGCGACCCATCCACCACACGCGCGTACCGTCAGGCAACGCGAATTCCACCCGTTCGGTGAAGCCACGGTTTTCATAAAACGTGATGTTGTCGACCTGTTCGGTCTCCAGCCAACTGGGCAGGTGTGCCTCGTCCGCGAGTGCGAAGGTGGGGGCTAGAACGGCCGAAGCCAACCCTTGCTTGTGATAACGGGGATGGGTGGCCAGCACTCCGAGGTACCAATAAGGCCGAGGCGGTGCGTGCTTCTCGAGCTCCTCTTCGTAGATCTCGAGTCGCTGCCACGTATCTTCCCCGACAGCCTCCCGATACCGAGCCCACGCAGTTGCCTGAACGCCGTCTCCATCCGAGGGCTTCATGTGTGCGGCATCGGTTGTGACCTCGCGCAGCTCCCAGAGCGCGGCGGCACTGCAATCATCGGTTACCCAGACCGTTCCATCGTGCACTCGTGAATCGAACAGTGCTCGGGCGAAGTACGGATCAACCCGTGCACGGTCTCCGCCGGTAATGAACTCCCAGGCAGGGTCGGTGACAAAGGCGGCAACCATCGTCTCCACGACGAGATCAGCGTCCTCGGGCCTTGCGCGGCGAATGTTGGGCATGCCGTCACGCTATCGCGCCGTCTAACGCTTATCTGAACCCTGTGCGTGCGCGCCGGCAAACAACCTCATAAGGTCACGTCATGACCGATCGCACGCCACAACTGCGCGACGCCCTGACCCGACTGCCATCGTATGCGGCTGGAAAGCCGCCGGTGGGAGCAACAGATCTCACGCCGTACAAGCTGTCGAGCAATGAGAATCCCTTTGGGCCGCTGCCAGGCGTCATGGAGGCCATCGTCGATGCGGCCGGCGGTATGAACCGCTACCCCGATCCAATGTCGGATCGGTTGGCTGAAGCCTTGGCTGAACGCCACGGGGTTACTCGAGATCACGTCGCTCTCGGCACCGGGTCTGTTGGCATTCTTCAGCAACTCGTTCAGATCACGGCTGGGCCGGGCGATGAGGTTCTCTACGCTTGGCGATCGTTCGAGGCGTATCCGATCATGACGATCATTGCCGGTGCGACGCCAGTTCAAGTTCCGTTAGGTCCGGGCCATCGGCACGATCTTTCGGCGATGGCTGATGCGATCACTGAGAACACCCGACTCATCATGGTGTGCACGCCGAACAATCCGACGGGTTCAGTTGTCCATCAGGCAGAACTCGATGAATTCCTCGATCGTGTGCCCTCGAACATCCTCGTCGTCATCGATGAGGCTTACGTGGAGTTTGATCGCGACCCGCTGTCGGTTCGTGGCTTGGACACCTATCGCAACCGGCCGAACGTTGCCGTGCTGCGGACTTTTTCCAAGGCCTACGGTTTGGCGGGTATGCGCGTTGGTTTCTGCATCGCTCACACTCGAGTGGCGAATGCACTACGACAAACCCAAGTTCCTTTCGGTGTTTCGTCGTTGGCTCAGGCCGCGGCCATTGCATCGATCAATGCCGAAGTTGAACTCATGCAGCGCGTTGATCACCTTGTTGCTGAGCGGCATCGCGTCGAAGCTGCGCTGGCGCAGGAAGGATGGGATTTACCGCCTAGCCAAGCGAACTTTATCTGGTTGCCACTTGGTGAGCGGATCGGTGAATTCGTTGACATCTGCGAACAGGTGAACCTGTCTGTACGTCGTTACGCCGACGACGGTGTTCGCGTGACCATCGGCGAAACCGAAGCTAATGACCGACTTCTGACTCTGACTCGATCTTTCGTACCGGACGCTCGCCACTGACTACGAGCATGACGCCCGAGACGATGATCGCACCACCAATGATGACGCCCGAGGTAAACGGTTCGGCCCTAAACAGCCAACCGAGAAGTACAGCGACGACCGGATTGACGTACGCATACGTGCTGATCAACGACAGGGGTGCGTGACCGACCAGCCATACGAATGCGGTGAAGGCGATCAGTGATCCGAACGTCACGAGGTAGAGCCAACCAAGCCACGACCTCATGGTGGCGTCGGCAAACTGTGTGAAACTCTCGCCACGAATCATGCCGAAGATTGACAGAAAGATGCCGCCTGCCCACATCTCGTAAGTCGTTAGTACCAGAGGATTCTTGGGCACATCGATGCGTTGCTGGATGAATGAGCCCAGCGCCCAGACGAAACTTCCAGCCACGATCACGAGTGACCAAAAGGTGCGCTGAAGTGGGGAGGCGCCGCCGACCGATGCGACGTGACTGCCCGGCAGAACTAAAACCGCGACCCCGACGAGGCCGATGAATACCCCCAGCAGAGTGACGCGCTTTGGCCTGTCACCGGTGGTGGCACGGAGCATCACAATCCACAGTGGATTAACCGCGACGAGGAGTGCGCAAACTCCACTTGGAACATACGCGACGGCGAGGGCGATATTTCCGTTCGCGATTCCAAGCAGCATGGCGCCAACCAACATCGCGCCGGCTACCTGACGACCGCTGACGTGAAGCGCACTCCAGCCCTGCCGAATACCAACGAAGGTCGCCATTGCGGTACCAGCCACGAGGAACCGCAATCCCAGGGCCAGACTCGGCGGCATCGATTCGACGGCCAGTGCGATACCCAGGTACGTGGAGCCCCACACGATGTAGACGATCCACATGGCGGACCAGATCGCGCCCGACGAAGCCGCCTTAGGCTCGCTCACCTGAGTTGTCACTCCCCCATCATGACGGGTCGGAGCGTGATCATCCCTTTGGGGCTAACTCCGTGTCCGAACGTCGCTAGTGGGCACCGAGTGCATGATCAAAAGTGGACGAACTCAGGGCAGGCTAAGTAAGTCGCCGCGGATTTACGCGGCGGGTTGCTCGCCAGAAGTTAGGTAAGGCTCGTCTTGGCGAGGGATGTCACATCACAGCGGTCGCAAACGAAACCGAACTCGTAGCAGAGTGTGAGAAGTGCATGAAGATCACTGTCAGGGGGACTGCAAATGAATGCATTGGATCTAGCTCGGTGGCAATTCGGTATCACCACCGTCTACCACTTCCTATTCGTTCCGCTCACCATCGGAACCTCGTTCCTTGTGGCGATCATGCAAACTGCGTGGTTTCGCACGGGCGATGAACGCTGGCTTCGCGCCACGAAATTCTTCGGCAAGTTGTTGCTCATCAATTTCGCCATGGGTGTGGTGACTGGAATTGTTCAAGAGTTCCAGTTCGGTATGGCGTGGAGTGACTATTCACGTTTCGTCGGCGACATCTTTGGAGCACCGCTGGCGGTCGAAGGCCTGGCATCGTTCTTCCTCGAATCGACCTTCCTTGGTCTTTGGATCTTTGGCTGGGATCGCCTGTCACGTGGATTGCACTTGACGACCATCTGGCTTGCATCGATCGGCACGATGCTTTCGGCGTACTTCATCCTCGCCGCAAACTCATTCATGCAGCACCCCGTTGGTTACACGTACAACCCGGTAACCGGTCGGGCTGAGCTTCAAGACTTTGGGCGAGTGCTCTTCCAGAACACCACGGTTACCACGTTCTTCCACACCATCACGTCGTGTTTCTTGGTTTCCGGAACGATGGTTCTGGGCGTGAGCCTGTGGCTGATGATGCGTGGTAAGTCAGTCGACGCAATGCGAAAGACGATGAGCCTTGGCGTCATCACTGTGCTCATTGCCGGAATCGGCGTCGTCTTTACCGGTGATGCGCAGGCCAAGATCATGGTGCAGCAGCAACCCATGAAGATGGCAGCTGCGGAAGGTTTGTACAAGACGTCCGCCCCGGCTCCGTTCAGCCTGTTCAAGTTGGGCACAATCGACGGAAGCGCTGAGTACTTCTCCATCGATATCCCCGGCCTGTTGTCCTTCATGGCTACCGGTGACTGGAATGGGGAAGTTAAGGGCATCAACGATTTGCAAGCTCAGTACACGGCAAAGTTCGGCCCAGGAAACTACGCGCCATACGTACCGCTGGTTTTCTGGGCTTTCCGGGCCATGATCGGTCTGGGCATGATCGCGGTGCTGTTTGCGCTCTTCGTCTGGTGGCGAACTCGCAAAGGCAAGATTCCCAGTAACAAGTGGCTCGGTTGGGCTGCCATTACCTGCGTCCTGTTCCCACTCGGTGGGACGGCAGCTGGCTGGATCTTCACCGAGATGGGTCGTCAACCGTGGATCGTCTTTGGACTGATGAAAACGCAGGACGGCGTCTCGCCGACCCTTTCTACGGGCACCGCGTTGATCTCCATCGTGACGCTGACCGTGCTCTACGGAGTATTGGCGATTATCGAAGTTGGGTTGCTCGCTCGCGCGGTAAAGATCGGACCGCCGGAAACGGTTGAACTGCTACCTGTGGACGACGACGCCAACAACGGCCGAACCCTTACCTTCTCGTACTAACGGAACGGAGAATCTGACATGTCACTGGAGATGCTCCAGAACATCTGGATCGGACTTATTGCAGTCCTGTGGATCGGATACTTCGTTCTTGAAGGATTCGACTTTGGTGTGGGCGTACTGCTCCCCATCGTTGCTAAGGATGAAGCTGAGCGGCGCACGGTTCTGACCACGCTTGGGCCAATCTGGGACGGTAATGAAGTGTGGTTACTCGTGGCCGGTGGCGCGACCTTCGCGGCGTTCCCTGAGTGGTACGCGACGCTGTTCAGCGGCTTCTATCTGGCGCTGTTGCTCATTCTCGTTGCGTTGATCGTGCGCGGTGTTGCATTCGAATTCCGCAGTAAGCGTGGTGATCGGACGTGGCGTAAGCGCTGGGATATCGCGATCACGGTTGCTTCATTCGTGCCGGCACTGCTGTGGGGCGTGGCCTTCGCGAACATCGTTCGCGGAGTTCCCCTGCAACTCGACGCCAACAACAACAGTCAGTTCGTGGGCAACTTCTTTGACTTGCTCAATCCGTATGCGCTGATCGGTGGCCTCACGACCCTTGCACTCTTCGTCACGCACGGAGCCGTCTTTCTGGCGTTGAAGACCGACGGTGACATTCGTGTTCGGGCAAATAAGGTCGCCGGTCAAACGGGGCTCGCAGCTGCAGTCTTGGCCGTTGTCTTCGGGGTGTGGACGCAACTTGCTTACAGCAACAATCCCATCAGTTGGCTACCACTGGCCTTAGCTGTTGTTGCCTGGGTAGCAACCCTTGGCATGAATCGCCTGGGTCGTGAAGGTTGGGCATTCGTCACGTCTGCTGTGACTCTGGCGATGGTCGTGCTTTTCCTTTTCACATGCCTGTACCCGAACGTCATGCCGAGCACACTTGATCCGGCGGCCACTCTCACTATTCACAACGCATCGAGCACTGAGTACACGCTGCGCTTGATGACCTGGGTTGCGGTTGTGTTCACTCCGGTCGTTCTGGTCTACCAGGCCTGGACGTACTGGGTCTTCCGCAAGCGTCTGAGCCCCGGCCAGATTCCTAATCCACATGAGGGTGCACTAGATCTGCCCCATGAAATTACCGTGTGATCTATGGCGGGACCCGTCGATGTCAGATTGGTTCACTTCGCGTTTGGGGTCCGAAAGTACCTGATCGCGTATGTGGCGGTGAGTGCCGTCACTGCGATTCTCGTGGTGGCCCAAGCGTTCACTCTTGGGGCGCTGATTCCGCGGGTGTTCTTAGGCGGTGAGGATCTCGACACTCTGAGAAGCGCGTTGATCCTTTTGGCGGCCGTCGTACTTGGACGGGTTGTCATGGCGGGGCTCGGCGATCTGATTGCAACTACGGCGGCCGTCAAGACGTCGAGTCAGTTACGTACGTCGTTACTCAGGAAAGTGGTTCAGCTCGGCCCGGTGTGGTTGTCGGCGGAACGACGTACCTCCGTGGCCACGTTGGCAACGCGCGGTATCGAATCGATCGAACCCTATGTGGCCCGCTACATCCCGTCGCTGATCATCGCCGTCGTTGTTCCGCTGACTGTGGGTGTGGCGATCTTGACGCAAGACCTTCTTGCTGCAGTGATTGTGGCGTTTACTGCTCCACTGATTCCAGTCTTCATGATCCTGATCGGTAAGTACACGCAGGCTGCGACAGCTAAACAATGGTCAACCTTGAACACCTTGGCTGGCCATTTCCTCGACGTGGTTGCCGGCCTTCCGACGCTTAAGGCATTTGGACGAGAGAACGCGCAGCAAAAGCGGATGATCGAGATCGACGATCGCTACCGCACGACGACGATGGGGGTACTTCGGATCTCCTTCCTGTCGTCGTTCGTCCTAGAGTTGTTGGCAACAGTCTCGGTTGCTGTTGTTGCGGTATCTATCGGGCTTCGCTTGATCGGTGGTCATCTTGACCTGAAAACTGGGCTCACCGTCTTGATCCTCGCCCCTGAGGTGTACCTCCCGATACGCATGGTGGGCACGCACTTTCACGCTGCGGCGGACGGGATGAGCGCGGCCGAGGACGTATTTGGAGTGCTGGAGCAAGCAGGGCCGATCAACGGAGTTCGTCGGGATGTTCCATGCGCCGCATTGTCGGTGCGGAATGTTTCGGCTGGTTATCCCGATCGAGCCGAGTTGGCATTGGCTCCCGTTACATTCGTGGCTGAGCCCGGTCGGATCACGGCGATCACCGGACCGTCAGGATGCGGAAAGTCGACGCTACTTGCCGTCCTGGAAGGCTTTCTGGCTCCGACGACTGGCTCGATTAACGTGGGTGTCGTCGACGTTCGAGAACTCGATCGCGATGCGTGGCTGGCGAATCTTGCTGTAATGCAACAAGATCCCGCACTTCTCGGCCCAACGATCGGTGACGATATTCGCCTCGGACGTCCGGACGTACCCCTCGCAGCCGTGATTCAGGCGCTTCGGTCAGTTGGGTTGGATGCCGACGAGCTGGTATTGGGTGCGGCTACACCCGTTGGGGATGTGCGGTCGGATGTGTCGGCTGGTCAACGTCGCCGCATTTCACTTGCACGCGTTTTACTTTCGCCCGCGCCCATCATTCTTCTTGACGAGCCCACGGCTGGACTCGATGAGGCCGGCGAGACAGTTGCAATTGAGGTCATCCGACGGTTAGCGCAGACCGGTTCGGTAGTCATTGTTGTTGCACATCGACCCGCGCTGATTGCCGCGGCCGACACCGTCATCGCTCTCGAACCTGTGCAGGTGACCGCATGAGCGCACATGACGTGGCGCAGTGGCAAACACCTCAGGGTGGCTACTCGAGTGTGATGCGGCTGATGCCGTGGATTACCGCCGAATGGCGCAGACTCCTGTTGGCCATTTTCTTGGGTGCGTTGGCGCTGGCATGTGGTGTGGGGTTGATGGCGACCAGCGCGTGGTTGATCTCGCGAGCTGCACAACAACCGCCAATTCTAGAGTTGGAAATTGCGATCGTCGCCGTGCGGGCATTCGGAATCGGCCGCGGCGTTCTGCGTTACGCGGAGCGTTTGGTCGCACATGACTCCGCGTTCCGGGCGCTGTCTCGATTACGACTAGCCGTCTATGACCGTCTAGCGATCATCGCACCGGCTGGTGTGCCTGCTTACCGACGTGGTGACCTTCTCGAGCGCATGGTTCGTGATGTCGACGCCATCCAGGATCTCCCCCTTCGCGTGATCGTCCCGTATGTGTCTGGGATTGTCGTGTGCGTTGGCTCGGTCATTCTCGCGTGGATGATGCTGCCAGCGGCCGGCCTGGTCTTGCTGGTTAGCCTGCTGCTGTCAGCGCTGCTGGTTCCGTTGATGACCGCGCGAGCAGCCGCAGATGCCGAGTGCGCATCAGCGCATGCCCGAGGCCAGCTCAATGCTGAGGCGCTAGGTCTGGTCGACGGTTTGGGTGAGCTTCTGCTGACTGGGGCAAATGCGCAGTGGCTGTCACGGATCGAGGCGGCCGATCGGGACGTGTCGCGTCTGAGACTGCGTAGTGCACGAGCGAGTTCTTTCGCTGCGAGCTTGGGCGTACTGCTTTCCGGCGGTGCGGTAGTAGCAATGCTGCTCGTTGCCATCCCGGCCGTACGTGCTGGCCAGCTCGACGGGGTCAACCTTGCCGTTCTGGTTTTGCTTCCACTGGCTACATATGAAGCGGTCTCGATCATGCCGGCCGCGGCGTTGAGCTTGGGTCGCGTTCGCGGTTCGGCAGAACGTGTCGTCGGCGTCCTCCAGGCACCGGATCTGGTTCCGGCCCCGGCACACCCGGCTGCCGCTCCGGCCGGTATCCCTGAACTTGTTTTGCGCGATGTTCAGTCCTCATGGCCAGGCGGTGCGCCCGTGCGACTCGCCGGCGACGTTCGTATTGGTCCCGGCAGCCGGGTTGGCATTGTGGGCTCATCGGGGGTTGGAAAGTCCACTCTGTTAGCTGCACTCGCCGGCTTCCTTCCCTACCAGGGGAGCATGACCCTTGATGGCGTTGAGATTCGCGAGCTGAATGGTGCTGATGTGCGCCGAATCGTGGGCTGGTGCCCCCAGTTGCCACACATCTTCGACTCGTCGATCGTCGAGAATGTTCGTCTTGCCCGCCCTGAATCGACTGACGACGATGTTCGGATTGCCATGGGCAAGGTCGGTCTGGGTGAGTGGATTGACTCTCTCCCATTGGGGATGGATACCCATGTGGGAGATCAAGGCGGGCAAATTTCTGCGGGCCAACGCCAACGCATTGGTGTTGCTCGGGTGTTGCTAGCAGGGCATCCCATAGTGCTACTCGATGAGCCCACCGAACATCTCGACGAAATTAATGCCGACGAGGTCGCTCGTCAGCTATTGCGAGCACTGGATGGGCGCACGGTGGTGTGGGTTGCTCATCGTCCGCATGGTCTGGTGGAGCTAGACCACATCGTGCCGATAAGCCGCGACTAAGACTCAGCGCCGTTCATGAGCGACTCGCAAAGTGCTGTTAAACCAGCCTGCGAGAAGTCGGCCAGTTCATCAATCCATGGGCGGGGCCAGCTTGAGAACTTCGCGATCACTGTGTTCGACGGCGTATGAACGTAGACCTGCTGGCCGTTGATCCCCATACCTGCGTAGATCTGGTTTGGCCCGTCGTATACCCACCATTGGTTGTGGTAGTAGTTGCCCGGCTTATCCTCTTCGGCATGAGTCGAGGCCTTGTAGGCGTTGATCAGGGCCTCATCATTGTTGGACAGATCTGCGACCCACTCGGCTGGAACCACCTGGTTGTCGCCCACACGTCCACCGTGCAGATGCATGAGCCCGAATCGCGCCAGGTCAGAGATACTCAGACATAGACCGCCAGATGACATCGGGAAACTCAGTGGGCCGACGAGCATGTTGGCATCAAACTCCGCTCCCATCGGCGCCCATATTTCGTGGGCAATGAGTTCTGCCAGTGGTTTTTGCGCGGCGCGTTCTAGACACCAGCCGAGCACATCGGTAAGGATCGACCGGTATTCGAAGATGGTGTTGTGCTCGCGTACATTCTTTAGTTCTGCGATGTACTGCGCAGGCGTCGGGTCATCGGCAAGACGCGGTAGCCAGCCAAGGATCCGAAATCCACGGAAGGATTCCGAATCAGCGTCCTCGTAGTCACTTTCGTCGAAGGCAGTACCTGTGCGCATGTCGAGAACCATCTGCAGATCGCAGTCATCCCACGAGGTGCCAGCAAGTTCCGGAAGGTAGTCGGTGACGAGTTTCGACGCATCAAATTCCCCGCGCCCAATCAGGATCCCAGCTAGCGTCGCCACGAAGCTCTTCGTTACAGACTGCGCAATATGCGGGGTCGACGGGTAAACGCCCTGCTCGAAGTGCTCGAAGATGACTTCATCGTTATGAATCACCATCATCGCGTCGACATAGGTCGTGTCCAAGATGTCCGCGAGTGAGTGGTCCGCCCCGTTATGCGCAAACCTAAAGTCGCTCAGATCGCGGATGTTACGTCTAAGTGGCTTAGTGACAGGGCTTTTGGGGATCAGTGCGCTGGGAATCAACTCGCGCATGTTGATGAACGACCATCGCTGGAATGGTGCCTGGTCGTAATTGGCCAAGGTGACAGTTTTGTCGGCCGGTGGTGGCCAGCCGGTCATGAGTCCCAACTCGATCCAGCTTTTCGCCATTGCTGCTCCTTTGGCCGTCTGACTCACGTGGCGTCCCGAGCCTAGACGCACGGTGGCCCGCCAGTACAGGGCAGGATAGGAACATGGTTTTGACACGACACTGGGTGGAGCAGTGGCGCCGTAATCCGGATGCTCTCGTCATCTCGTCAGCGATCGACGACACGCGATTGACAGGCGGTGACGTCGACCGATTGACCACGAGCGTGGCCCGCGGTTTCACCGATCATGGAGTTCGCAGTGGTGATCGAGTCCTGCTGTCGTGCGCTGCTTCCGTCGAAACCGTGCTGACGTACGTGGCGCTGCTTCGGCTCGGTGCCGTGGTTGTACCGGCGAACACGGCCTACACAGGGTCGGAACTCGCATACGTGATTGCCGACTGTGATCCGCGGCTTGCGGTGATCGATGACGCTTCGCGGCTATCTGCCGAACAGCTTCCGGTGCATAGCGCCACCGAGTTGGTTGCGGACGCACGACTGTCAATGAACAACGAGCAACTCCAACTGGACGATCCGCATGACGGGCCGGCGATGATCGCGTACACCTCTGGCACCACGGGAAAACCCAAGGGGGCCTTATTGTCACGTGCCAATCTCTTAGCCGGGGCGGCGGCTCTGGTTGAGGCGTGGGGTTGGTCGACAGACGATGTCCTTGTTCATGCTTTGCCCATGTTCCACATGCATGGGCTGGGGGCGGGACTGAACGGAACGTTCACCGCGGGGGCAGCTTTAGTTGTGGTGCCTCGGTTCGACGTGCAGGTGGTCGCCGAGACGATAGAAAGACATCAGGCTTCGATGTTCTTTGGTGTGCCCACGATGTACGCCAGATTCCATGAACAGCAGCGTCTTTCGGCGTTGAGCGGTCTGCGTCTGATCGTCTCGGGCTCAGCACCACTGGATCCGTTGCTGTTTCATGCGATTGAACTCGGCGCCGGGCAGCCACCGCTAGAGCGTTACGGAATGAGTGAAACGGTCATGTTGACCTCTAACCCGTTACATGGTTCTCGTAAGGCCGGATCCGTTGGGTTACCGCTGCCTCACGTCGAGGTGCGGCTTAGTGACGATGGGGGCGTTGAGGTGGATGGCCCCAATATTTTTGCCGGCTACTGGGGGCGGCCGGATGCGACTGAGCATGCCTTTACCGATGATGGTTGGTTTAAGACGGGTGACGTGGGTCGGTATGACGACGATGGTTACCTCTACCTGATCGGTCGCGCCAGTGATCTGATCATCACCGGCGGATACAACGTCTACCCGCGTGAAGTCGAAGATGTCCTTCGAGAGCTTGCCGATGTCCTGGACGTCGCGGTCATCGGGCTCCCCGACGGTACGTGGGGTGAGCGAGTAGCGGCCTTCTATGTGAGTCGATCGGGATGTGACCTCGATCAAGAGGTGGCGGCCACGTTGCTCGAAGAGCGACTCGCGGGATTCAAGCATCCCCGCCTATGGGTGCGAGTTTCCGACTTACCGCGAAACGCCATGGGCAAGGTACGTCGCGATGTACTGCGTGATCAGGGGATGATGGATTCATGACCAAAGTCGCGCTTGTTCAATTGGACGTTTCTGACACCGAATCCGTCGAGGATCGCATCGCCCGAGCGGCGGGTATCGTTGAATCAATTACAGGCGTCGACCTGATCGTGCTTCCAGAACTGTGGCACGTGGGTGCCTTCGATCTTGCCAAGGCAAAGGCGTATGCAGAGCCTTTCGACGGCCCCCTCGTCACGCGGATGCGGGCAGCAGCAATAGCGGCTAACACCACACTTCACATGGGTTCGTTCGCAGAGCTGATCGGTGACAAGCGACACAATACGGCCGTCCTGATTGATCCGGCCGGTGATGTTTTGGCGACGTACCGAAAGATCCACCTGTTCGGATGGGAAGACGGTGAGCCTTCGGTAATGACGGCGGGTGACTCCTGTGTTGTGCTGCCCACTCCGCTTGGTGCCACCGGTCTCGCGACCTGTTACGACCTTAGATTCCCGGAGATGTTTCGACGGCTGGTCGACTCCGGCGCCGAATCGTTTCTGGTCGACAGTGGTTGGCCCTCACCGCGAATCAATCACTGGACCGTGTTGGCTCAAGCACGCGCCATTGAAAATCAAGCGTGGATGATTGCCTGCAATAGTGCTGGCACCCATGCTGGTGTGGAAATGGGCGGATCATCGATCGTCGTTGATCCACGAGGAAATGTTGTGGCACAGGCCGGCGTTGCGCAAGAAACGCTCGTTGTCGACATTGAGATCGACATTGCAAAGACCTGGCGTCGCCAGTTCCCGGTCCTTGTTGACCGGGTGCTCTAGAAAGCATGAGCACCAAGCGATTTCGCCTTCGCGCTCCTGAACTCGTTGGGTCGGGTGGATGGATCAACACCGGTGGTCGGTCTATCAGTCTGACCGATCTCCGCGGCAAAATTGTCCTGCTGGACTTCTGGACCTTCTGCTGTGTCAACTGCCTTCACGTGATCGATGAGCTTCGCCCCCTCGAGGCGAAGTACGACGATGTCTTGGTCACGATTGGTGTGCATTCGCCGAAGTTCGCACATGAGGCGAATCATGACTCGGTGGTCGCGGCTGTGGCGCGGTACGACGTGGAACATCCGGTTCTCAATGACCCGGAACTCCACACCTGGGACCAGTACGCAGTACGGGCGTGGCCAACGCTGGCGGTGATAGATCCGGAAGGGTATGTGGTTGGACAACTTTCCGGCGAAGGCCATGCGCACGCACTCGACGTTCTCATTGGCGAACTTGTCGCCGAGCATGAAGCCAAAGGGACCCTCCATCGCGGTGAAGGGCCGTACATTCCGGAACCACCGTCACCTGGTCTGCTGTCATTTCCGAGCAAGGCCAAGCGATCTGGGGATGGCCGACTGTTAGTGACCGACACGGCGCACCACGTTGTGAAGGTGTTCAATGGTGATGACGTCGAAATCGAGATTGGTTCTGGCCGGCGCGGATTCACTGACGGGTCAAAGGATTCGGCCGAATTCAATGAACCCAATGGGATAGCTCTCTTGCCCGCCGACGTGGCAGCCAAAGTCGGCTACGACATCGTGATCGCGGACACGGTCAATCATGCGATCAGAGGTATTGACTCGTCGACGGGGACTACTCGAACTATCGCTGGAACCGGACGTCAATGGATGCAGGGTGATGTTTCACAGGGGATGGCGACCCAGACTGCACTTTCGAGCCCATGGGATGTTGCATGGTTCGATGGCGCCGTGATCATTGCCATGGCCGGTGTTCACAGGATTGATCGCCTCGATCTTGATACGGGCACCATTGCACCGTTTGCGGGTACGACGAATGAGGGCATCGTCGACGGACAGCTTGCTCACTCGTGGTTTGCTCAAACCTCAGGACTCGCGACGAGCAACGATGGCCACACCCTGTGGCTCGTGGACTCGGAAACCTCGGCCCTGCGACGCATTCGCAATGGCCTAGTCACCACCGTGGTTGGTCAGGGGCTCTTTGACTTCGGGCATCGTGACGGCGAAGCCGGGCAAGCGTTACTTCAGCATCCACTGGGAGTGGCCGTTCTTCCAGACGACTCAGTCGTGATTGCCGACACCTACAACGGCGCAATCCGACGGTACGACCCAGCATCGAATTCGGTGACGACCGTCGCGATGGACCTCGCTGAACCCAGCGATGTTCTGGTGGTGCAGGCCGATGCCGGTGGCAATGAGCCCGCGACCCTTCTCGTGGTGGAATCAGCAGCTCATCGACTTACCTCGGTGAAACTTCCGCGCGATGCAATGGCGATTGATGGTGCGGTGCTTCGAACTCAGCGACCGTCGATTGAAGTCCGACCCGGTGAGGTTGCCGTCTCGGTTGTGTTCACCCCGCCCACGGGTCAAAAGCTCGACGAACGATATGGGCCGGCAACGTTCATGGTTGTTTCGTCGTCCCCGCCTGAGTTACTCGCCGATGGAGCTGGGAACGGTACCGAACTCGAGCGGACCATAGTGATCGCGGACCTGCGTCAGTCGGGCGTCGTCGACGGTGTTCTACACATTTCGGCTCGCTGTGCCTCATGCGATGATCGAGATGCGGAAGGTGCGGCGGAATTCCCAGCTTGCCATGTGCACCAACAGGATTGGGGCGTGCCGATACATCTCGCGGATAGTGGGACGCGTCGGGTCGAACTTCTCCTGGCGGGGCGTGCAACCTAGCGATTGACTACTCGATCGCGTAATGGTGCATCAGGTCAGTGAGCTTGTCGGTATCGGTCTGGGTCCAATCAGGGTTGTGGACGACCGCATCCCACACGGCCGGAATTGATGGTCCGTAGTTGTGTCCATGTCCGTTCGGAACGTTCACCCCGACGAACTGATCCACGGTGACCTGCAACCACGATACGACGGGAAACCAGCGCATATTTGCCGTGCGGTCCGGCCCTGGTTCCTCGGCGAGCCAGTCGGGCTCTTTGAACAAGATGGAGGGAGTCCACCAGACGACGGGATCGCTGGCATGTTGGAGATAGACAACGTGTGGATCTTCCCACGTTCCCGATGGCTTGCCCAGATCGCTGGCGACCCCGCCAAAGCGAACGTGAGCGCCTTGCTGATACGTCGGCTTCCACTCGGGCGATCCGCTGTCGCGAGTGCGCCGCAGAGTTTCAAAAGGTTGGCTGAAGTTAGGTGAACCAACGAATAGGGCGCCGTCAGTTCGCGTAGCAAGGTCACTTGCGCTCCCGAATGCAGATTGCATAGAGAACGAGCCAAGTGACAGGCCGTAAGCGATCAACTTTGGCCGATGACCGGCGGGAAGTTGCGACCAAGCGTCGTAGACCGCACTGAACAGTGCATTACCTGCGTCCGATGCTTTCTGAACGTCGACAAGAGTTGAGATCCAACTGGGGAGGTACGAATACTGCTGCGCCACGATGGCTGTGTCGCCATTCCAGATGTATTCCAATGAGTCGATGCTTTGTGGCTCGAGCCAGCCCGTACCTGTTGTGCCTGCAACGACGAGCACTTTGCGATTGAAGGCCCCTGTTCGTTGGAGCTCCTTCACTGCTAGCGAGGCGCGCTCGTCTGCGGTGGTGGCGCTATCAAGTCCGGAATAGATGCGAATTGGCTCAAGGCCTGGACGGCCGTTGAATTCTGAGAGCTCGGCTACGGAAGGACCTCGAGCGACGAAGTTGCGTCCTTCGGTGCCGAGTGACTGCCAGGTGATGTTGGACGCCGCAGACCCTGCTCGCAACTCGGAGGTTGGTGCGGTGATGCCTTCTGCGGTCTGCGCATTGGAGCTGGCATACACCGAGTTAACGACACTGACGAATACTTTCTCGAGGACGCCTGAGAAGAGCCAGAACGCAATGAGTGCAACGACTCCGGCACCAAGTAGGCGCGCCAAACCGGTGGGTAAGTAGCGATCAAAGAGTCGTCCGAAGAAGCGGGCGATTCGTCGTAACCCTCGTGCGATAGAGATGGTGACCGCGAACGTGATGAGCCCAAGTGCGCCGAACGCGATAGCCGTGGTTATCGGTTCAGGATCAACCTGCACGAGTGAGCGAACGTCGTTTTGCCAGAGGACCCCTTGAACGAGCGCCCATGCAATCAAGATTGGGCCGAGGATGTAGAGACCTCGCCACGCCGCGTTCTTGACGTTGTCCCCGGCCTCCGGAACGCCGAATCGTCGAACGATTGCTGACATGCCCGTGCCGATCCCGTAACCGAGGGCGGCACCTAACCCGGCGATGATGCCTTCGAACAGAGCTGGTCTCGGCAGTAGCGATGGTGTCATCGCGGCCCATAGACCACCTACTGCACCAACAAGGCCAAGCCAATTGAAGCGCGATAGCCACGTTCGAAATGTCGATGAGATTGCCACATCACCACCATACGAGTCGCGGTGGCCCGATTGACTATCTACACCTAGATTGCTTGTGCTGTTTGGTGCGGAGACGAGGCGTAACTAATCCCCGAGGAGGTGCTGACAAGGCTCTTCGTTCGGAGGTCGACCAGACATGATCTGGGCTCGGCACCTGCTGGTTCGGGCTTACCCATCAGATAGCCCTGTGCTCGGTTGTAGCCCATCTCGCGCAGCAGCTCGAGCTGCTCCATCGTTTCCACGCCCTCAGCGACCGGTGTTGCCCCGATCGATCGGGCAAGATCTGCGATGACGCCTAGTAGTGCACCGCGCCCATTGGCCGTCGCATTTTGGATGAAGGCGCGATCGACCTTGAGCACGTCGAACTCTAAGTCCTGCAAGTAGGCAAGGGATGAATAGCCCGTGCCGAAATCATCGACGGCAAGTCGCACGCCCATCCCGCGAATTGCGGCCAGCTCAGGCCCCGCGAGACCTCGAATATCTACGATCACCTCTTCGGTGATTTCCAGGACGACTAAGTGTGGGTCGACGTTGTACTTGGTGAGAAGCTCATCGATTTGACCGGGCAATGTGCCGTGTCCGAGCTGACGCGGTGACGCATTAATCGACATGCGATGGGTTGGATTAGTTTTCAGCCACTGTGCCTGTTGACGCAGGGCTGCGTCGAGCACCCAGTAGCCAACGTCCTGTGCAAGTGGACCGTTCTCAATCGCTGCAAGGAATTCACCCGGCATGAGCAGCCGGCCTTCCGGAGTGCGCAGTCGAAGTAGCGCCTCGCTTCCAACGGTTGCGCCGTTATGGATATCGACGAGTGGTTGGTAGTGAAGCTCGAAGAGATTCGACTTCAGCGCTTCGATAACGCGATCGGAGGTGATGGCGCGAGCCAGCGCCGAATCTCGGACATCAGCAGAGAAGTGCGTCCACCGATCTTTACCAGCGCGCTTTGATTCGTACATTGCCGTGTCGGCATCACGCAAGATTGATTCTGTATCGCCCTCATGGACGGGGCTGACGACCAAGCCGATACTCATGCTCGGGCGGACGGAGGTGACCTTCAGCGATAGAGGTGCGCCAACTACATCTCGAATTCCCTTGAGCGCCGCATCTACATCCCAGCGAGGTCCGCGGTTTGCGAACACGAGGGCAAACTCGTCTCCGCCCGTTCGCGCTAAGAAATCCTCGTCGCCTAAGCATGATGCGAGGCGTTGGGATATGCGCGTCAGCATCAAGTCACCGTATGCGTGACCGAAGGCATCGTTGATGTCCTTGAAGTTGTCGATATCCAGAACGGCAATGTGTGTGTGACGCTCCATGCGGCGGTCGAATGTGAGCGCCTGCTGGAGGTGGTCGGCCAGAAGCGTGCGATTGGGTAGGTCGGTAAGTGCATCGTGAGTGGCTTGATGCAATAGGTCAGCCTCGGCCCGCTTACGGTCGGTGATGTCGATATGTGTGATGACGATTCCGTTGACGGATGGCATCGGAAGGATGTGAATGTGGAACCAGTATTGCTCGTCATGAGCTCTACATGGGTAGTCCATCGAAAACTCGTTGGATCGGCCCTGGATCACTGACACGATTCCCTCGGTGGCCTCGATCACTGCCGGGTCGTCTGGATCAGAGTTCTCACCCACGACTGCGAAGTAGTTCATCGCGAGCCAGTTCGGCTCAGGCTGGGAACGATCGAACCACCAAAACTTCCGCCAGGCGTCGTTGACCCCAAGCATCATTCCGGTCATGTCCATAACGACGGTTTGTGCGGGCATCGAGTCCAGGATTGACTGCACGAATTGTGATTGTTCTTGGGTTACTCGTTCAACCTCTTTGCGCGCGGTGATGTCTCGCTGCACTGAAATCCAGTGCGTGAACACGCCATCGGCATTTGCGACGGGGACGATGTTGAGCTCGACCCAAAATTTACTGCCGTCTTTGCGGTAGTTGATGAGCTCGGCAGAAACGGGCTTCCATGCTCGGAGCGCGGCAGAGATTCGCGCCAGCTCGTCGCGATCGGTCTCAGGGCCTTGGAACATCCTCGGGGTTTTACCGAGAATTTCATCAAGCGGGTGTCCGGTGTGGTGTTCGAGGGCATCGTTACCAAACACGATGATCGGCCCTGGGGTCCCATGGGGCTCGGCGGTCGTTACTAAGACCGCGTCGTTCAGCCCGTTGAGAATGGTGCGAAAGAGTTGGATTCCCGGATCAGCAGTTGTGGCGGTGGCCTCATCGGTGGCCAGAGCAATAAATAGACCCAAACCGGTGTCCAGAGGTAGCGCGACGACATCGAAGTCGCGTCCGGTTACGCAGGTTGTCCGCATGATGCGGCCATGTAATTCATGACCAGGCACGAGGAAATCGGAGAGGTCGGGTAATCCGAGGCCATCGGCGAGGTTGGCAAGTGGCTGGCCAACAAAATCGAGGTCTAGCAGCAGGGACTTTGCAGCGGGCGTCACCATCGTGATCTGCCCAGCCTCGTCAACGATGACGAGCGCTTCACTTGACCGGCGTACGTGGTCTCGAACTTTAAGTGGCATGCTGACTCTTCCTCCGTGACAGCCGTCCTCTACGAATCCTCAATGATTACTCAGCGTAACCTCAACTGGACTCTCGGTTAAGTGTGAGACATGACCGGCCCGTTAGCGAATCGGTGGCACCACGTTGAGCAAAAATTGAGGTGTTAGCGCCGGGCGACCTATCCCAACCACGGTGCCGTCGGGTCATGTAACGCGGTGACACCGTACCCACCTCGCAGCAGAAACTAACGCCGTGAGAGGTAGATCTCACGGCGTTATTGGTTTCGCGGGCTAACGGCTAGAAGACGGCCTCGTCGAGATCCATGAGGCTGTTATCGGTGGTCTCTGCGATGGCCCGCTCTGCGGACAGAAGGGGGAATCGCTGAGCGACAAAGAACCGCGCAACCGCGACCTTGCCGGTGTAGAAATCGCGATCTGCATCGGATGTCGTGCCGCCAAGTGCTTCGATCGCCACGGCGGCCTGACGAAGCAGGAGCCAGCCGATCATGATCTCGCCAACACTGAGTAAGAGCCGGGTGCTGTTCTGGCCGACTTTGTACAACTCGCGGGGATCCTCCTGCGAGGCCTGTGCGTAACCGCCAAGTGCGCCCACCATGGCCTGGATGTCCTCGAGTGCGTGACCAAGCCGCTCACGTTCGACGGCGAGCGTGCCGTTGCCGGCGTCACCCTTGGCGAAGTCGGCAATTTCCGCACCGAGGAAACTCAGGGCTTGGAATTGGTCGCGCACCAATTTGCGGAAGAAGAAATCGAGCCCCTGAATTGCAGTTGTTCCCTCGTACAGCGTATCGATCTTTGCGTCGCGGATGTACTGCTCGAGGGGGTAATCCTGCAGGAAGCCGGACCCGCCGAAGGTCTGTAGAGATTGAGCCAGCTGTTCGTACGAACGCTCAGAGCCCACACCCTTAACCAAGGGCAGCAGTAGGTCGTTCATGCGCACGGCAAGGTCAAGGTTGACCGAGGTGTCGCCGGCTCGACCCATTTCGATGAGGTCTTGCCACATCGCGGTGTACTGGACGAGTGCACGCATGCCTTCTGCGTAGGCCTTTTGCAGCATGAGGCTTCGTCGAACGTCAGGATGGTGTGTGATCGTGACGCGCGGTGAATCTTTGTCCATGAAGGTCGCCAAATCGCCGCCTTGAACGCGGGTCTTCGCGTACTCGAGTGCGTTGAGGTATCCGGTCGACAGCGTGGCGATGGCCTTGGTGCCCACCATCATGCGCGCATTCTCGATCACCTTGAACATCTGGGCGATACCGTCATGGACATCGCCGACGAGCCAACCAACTGCCGGCTCAGATGCTCCGAACGTCATCTCACACGTCGCAGATGCCTTGATGCCCATCTTCTTTTCGACGTTGGTTGCATAAACGCCGTTACGTGCGCCAAGCTCACCAGTCGCGAGATCGAAGTGAAACTTCGGTACGACAAATAGTGACAACCCCTTGGTACCACCGCGAGCACCTTCAGGGCGCGCGAGGACCAGGTGAATGATGTTGTCGGCCATGTCGTGCTCACCTGAGGTGATGAATCGCTTCACTCCAGTGATGTGCCACGTGCCATCTGCCTGCTGGATAGCCTTGGTGCGTCCAGCTCCCACATCGGAACCGGCATCGGGTTCGGTGAGCACCATGGTGGCGCCCCACTGCTTATCGATCATCAGCCGCGCAAGGTGCTTTTGTTCGTCGTTGCCGAGGTTGTCCAAGATCGCCGCGAAACCGGGGCCGGACATGTAGAGGAACGCCGGTGGGTTAGAACCCAGCAACATCTCCGCGACACTCCAGCGTAGTGAGTGAGGGGCGCCGGGTCCGCCGAGATGTGATGGCAGATCCAAGGCCCAATAGCCCGAGTCCATCAGTGCGCGGAAGGCCGTCTTGAGGCTGTCGGGGATGGTCACCGAGCACGTGGCCGGGTCATACACCGGTGGATTGCGGTCGGCATCGACGAATGATTCGGCCAGCGGCCCCGTGGCGAGTCGTTCAACCTCGGTGAGGATGTTGCGCGCTGTGTCTTCGTCAACATCGGCAAAGACGCCGGTGCCCAAACGATCGCGGACTCCAAAAACTTCGAAAAGGTTGAATTCGATATCGCGAAGATCGGACTTGTAGTGGCTCATGTGCTCTCCCGAGGCTTTGTTACTCACCGGTAACTAACATGATGCTACTCGGGAATCACTATTGCAACTGCTTGGGAGCCAGGTTGCTGATCGGGGGTGATTTTCTACGCAGTCACGACGCAGGGATATCTCGACGTTTAAGCCCGTAAAGCCCGCTGACCAGAAGTAATGCAGTGATGACAAGCAGGATCAGGTCGGGCACCCAGTTCATAGGTGCCCCCGGCCAGCCGGGTAAGTGACCGAACGGAGAGGTCTTCAATATCCATTCGGGTAGGCCCAGGATCACACCAAACCAACCGGCGATCACGCACCACGCAAGAACGATCCATCCGACGAACGACCAGTGTGGAGTGATTCCCAGCGCCATGACGGTGACACCGAGAACTACCCACACGGCCGGGACTGTGATCAGCGCTGCTCCGGCAGCGTGGCCCACCGAGGTCGAGACCTGCCCGATTGACCCTGCGTAAACCAGGCCAATTCCGAGGCCGCCAGCGAGAACGACGAGGGCAGAGCCGATATAGCCGGTCAGTAGGTGGCCGCTTGCCCATGAGGTACGCGTTATCGCGGTGGACAGCTCTAACTCAGCTCGGCCGGAAAGCTCATCCTGTCGGAGCCGCAGGATTGTGGCGATGCCGTAACCGCAGGCCGCCAACGCAAAGATTCCAATCATCAACACGATGAACGCGGCTGCAAGATTCGTTGAGCCACCCAGACTTTCGATCAGTTTGAGTAAGGCGGGGTTCGATGTCATGGCGTCGAGGGAGGTGTTCAAAATGGAACCTTCGAGGGCGCCGAGAAGTAATGCTCCGATCAGCCACCACATGAGCCAGGTGCGATCGATTCGCCAAGCGAGCCCCCGCGGGTTGGCCACGTGAGGCGATGCAACTTCCCGCCCGAGTCGGGCTGGGATCAGGCTTGCGCCCAAGTCACGGTTGGCGGCGATTGATATGCCCAACGCAGCCAACAGCGCAGCTACGACGACGCACAGGCCAATCAGCCACCATCGCTGGCCGGCGAACGCTCTGGTTTGCTCTGCCCAGCCGAACGGTGAGAGCCAGATCAAGGGCGAATTCTGGGTGGAATTGCCGACGGCCGAAATGGCAAAGAACAGGGCGACCGCTGCACCGGAGATGCCGTTAGCTCCCCTCGATGAGTGTGCCACCTGAGCTGCGACTACTGACAGACTCGCAAACACTGCGCACGCACCAGCAATGGCAAGTGCCAAAGCCAAAGACCCGGTTAAAGGCAGTCCAGCGGCTGTCAGCAGAACTGTGGTCAGAAGCGCAAACGTCAGGCCGTAGAGGTTCGCAATGATCAGTGCGCAGATAGCGCGAGCGCCGGCACCAACAACGCCTGAGTCAATCAACTCCGCCACACCGTCTTGTTCGTCGGCTCTGGTGTGACGTACGACGACGAAGCACTCGACCAAGCCCAGTATGAGTGTGTAACCAGCAATACTCCGCCATGTGGTGAGACCGCCGGTGCTCAGTGGGTCGAACAGCGGACCAAGAATCGCGGTAAGGGATGGGCTTAGTGCCAGAGTTGCTGCGAGCTGCTGGCGAGACAGCGCGGTGGGATAAAGGCGATCCCAGGATTCGGCGATGCCATACAGCAGGCCGGCTAACAGGATGCTCCACGCGCCCATACGGATGCGGTCTCTGCGTAGGCCGAGCCGGATAAGCGTGCTCGTCCCGGTAAATGCAGACTGCCAACGCGTCGAGGACGTCATGACGGATCGCGGTCGTAGTAGCGCAAGAACATTTCTTCCAATGATGGTGGGCGAGTTTCAAGGTTGAGCACATGTGCGGCTGCGGCCCGGCGCAGCACATCGTGAAGTGCAGACGGTTCAACAGTGCAGCGAACTATTCGATCGTGGCGCTCGACATCGTGGACGCCTGGAATCTGCCCGAGGTCGTCGACGGCATCCCGTGTCTCAATGACGAGTGACTGCCGTTGAAGATGGCGCAGGTCTGACAGGGCACCTGTCTCGATTGTGCGCCCATCACGAATGATGGTCACGTGATCACAGACGGCATCCACTTCGGCTAGCACATGGCTGGACAGAAGCACCGTGCGTTCGCGTTCGCGTAACGCCTTAACCTCCTCACGAAAGACCTCGGCCATCAGTGGGTCAAGCCCATCTGTGGGCTCATCAAAGATGTACAGCGGAACGTCTACTGCTAAAGCGGCGATCAGGGCCACCTTCTGCCGATTACCTTTCGAGTACGCCGACACCTTTACCCGCGGATTGAGATCGAACAACTCCTGTAGTTGCGAAATCCGTGCTCGATCTGCGCCACCACGCAGTCGGGTCAGGTAATCGATCGACTCTCCACCACGCAGGGTTGGCCACAGCGAAACTTCACCGGGAACATATGAAAGTCGGCGGTGAATGGAGACAGCCTGCGACCACGGATCGGCGCCGAACACGTGTGCCACACCACTGTCTTTGGCGAGCAAGCCCAGAACGACGCGAAGTGTTGTCGTTTTACCCGCCCCATTTGGCCCGAGGAATCCGTGAATCTGCCCCGGATGGACGGTGAGATCTAATCCGTTAAGTGCGGTGGTATCACCGAAAGTCTTCGTCAATCCGCGAACATCGATGATTGCTGCCGCTGATAGGTCGCCTTGATCCTTCACACCACGTGTCTACTCTTGTTCGGACCGGGAGTCGTGCTGTGACGTGGTGAGCGTGCTGTGAAGTGTGGAACAAAATCAGTGGGATAGGGCTAGCTCTGCTGCTCCGGTGGTGTCGACAGAACCCAAAAGGAAGCACCCGTTGGATCAGTGAGGGCGGCCATGCGTCCGTAAGGTGTGTCGAATCCTGGACTAATCACCTGTCCGCCAAGGGCTTGCGTCTGCACAACGGCTTCGTCGGCGTCTGGAACGGCGAGATAGACAATCCAGTGCGATGGGTATCCGTCCATTCCCATCATTCCGCCGATGCCGCCCTGCGGTGCCCCATCGTGGGTGAGCGAAAAGGTTGTGTAGTCCGGCCCCGCCATCTCGATGGGCTGGTAGTGGTAGCCAAATACGCTCGCGTAAAACGCGCGCGCTTCGTCCGGTGCGCTGGAGCGAAGGTCGTTCCACGACAGTGCACCCACTTCACCGTGAAGCCCAAAACCGTTTAGCTGGTTGGCTTCCCAGGCACCAAACATTGCTCCATGTGGATCAGTAGCGACGATCATGCGTCCTGCATCACCGATATCGAGCACCGGTGAAAGCAACGTGCCACCATGCTCGGCGATCAGTGCTGCTGTCTCGTCGGCATTGTTGGACCCAAAGAACAAGGTCCACGCTGCGAGATTGTCGTCACCGGACGGGCTGACGCCTGCTACGAGCGCATCAGCGAACGTCGCCATCGCATAGCCACCAAATTCCGGTGCGCCCGGCGAGATCTGCCAGCCAAGTAATGCGCTGTAGAAGCTGCGAGTCGCTGCATCGTCAGGGGTGGAAACGTGGACCCATGCGGGTGCGCCGTGCGGCCAGATGTCAGTTGTGCGCGTCATGCGGAACACCCTAAGCAACGATGTGCGTAGGTTGCTAGTCGACCTCGTTAGCGGCCGGATCTCAGCAGTGCGTCCTGTAGGGATAAGCGGTACGCATCGGTCACCAACGTGGCACCGCCGACCGTTGATATCTGCGCTGAGTTCGCCGCCATCGCTGAACTGTTGAGTCGGGGCACTGCCCGCGACACGATTTGCGTTGACTGCCGACCGGGGGCCGAGTAACTCGCCGACGCTCCGGTGATGACCGAATTGGTAAGCGTGATCGTGACCGAAATCCAGTTCGTTCCATTGGGCACGTCGAAATAGATGATGTGACCGGTGAACGATCCCGATACCGTGGCTGGCGTTTTAGTCGGCAGCGGAGTCGGTGTTGGTGTGGGAGTTGATGTTGGCGTGGGTGTTGGCGTGGGTGTTGGTGTTCGGCTGGGGCTTGGTGTTGGTGAGGGCGCCGGCGTATGACTAGGGCTTGGGGAGTGTGACGGAGCCTTTGACGGCGCAGGCGTGGGCTTGGGTGTGGGCTTGGCCGTCGGTTTGGGTGTGGGCTTCGGAGTGGGCTTCGGACTTGCCGTGACCACGATCGCCGGCTCAGAGCTGGGTGTGCGCGATGGTGTGCGCGTTGGACTCGCAGTGGGCCACGCGATGTCGGTCGAGCCCGGAGTTGGTGCCTTCGAGGACGGTGTTGGCGAAGGCATTTGTGACGCAGGGGGCTTTTGTGCCGCGGTTGGGCTCGCAGCAACTGCGTTGACAGACGCTGTGGGAGTGGACGTTGTGGCCTGCGTTGCTTCGAATTCGGTGGTGGCGTTGTCTGACGGAGATGGTGTGGGGGTTTCCGAGGGGGTCGGCGCCAATGGCTGGTCTGCTCCCACCGTCACCGCATGCGATGAGGCTATGTAACCCGTGACCAGTAGTGCGCCTACGCCGGTCGCGACCACAAGTCGCGGCAGTAACGGCTGGCGCGACACCGAACTTCTCCTTCAGCCACCGGTTCGGGGGAAGCATCTACGTCGATGCCGCCGGGGCCATCGGTGATCATCGCGCAAACGGGTGACGAGAAGAAATCCGTTCACCCACATGGCCTAACGCATAAGGAGCCCGACATGCGTTGCATGTCGAGCTCCTTATGAACGAGAGGTCTAGCGGTGCGAAACCGTCAGTGCGTCTTGAAGCGAGGTCTTGTACGCATCTGAGATCAGCGTTGCGTTGCTCACCGTGGAGATGCTGGCCGAATTGGCCTTCACTGCCTCGGAGTTCAACGTCGGTACGGCACCGGTGATGATCGAGGTGGACGTACGATCCTTAGCAACCCAGGTTGCGGTCGCAGTTGAGATGACCGAGTTCTTCAGGGTGACCGTTACCGTGACGGTGTTATTGCCACCCGGGGTATTGAACGTCACAGTCTTGCCGGTGAAACTGCCGTTGACCAGTGCAGCTGGTGCTGCCGGCGGTGCGGCGGGTGTGGTCTGGGTGGGCGTCGGAGCCGGGGTCGGCTTCGGTGCGGCTACCTTGTTGTCATCGCCGTCCTCAGTCTCAGTCTCAGGCTTGTGCGTCTTGACTGTCTTCTTGTGCTTCTTGGCGTGGTGGCCCTTGTCAGCCTTGTGGTGAGCACTGGCCGCGTGGGTCTTTGTGCTTGCGGATGCCTGTGCGGTCAGGGCTGCGGTCTGACCGAGGACGACTGCAGCGCCGAGGCCGACCGTCGCAATGACTCGGCGGTTTGATGTCGTGCGTGACATGGGATGTTCCCTTCCGTGCGGAGCGCGGATTCGCTCCAAGTCTGTACGTCATTGCTGGCGTGTTCAGATGTCGTATCGCCATCGGTGATGCGGAAACTAAATCTGTTCGCCCCAACGGCGTAACCCGACTGTATGGGAAGGAATTTGCCCCACAAGCCAATATCCACGGCCTTGGACAAGCCTTTACTAAGTACTGGATTGATGTTGTACGTGGTGGCACATTTACGGGAAATGCGCGGCTCTCGATTGACTCAATAAACAGGATGGCTACGCGCGACAGAATTGCAGGTGAACGACTGAATCGGACGATTGGATCTGCGTGCACACGTAGCCTTCCGGCCATGTGCCGAGGTCATCCCATATCCGTTCACCGGACCCGAGCAACGTGGGCACGATAGCGATGTCGATCTCGTCGACCAGACCTCGTCGTAGCGCTTCACGAACCGTGGCAACGCCACCGCCGAGGCGAACGTCCTTTCCCTGTGCGGCCTCTACTGCACGCTGCAGAGCGCTATCCAACCCATCTGTGACGAAGTGGAACGTAGTGCCGCCCGCCATCGAAAGATCTCCTCGAGCGTGATGAGTCAATACGAAAACGGGATGGTGGTAGGGAGGTTCGTCGCCCCACCAACCGACCCATGAGTCGTCCGGCCATTCACCGCGGATAGGGCCGAACATGTTGCGACCCATGACGGTAGCCCCGACGTTCTTGTCTGCGCGCTCCAGCCAGTCGTTGTCGATACCCGTTGATCCACCTGATTGGCCAATCATCGATCGGCCAACGTGGGTTTCCCAGAACCAGGCGCTGAGTCTCTCGCCGCCAACGCCCATGGGCGCTGATTGGCTCTGATCGGGTCCAGCGGCGAAGCCGTCGAGCGACACGAGCAGATTGTGAACGCGGATTCGTGACATGGGACGAGTCTAGGTCTGCGACGGGTGTGTTTCCTATGGATGAAGTTGGCCCGTCCGTAATGGCCTCGTGTGAACCGCAGTCCGTTGTAAATGTAGTGTTCGACGCATGCGGACGAAGGCCACGACGTGATCATCTGTCAGTTCATCTTTAAGCCGGGTGCTTATGACGATGACTTCCATCTACTCGATGGACAGATCGACGCCTACGCACGATCCCTGCCCGGATTTCGCGGGGTGGAAACGTGGTACTCCGAAGACAAGTCGGTGGTGAACGCCACGTATTACTTCGACGACCAAGCATCCGTCCGAATGCTCTCGTCGTTCCCGAAACATCTTGAGGCTAAAGGGCAGTACCAACGTTGGTACGACGGATATCAAATCGTGGTCAGTGAGGTCAGCGCGAGTTACGGTGATGGGCGTCTGCAACATGTCACCAATACCAGCGATACGTAGGGGCCACTAACCGCCAGACAGGGCTCTACGAGTCAGAGCGGGTGACGGGATCCCTCGGTTCGCCTTCGGCGACCCTCGTCCCGATTCCCGACTCCACTTCTGTCCACATGATTAAGGCCCTGGGGGATCAACCCCAGGGCCTTAATCATGTGAGCGGGTGACGGGACCCGTCACACTTCCTTTCGGAAGTGTTCCTCCCGATTCCCGGCATCCTTCCTAGTCATAAAGCAATGACCCAGGGGATCAACCCTGGGTCATTGCTTTATGAGCGGGTGACGGGAATCGAACCCGCGCTGTCAGCTTGGGAAGCTGATGTTCTGCCATTGAACTACACCCGCGTGGCGGTCACTTCGCGGTGCACCGGAATGATCGTCGGTGCCGATTATGCCTGATCACAGGTGCACTCGTTTGCACGACCGGGGGCACTACGCTCGCGCACCCGCATCCGTTATGTCGGCTAGCGCGTTCTGTTGGCGGATCTTCTTGCTCGTGGCGTTGATGCGGCTGGCCTGGGTTGAGCGATACAGCACGAGGAAGAAGAAGAGCACGACACTGACCAACGGGGTTGTCACAAGGCCGAGGACAATGGAGACAGGGTAAGCACATGCGCCGCCAACCGCCCACAGCGTCACCCTATGCCACATCGGCCCCGAGTTTGGCGTGCTCCACAGCTGCGGGTGGCGGGAGATAGTCCAAAAGAGAACTGCCCAACTCAGTCCCATCACGAATGCCATGGATCCATAAAGGATGATCGCTGTTCGTTCGTCAGCGCGGTTGCCGTCTCGGAATGCAGCTGCCAATACTGCTGTCGGGTATGGCAGGACCACGGCACCGAGAAGAACTCCAAGGTTGGCCCACAAAACCGGGGTGTTTACCCAGCGCATCTGGTGAAAGGCCGCGTAGTGGTTCATCCACATGACGCCGATGAACACGAACGAGATCAGAAATGCCACATAAGCAGCGCGTTGGTGAGAAAGGGCCGCAGATAAGCTTCCGGTCTCGAACTCCCCGACGGCCAAATCGAGAACAAGAAGCGTCATTGCGATGCCTAGGACGCCGTCACTGAACAACTCAACCCGATGAGCAGGCAGGCCGGGAGGATCATCAAGGGCAACCGTCGAGGACGACTCATTGTGATCCATGCGCACTCCTAAAGTCGGTGCCCACCCCTAGCCGCGGAGAAAACGTTGGCTGCGATGCACAGTAGTCGAAGCCCATGTCATCGCCAATGGGATGTCATGATCAGACGGTGCTGACTCCTTGTGCGTATGTGGATGCGCTGGCCCGTGATTCCCGTTCCTTTATCGACCTAGTAGGCACGGCAGATCATGAACGTCCAGTCCCGTTCTGTCGTGATTGGAACCTGGGGGAGCTTGCCCGGCACCTTGGCGGGATTCATCGGTGGGCACATGATGTGGTGGTCACGGGTGCTCCAGGTGAAGAACCTGAAGGGCCGACCGATCGACACCAACTCTCCTCGTGGTTAACCGAAGGTGCTCATCAACTGCATGAGGTTCTGTCGACGACAGATCCGCAATCACCGACGTGGACGTTCGGGCCCGAGCCACGACTCGTCGAGTTTTGGATTCGCCGTCAAGCGTTGGAGACATTCGTTCACCTGTGGGATGTGCAAAGTGCATTGGGTTTAGCGCTGACGATTGACGACGAGCTCACTCGCGACGGCATTGATGAAGTTGTGACGATGTTCTTTCCGCGCCAAGTTCGACTTGGACGAACCGAACCACTGACCCACGCAGTTGCTCTGCAGATTAGCGACGGTCAGCCAGCAACCCTTGTGTTAACTGGCGACGGCACATCAACTGATGCCATTCCCGCGGCGACGATCGTCGGCACCGCTGCAGAGTTGCTCAAGCTCGTGTGGGGTCGTCTCGACGTCGAGCACCTCCACGTCGACGGTGATCGGGCTGCCGTTGACGCTTTGGTGAGAGCACACCTAACCCCATAAGGATCCCGGGGTGAACGGACCGATCAGCCGCCTAGCTTGCGTCCGAACCGCTTAGCGGCGCGGGCAAGTCGTTGGTCGGGACGGTAGTAGGTCGGATCGAGCTCCAGCACAACCGCTCGGTAATCAGGTAGCTCCATGGTCAATTCCCAACCATTTCGAAGTGCCCACGGTATAGCTCGTGGACCTTTGCCTTTCCATGGCTTAGTCGGGCCGTCTCGCCAGGTGTCGTCGATGACGACTAAGCAGCCTTTACGTCCTGCATGGTTCATCCCCTGCATTGCCTCAAGGTGCATGACCTCGCAGGCATCCTGATCGATTCGCGACCCAAGGAATTCTTCGTAACGCTCCTGGCGCTGTTCGCTGTGCTTACCGTGGTCAAAGTCGTAAGCGTCGAGGTAGACAACGTCGAAAGCCCGGTTTTGTGTTCGGATGTAGTCCTCGCCCTTGGCGGTCACCGCGACGAACGGTGCGCCCATTGAAGCGAAAAGTTCACGTGCATGTTCGGAGTTAACCGGATCCATATCGCAGGTCGTGAACGACCACGAATGTTCCTGGCAAAAGGCCGAAAGAATGCGTGTTGAATCCTGACTCGGAAGTGGTTCGCGCGTCGTTCCGACTTCCAGCATTGAGATGCCGGTGCGAGTTAGCCACTCGGGTCGACGTTCCTGAAGGGCACGCAGAAGGAGCGCATGACCGTGATCCACTATTTGCACCTTTCAGTAGTTGGGATAACTATCCCCGCCCGACGGGCATAAGTGCACGCATGACGCTCGTGGCGTCAGTAATTCCTGGCGTCTACGAACTCTACGGGCTGACAACGGGCGGGACCTGCCATGGCGCTGGGATTGCCGCACGTACGTCACTTCCGTCGGTCAGCGTTAGCGAGACCACTGAGTTGTATTCCTTCAACGATCCTGACACCGGTGACTGGGATGCCACTTGACCTGGGGGCAGGTTGGGATCAGGTGCCGCGGTCGTGGGCGACAGGCGCACCCGGAAGCCCGCATCGAGCAAGGCAGTCACGGCGGCATCGCGTGACATACCCCGCACATCGGGCACGGGTGGCACGAGGCCAGACATCGCCGATGCGGTGGGAGATTCAAACTGCTTGACGGGCAATGCCTCGTGTAAGCCGCGCATGGTCTCTTGCCAGATCGGTCCAGCCACACTACGTCCGTAGACAGTCCCAATCCGTTGGCCGTAGGCCTCGATGTTGTGCAGCGGATACTTCTGACCACCTCGAGGATCGCCTACCCACACACTCATTGCGTACTGCGGGGTGAAACCAGAGAACCAGGTTGCCGCGGAGTCATTGGTTGTACCAGTCTTACCGGCGATCGGCCGTCCACCTAGATCAAGTCCTGCACCTGTTCCGTACGGTGAGAAAACTGCACGCATAACCTGACTCACTGAATCGGCGACGTAAGGTGAGATGGCCCGATGGCACTGAGCTGTAGGGACGTTCACCTTCTTCCCGGTTCGATCGGTCATTGCTAGGACACCGACGGGTCGACATTGAATGCCACCACTGGCGAACGTCGCGTAGACGGATGCCATCTCAAGGGGTGACACCTCGTACGTGCCAAGGGTTAGCGAGGCGTCTTTGCTGGTGATCTTGTGCTTTCCGCTGCGTGGCAGGCTCGTGATTCCAAGCCGTTCGGCCATGTCCGCTACTGGCAACACTCCATAACGTTCCTCGAGTTGGATGTACCAGGTGTTGACCGAGCGCGCTGTGGCCTGTGTTGCATTGAGTACGCCGTTGTTGCGGTCGTTGTCGTTGTGGAATCCGCCGTCGGGGTAATTCATGTTTGCGGGCTTGTAACCATTGGGGGTGTCGAAGGTCGTCGCCAGCGAGAAGCCCTGTTCGATCGCGGTGGCCAACGTGATCGGCTTAAAGTTCGAGCCAGGTTGGAATGCGGGACGCGCAGGTAAAACGATTTGAGTTTGGCCCTTGGCTGAGTTTCGTCCCCACAGCCGATTTGTGGCCAACGCACGTACGTCACCTGTGCCTGGTTCGACGATCGCTACACCGGTGGCCACCCGATTCGTGGGATCCAAAGCTCGTTGGGCAGCTTTCGTTGCCAGACTCATCGCAGTTGGATCAAGTGCGGTGTGAATCGTTAAGCCACCACGGAACAGCAGTTCTTGACGGGCTTCAGGGGTGGCCCCGAATCCGGGATCGTGGGCGATTTCATCCAGAACCCACTGACAGTAGAAGGGGTACTTCGAAGCACCGCACCCACGTGGCGGATCGGTCACGTTGAGTTTCAGCGATGTGGCTATCGCTTTGTCGTATTGGGCCTGCGAGATGCGGTTGGCCGACAGCATGCGATCCAGCACGACATCGCGACGGATGTGGCTTCGCTCCGGATTATCGACGGGGTTGTAATTGGTTGGCGACTTCAGAATGCCGATCAAGGTTGCCGCCTGCGGAATCGATAATTTCGACGCCGGCACGTTGAAGTAGTGCAGGGCTGCCGCACCAATCCCCCATGCGCCATCACCGAAGTTCACGGTATTGAGGTAGCGCTCAAGGATCTCGTCCTTGGTCATCGTGCTTTCGAGTGAAACGGCGTAGCGAAGTTCTCGGATCTTGCGTCCCAACGTCGCTTCGGTTACGACATCGGCCTCCTGCTGGGTGTTGGCCTGAGATAGCAGGAGGTTCTTGACGTACTGCTGCGTGATTCCAGAACCTCCTTGCCTCGAGCCACCACTGCGGTTGTGCACGACCGCACGAGCGAGGCCAACTGGATCAAACGCGCCATGTTGGTAAAACCGGTCGTCTTCAGTAGCCAAGAGTGCGTCGATTGCTGGTTTGGCCACTTCTTTGAGCGTGACCGGAGTGCGATTCTGTCCGTAGATCACTGCGAAGGTCTTGCCGTTGCGGTCGACGAGTTCACTGCGCAGAGGTAACTCAGCTGCCAAGGGCAAGCTTGTGGGCAGGTCTTCCCAGCCGTACGCGACTTGGCGTGTGATCAGCGCAGGGGGAAACACGAACGGAGCGGCCAAACAGGCTGCTGCGAGTCCAATGATTCCTGACCAGGCTAGCCAACGAGGAAATCGGCCGGCATGAGTGGCCCTTTTCTCCTCTGCGATGGGAACTGCACTGGGCAGCCCACCGTCAAACAAGTCGTCGAGGCCAGCAACACGTGCGCGACGTCCGCGTGGTGTCGTAGGACTCACCGGGGTAGCGCTCGCTTCCTTCAGAGGTAAATGCCTGCATGATGAACGTAGGCGGTTACCTGTTCGTAACTCGACTGGTCGTGTGGTCGTGGCTGTGCGACTCGTTTGTAGGACGATGGTGACGTCACGGACGTTCCATGTATAAGTATCGGTTGTTTTGGGCCGAATCCGAGGATCTGGGGGTGTGAGCGGTGGGTCGTCATTCGGCTGCTGCGCGCCCCGCCCAACCGCGGACGACGCCGGCCTCGGCCAATCCCCCGCGTTCGCGGGGCCGACTGGCAGGTGTGCTCACCGCTGGTGCGGCTATTGCTCTCGTCGGCGGAACGGCACTGGCTGTGACGGCTGCCGGCGTCCCCCTTTTAGGCCGCGGACCGGCCGATGTGGCACCGCCGACCGAGACGCTCCCACCGCGAACGGTTGTGGCTGTTACGCAGACCCCGGCGCATCAAAGTTTCACCACCCTGCTCAACGCCTCAGCTAACTCCTCGTGGCAACCGGTCGGCGAGATTTCTTGGACGGCCGGCACCCCGTACGACGAGTTGTGTGGCCGACCGAAGGGCCCAGGGCCTGCGGTAGCAGGCTCACGCGCTTATCAGGCTGTTGGCGGCCAAGTCATGGTGACTGTCATGGCGTACTCTGCTGGCCTTGGTGCTGGTGCCTTTCAAGACTGGCAGCAGAAACTGTCGTCCTGCGCAGGTGCGAGTAGTTATTCCGTGCCCGGGCCATCGCGCACTGGCGCGACGAATGCCACGCCATCAACCGATGCTCTCGTGGTGTGGGGAACGAATGTGCGCGGCGCACCCACAGAGTCGTTGATGTGGCGTCGCGGCGACATCCTGTCGTGGGTGAATGCGCCCAGGACAATGAATAGCAGTCTTGGCACGAAGGCTTTGCAGTTGGACGAACTATTGCTTGCGTCAGTGGCTGGGTCGTGCGCATCTGTTGATTCGGTGTTGGCAGACGCGGCGCGGTCCCCGTGGCTTGCGGCTAGCGACTTCACCGGCCTTATCAATCAGGTCCCAGTGTCGGTGCCCAAGGCTCCGTGGCCCACCCTTCCACCTGGTGCAACCCCCGTACCTCAGAACTACGTACCGGCACCGGTGCCGTCGATTTCGCTCCCGACACGTCCAGCTGATCCGGTGTGGCCCAATGATTTACCGACTCCGGTAGCCACGCCGGATGCACTAGTCCAACCAACCCTGCCGCCGACCGCAACCTCTGTGCCCTCGCGAGCACCGGATCCGATTGGCCCTGGCTGCGGCTGGGCTTTTACCGGGCAGGTACCGCCGCGGTATGACCAAGTTCAACAGGTAGCACTTGCCCAGGGACTGGCTGATGAAGCGCGGGCGACCCTACAGCAGGGACAGGAGGCCTGGCAGGCCAACACATTGGCGTATTGGCAGGCCGTGCCCGATTTCGCGAAGCAGTTGCAGGCGTTCTTGGTGTACGCCGCTGCCGTTCGTGATGTGGCGTTGGCATGGGATTCGATCTCAGCTCAGCGCGAGGCGTACGACCTCGCCGTTCGTGAGTACAACGATGCGCTCGCTGCCCAGCAGTTGTTCCTTAGTGATCAACAACAGGCACAAGCCGCCTACGACGCCGCGCTCACCGCATGTGCCAACGCGCCGGCGTACACACCACCTCCGGTCCTGACTCCGACGCCCGCCCCAACTGTGTCTAGCCCGACACCGTCGCCCACAGACAGTACGGGCGCCAACCCCACGGATACGTCGAGCCCCACCGCAATTCCGACCGGCCCATCAACTCCCTCCGACACGCCAACCGTGCTACCAAGCCCCACTGGGCCTGTTGGTTGTCCGCCTGACAGACCGGTCATTCTCGATCAACCGGTCCCCACGCTCCCTGCCGTCCCAACGCCACCGGCCGATCCACGTCCATCGGCTTCCGTCGCTCCCACGGGCTGACCCCGTCGGGGAATCGACGTGGGAATGCGGGTCGGGCCGACGCGCGGGCGGCCAACCCGGTAACCTCACCGAGACAGCGAAATACCGGGAGGAATTGTGCTTCTATCGGACCGCGATATTCGCGCCGAGTTGGCTGCGGGACGGGTCGTCCTAGACCCCTTTGATGCTGCGATGGTGCAACCGTCCAGCGTTGACGTTCGTCTCGACAAGTACTTTCGGGTGTTTGAGAACCATCGTTATCCGCATATCGACCCCGCCGAAGAGCAGCCCGAGCTGACTCGGATGGTTGAGCCGGCCGATGGCGAACCCTTCATCCTGCATCCCGGTGAATTCGTTCTGGCGTCTACATACGAAGTTGTGACGTTGCCCGACGATGTTGCTGGCCGCCTCGAAGGTAAGTCGTCACTGGGACGTCTTGGCCTCTTGACCCACTCAACGGCGGGATTCATCGACCCTGGTTTTAGCGGCCATGTGACTCTCGAGTTGTCGAACGTGGCGACCCTGCCGATCAAGTTGTGGGCGGGCATGAAGATTGGTCAGCTCTGTTTGATCCGACTCTCAAGCCCAGCTGAGCAGCCATACGGATCGTCAGCGTACGGATCTCGTTATCAAGGACAGCGTGGGCCGACAGCAAGTAAGAGCTATCTGAACTTCCACCGCACTGAGATCTAAACGCGCTGCACTGGCGCTTATGCTCAAGGGGTGGTCCACGAGCAGCTTGCCCCAGCATCTGCGCGACGAGCCTCGCCGGCACATCACTTTCGTCCTGATGTCGAAGGACTGCGTGCGATTGCGATCGTGGCGGTCGTCGCGTACCACGTCGGCATCCCCTACGTCTCGGGTGGCTTCGTAGGCGTCGACGTCTTCTTCGTCATCTCCGGATTCCTGATTACCGGATTGCTGGTGAAGGAAGCCACGTTGACCGGGCACATCGATCTACCCCGATTCTGGGCCAGACGAGCGCGTCGATTGCTGCCCGCGGCGACGTTGGTTCTCGCCATCACGGCTCTGGTCTCATGGTGGGTGATCCCGCGGCTTGATCATGCCAATGTCGGTTGGGATGTCGTCACCTCAGCGGTCTACGTCTCTAACGTGCGGTTCGCGGCTCAGGCCACCGACTACTTGGCATCCGACGCGGCCCCAAGTCCGGTTTTGCATTTCTGGTCGCTCGGGGTTGAGGAGCAGTTCTATGTTGTGTGGCCGCTTCTGCTCTTAGGCCTGCTACTGGCCTCGAAACGCATTGGGCGCGTTGGTATATCGCGAACGAACATGGGGATTGCGCTATCCGTTCTGGGTGTGTCGTCGTTCATCTTCTCCTTGTGGCTGACGACGAAGGTTGAGCCTTGGGCCTTCTTCTCAATGCCAACACGCGGTTGGGAGTTTGCCCTTGGTGGCTTACTTGCCGTTGCCGCTCCTGTCTTGGCCACATCGTCGACACGCTGGAAGATTCCGTTGGGATGGGCGGGTGCGGTCGTCCTCGTTGCATCAATCTTCCTCATAAACGCGGACATGCCCTACCCGGGGTTTGCTGCGATCTTTCCCGTCGTGGGTACTGCGGCGATCATCGCAGCGGGTGATTCGGGTTCGCGACGACACGGATCGCCCCGCGCCGGTATGCGAACCGTTGCAGACCCATTGAGTGCGTGGCCGATGCGTGCTGTTGGCCGACTTTCATACTCCTGGTACCTGTGGCATTGGCCCTTCTTGGTCTTAGCTGCTAGCGCGCTTGGCCCGTTGGCGCTGTGGTTCAAGCTTGTGTTGGCATTGCTGAGTTTCGTATGTGCCGCAGTGACGTTTCGGTTCTTGGAAAATCCGGTGCGGATGAATCCTGCGCTGGTTGCTGATAACACCCGTTCGCTGAAGTTGGGCGGAGCACTGTCTCTAGCTGCTGCGCTGACAGGAATTGGTCTGGTGTTGCTGCCCGGTGGCGGTGCGTTGGCGAGTACAGCGTCAGCGCCGACGTCCGCGGACGAACAAGTTGGACGCCCGGCTGCGCCGACGGCATCGCAGTCGTCCTCCCCCGCCGTCGAACCATCGCAATCCCCACTAGCAGTAGTCGCGCAAAGTTGGCCACAAGGTCCGTTAACGCCTGACCCGCAAAATGCTCGGGGTGACTTGCCCATCACCTACTCCGATGGTTGCCATCTTGCGCATGCCGAAACCCGCTCCCCTACCTGTGCGTTTGGTGCAGTGGGTTCAAAGACTCGCATAGTTCTCATCGGAGATTCCCATGCGGCGCAATGGTTTCCCACACTTGAGAAGATGGCAAAGGCACAGCATTGGGAGTTGGTTAGTGACACCAAGTCGGGGTGTCCAGCACCGGATGTGACGATCTTTAATCGGAGCCTTAAACGCGGCTACACCGAATGTGATCAGTGGCGTCAGAACACGCTTGCCGCGATCATCGCCAAACATCCAGCCTTAGTCGTTGCCGCTGGTACGAGAACCGAGTCTCTGGTTGATAGATCGACGGGTCAGTTGATCGATCCCTCAAAGGCCGGATCGCAGTGGCAGGCGGGCTGGACGAGAACCCTCAAGGTGTTATCTGAGGCAGGCATTCCGGTTGCTGTTCTCCGTGATACTCCCTGGCCAGGTAAAGACATGGCATCCTGCGTTGCGCAGAATACGGACAATCCGTCGAGCTGCGACGTGACGCGTGCGGCTCTCGACAAGCCGATGTACGACGTAGGAATGACCCGTGGCATCAATGGTGCACATGGTGTTGATCTCACCGACGTAATCTGCGACGTCAGCACGTGCCCTGCCACACACGGTAAGTATCTGGTGTACCGGGACACCAATCACCTGACGGCAACGTTCGCGAAAGCACTCGAGCCCTATCTGGCGAAAAGCCTTGTCCCGCTGGTTACATCACGCTAACCAGCGGGAGTACCAACTAGGACTTGACGCTACCGAGTAGCAGAGTCGCGATGTCGACGACCTCAGCGGCGGGGGCCTCAAGCCCGGCTGACCGTGTGGTAACTCCGTCGTTAATCATCACCGAGCAGAACGGACATGCAACAGCGATCTTGTCTGCGCCGGTGGCAAGGGCCTGATCAGTACGTGTGAGGTTGATGCGCGTACCAAGCTTCTCTTCCATCCACATGCGCGCACCACCGGCACCGCAGCAGAACGATCGATCTGCGGACTTCTCCATCTCGTTGAACTTCAGGCCCGGTAGTGCGCCGATCAGATCACGTGGCGGGGTGTAGACCTTGTTGTGACGACCTAGGTAACACGGGTCGTGGTACGTCACGGCGCCGTCCACGGAATTGACTGGAGTGAGACGTCCATCCTTGACCAGCGAAGCGAGCAACTGACTGTGGTGCACGACCTCGTAGTGACCACCGGACTGCGGGTATTCGCGGCCGAGTGTGTTGAGGCAGTGCGGGCAGGTGACAACGATCTTCTTCGTCTTGATTTCGTTGAGCATTTCGATGTTTTGCATCGCCTGCATCTGGAACAGGAATTCGTTACCAGCGCGACGAGCCGGGTCACCGGTACACGTTTCACCTTCGCCGAGCACCATGAATTGCACCCCGGCGATGTTGAGTAGTTCAGCGACTGCCTTGGTGGTCTTCTTGGCCCGGTCCTCAAGTGCGCCAGCGCAGCCGACCCAGAAGAGGTAATCGACGTCATCGGGGATGACCTCTTCGCCCTCCATGCCGAACACGCGCACGTCGAAGTCGACCTCTTCAATCCACGCGTTGCGCTGTGAGGCGTTCATGCCCCATGGATTTCCCTTATTTTCGACATTCTTGAACAGACCCGCGAGCTCGCTTGGGAAGTCTGACTCGATCATGACGCGGTTGCGGCGCATATCTGCGATGTGATCGATGTGCTCGATGTCAACGGGGCACTGGTTAACGCAGGCGCCACACATGGTGCACGACCACAGCACATCGGTGTCGATGACGGCATTGTCGATCTCGCGGGAGCCGACAAGTGGTCGCGCATGTGCGTCTTGGACTGACTGTGCAAACGCCGTGATCTCAACCGGCACAGGCACACTGGCCTTGTTGGCACCGGGTGAGGCCAGGTACTGCGGGTTAGCCTTCGCAACTAGGTATGGTGCTTGTGCGAACAGGTTGTCGCGAAGATCCATGATGAGGAGCTTGGGGGACAGCGGCTTCTCGGTGTTCCACGCCGGGCACTGTGACTGGCAGCGACCACATTCGGTACACGTGGCGAAGTCGAGGTTGCCCTTCCACGTAAAGTCCTCAATTGAGCCGCGGCCGAAGATGGCATCGTCAGCGGGATCTTCGAAGTCGATCTTCTCGGTGCCCGAGTACATCGGAAGCAATGGGCCAAGCCCATTGGGGCGACGTGAAAACAGGACGTTCAGCGGTGCGGCAAAGATGTGCAGATGCTTGCTGTAGAGGACGAGGATCGTCGTTGCGAGAACTGCGCCAAGCGACAGCAAAATGAAGACGGTCTCGATCCACTTGTTGGCTTCTAGGCCAAGTGGCGCAAGGAGTTTCCCGACCCATTCGGAGATGAACGCACCGCTGTCAAAGGGGAAGTTTCCGGTGTTGATCTGTGCACCGCGGTAGATGAACATCGTGATGATGATTGCCGCGATGGCGCCGAGGATGATCCAGGCACCACCTGTGTGCGATCCGTAGAAGCGGGACTCGCGTCCGATCTTCTCGGGATTGCGACGGATGCGGATGATGGCAAACACGACGAGTGCGATCAGTACAAGAAGTCCAAAGAGATCTTCCAAGAAGCCAATGATCGGCCACGTACCGATGATGGGGATATGGAAGTTGGGATCGAACAGCGCACCGAAGCCTTCGATAATGGTGAGGCCAAGGATGATGAAGCCCCAGAACGTCACGAAGTGGGCCGGACCTGAGGGCGACCACTTCAACAGTTTCTTTTGGCCGAGAACCTCAACGAGTTCGTTTTGCAGGCGCACGCCTTTTTCGTCGGTGCGCCCGACAGCAGGCTGACCACTGCGCACAACCTGCTGGATCCGATTCGCGCGCCATGCGGCTAGAGCCAATGCGACCAGGGTGATGAGCACGCCGACAACCAGACGGAAGGTCAGGTTGGTTTCAGAGAACGGCGTCGGTTCGGCAGACGTTGCAGCCAGGACAGACAGCGCGGACACGGGCGGGCCTCCAAGTACACGGGGAAGGCGACCAGATCCGCTGATCTGGTGCCGCACGACGGTGATGCCCTGCTGGCCGTTACCGCGTGCGGGTCCACGGTACCGATAAGACGTCGTTCACGGCAGCGCAGGTGGCTGAGTTGGCGGGCACGTGCCCCGTGAGCCGTGTGATGCACGTCACAGTTAAACCTCTGGTTCGCGGGAAGAAGTGGCCGATCGGGGGAGTTGTAGAGGGTACTTGAGCCGATGCGACTCATATTTCTTGAGGTTAAAATTGACACAACCTCTGAGTGTGAATCAGGCTCGGATCAGTAGTCCACGAATAACAAACGAAAGGCACGTCCCATGGCACGAGCAGTCGGTATCGACCTTGGCACCACCAACTCCGTGGTGTCGGTACTTGAAGGTGGCGAACCCACCGTCATTCCTAACGCCGAAGGCGCGCGAACCACGCCGTCGGTCGTTGCATTCGCTAAGAACGGCGAAGTTCTCGTTGGCGAGGTGGCTAAGCGCCAAGCAGTCACCAACGTTGACCGCACCATTCGTTCGGTGAAGCGTCACATTGGTACGAACTGGACCGTCGACATCGACGGTAAGGCGTACACCCCACAGGAGATCAGCGCCCGCGTGCTGCAGAAGCTCAAGCGCGATGCTGAGGCCTACCTTGGAGATTCAGTGACCGATGCGGTTATCACCGTGCCGGCGTACTTCAACGATGCCCAGCGTCAGGCCACCAAGGAAGCCGGTGAGATCGCGGGTCTTAACGTCCTGCGCATCATCAACGAGCCCACGGCAGCTGCCCTTGCGTATGGTCTCGATAAGGGTGACAAGGAACAGACGATCCTGGTCTTCGACCTCGGTGGTGGAACATTCGACGTTTCGCTGCTCGAGATTGGTGACGGCATCGTTGAGGTGAAGGCCACCAGTGGCGATAACAACCTCGGTGGTGACGACTGGGATGAGCGTTTGCTCCAGCACCTAGCCACCAACTTCAAGAACGCGCACGGCGTTGATTTGACCAAGGACAAGATGGCCCTGCAGCGTCTTCGTGAAGCTGCCGAGAAGGCCAAGATTGAGTTGTCCAGTTCGATGCAGACGTCGATCAACTTGCCGTACATCACTGCCTCGGCAGAGGGACCCCTGCACTTGGATGAGACCATCACCCGTGCGCAGTTCCAGCAGCTGACAAGTGATCTACTCGATCGGTGTAAGTCACCGTTCCAGGCTGTCATCAAGGATGCCGGCGTTTCTGTGAATGAGATTGACCATGTCGTTCTCGTGGGTGGATCAACCCGTATGCCAGCTGTTGCTGATCTGGTGAAGGAACTTACCGGTGGCAAGGAGCCGAACAAGAGCGTTAACCCCGATGAGGTTGTCGCCATCGGTGCGTCGCTGCAGGCTGGTGTCCTCAAGGGCGAGGTCAAGGATGTTCTCCTGCTCGACGTAACCCCGCTGTCGCTGGGTATCGAGACCAAGGGCGGCATCATGACGCGTCTGATCGAGCGCAACACGACGATCCCGACGAAGCGCTCGGAAATCTTCACTACCGCTGATGACAATCAGCCGTCGGTTCTCATCCAGGTCTTCCAGGGTGAGCGTGAAATGGCTGCGTACAACAAGAAACTCGGCACCTTCGAACTTATGGGATTGCCACCGGCACCCCGCGGTATCCCGCAGATCGAGGTCACCTTCGATATCGATGCGAACGGAATCGTTCACGTTGCGGCGAAGGACTTGGGTACGGGCAAGGAGCAGTCGATGACGATCACCGGCGGCTCTGGCCTTCCGAAGGATGACATCGAGCGGATGATGAAGGATGCCGAGGCTCACGCTGAGGAAGATCGTCAGCGCCGCGAAGAGGCCGAGGTTCGGAACTCCGCTGAAACTCTGATGCACCAGACCGAGAAGTTCCTCGCCGAAAATGGCGACAAGGTTCCGGCCGATGCAAAGAGCAATGTCGAAGGTCCACTCGCCGAACTCAAGACGGCCCTGGCCGGTACCGACTCTGAAGCGATTAAGTCCGCTGCCGAAAAGGTTGCGACCACGAGCCAGGCACTTGGCGCGGCAATGTACGCACAAGGTCAGGCCGATGGCGAAAACGCGCAGAGCGATTCAGGTTCGTCATCCTCGACGAATGACGACGATGTCGTCGACGCCGAGATCGTTGACGAAGGTGACGACGCTAAGGCAGAGCAGTGAGTGAGCCGAACGACTCAGGGTTTTCCTTTCAGGACAACCGTCGAATCGATCCGGAAACCTTTGAGGTGCGGGAGTCGGGGGCTCCCGCACCCGAGGGTGGCGAAGCGAACGTCGATGACACGTTCGCTGAGATCGTCGACGGAATCGTCGTCGAGGTTGAATCTGAGTCGTCAGACGCCAAAGTTGCTGAGCTGACCTCTGACCTGCAGCGGGTTCACGCCGAATATGCGAACTACCGCAAGCGGGTGGATCGCGAACGTGAAACAACACGTGATCAGGTCGTGGGTGCAACTCTGGCTGAGTTGCTTCCAATCCTCGACGACATCGGGCGAGCACGCGAACATGGCGATCTCGACGGTGCATTCAAATCAGTTGCCGAAGCGCTGGAAGCGACGGTTACCAGGCTTGGCGTTGAACGATTCGGTATCCCTGGTGACGAGTTTGACCCCACCATCCATGAGGCCATCAGTCACCAGCACTCCGCCGATGTCACCGGACCCACCTGCGTCTCGGTGTTTCAGCAGGGCTACCGATTCAAGGGTCGCGTCCTGCGCCCCGCGATCGTTGCCGTTGCAGACCCGGAGTAACACCACCGTGCGATCGGAGTATCTCCGCATTGCACTACGACACGACCTGTTTTACCAGCGTCCGAAGGGAGGGACGTCATGAGTCAAAAAGATTGGGCCGAGAAGGACTACTACAAGATGCTTGGCGTCTCTAAGGACGCCTCAGCTGCGGAGATCAAGAAGTCTTTCCGCACGCTTGCTAAAAAGCATCATCCGGATTCCAACGAGAACGATCCGAAATCCGAGGCCAAATTCAAAGAGGTCTCCGAAGCGTATGACGTCCTATCGAACGAAACCACGCGTAAGGAATACGACGAGGCTCGCTCGCTTTTCGGTGGCGGAGGCTTCCGGGTGCCGGGTGCCGGAGGATTCCCAGGTGGCGGTGGAACCGCCAACTTCGATTTCTCCGACCTGCTCAATCGCGGGGGCGGACTCGGCGACGTATTCGGTGGCGTGTTCAACCGGGGTGGTGGTCAACAGCCGAGTGGACGTCGTCCTCGCCGAGGCTCAGACGTTGAAAGCTCGGTCACCCTCTCATTCGACGAAGCATTGGGTGGGGTAACTCTTCCTCTGCGGTTGACGAGTGAGGCGCCGTGTGGAGTGTGTCGTGGGACAGGTGCTCGCGAGGGCACCACTCCACGAGTCTGCCCAACCTGTGAGGGCGTCGGACAGGTTAATCGCAATGCTGGGGGCTTTGCTTTCCCCGAACCGTGTCGCTCTTGTCGTGGTCGGGGGCTTGTTGTTGACGACCCCTGCACGAACTGCAGCGGAAGTGGTCGGGCACCATCCACGCGAACTGTGCAGGCACGGATTCCGGCAGGTGTGAAAAATGGCGCCAAAATCCGGCTTCGCGGTAAGGGCACACCAGGTGAAAATGGCGGCGAAGCGGGCGATCTGCTCATTGTCGTCAATGTGAAGCCTGACCCGGTCTATGGACGTGAGGGAGACAACCTCACCATCGTCGTGCCAGTGACATTTGCTGAGGCAGCGTTGGGTGCCGATGTGGTGGTACCGACGCCTTCGGGTTCGACGGTCAAGGTGCGGATCGCTGAAGGTACGCAAAACGGCCGTGTGCTTCGGGTACGCGGCAAGGGTGCAAGTCGCAAGGACGGTACCAAGGGCGACCTGCTCGTGACTGTCGATGTTGTTGTGCCGAAGACACTCGATCCGCAGGCGCGTGAAGCGTTAGCTGCGTTCGCCTTGGCGACGGCGGACGAGGATCCACGTGAAGAACTGATGCGTAATGCGAAGCGAGGTGAGTGATGAACGATCGGTTGCGTCCGGAAGACACAGTGCCGGTCTACGCCATCTCCGTCGCCGCGCAGATCAGTGGTCTCCATCCGCAAACTCTGCGCCAGTACGACCGACTCGGATTGGTGTCACCTGACCGCACCGGTGGTCGTAACCGGCTTTACTCGTTGCGCGACATCGAGCGCCTCCGTGAGGTGTCGCTGTTGACCTCGGAAGGGGTCAATCTGGCTGGGATTCAACGCATCATGCGGATGGAATCCGATCTTGAGGTTCTTCGTTCCGAGGTTGCAGTTTTGCGCGCGGAACTCCTGCGATTGCGCCCTCGGCTGGGCTCATCGCAGCGCACGGGGGAAGGGTCAATTACTGACATGCCCGGCTCCGCAGTCGTCGTCTGGCGACCGCGTCCAGCCGATCGAGATCGTTAGGTAGGTGCTCCACATGGACATGAATTTCACAACGAAGGCGCAAGAGGCTCTCAGTGGCGCGGTTCGGCGCGCAGCCACATCGGGGCAGGCGCAGGTCGACCCCATCCACATTCTCGGAGCGCTTCTTGCTCAGGGAGCCAGTGGTGAGGGCATTGCCACTGCGGTCCTCGATCAGATTGGTGTTGACCGCGCGGCACTCACATCCAAGGTCAACGGGGCGCTTGACGCACTTCCGTCGGCGATGGGGCAGACGGTACAAACACCCCAGTTCTCGCCGTCGGCGTTTCGAGTGCTGCAGTCTGCACAAGATACGGCTAAAGAGCGCGGGGATGAGTACGTATCGACCGAGCACCTGCTCGTTGGTTTGGCTGAGCAAGGTGGTCCGGGTGTCGCTGATGAGTTGAATACTGTTGGTGCCACCCCGATCGCCATCGTGGATGCGATTGCCTCTGTTCGGCACCGTCCGGTTACGACGGCTGATCCCGAGGGATCCTTCCAGGCTCTGGAGAAGTACGGCGTTGATCTGACCGCCCTTGCCCGTGAGGGAAAGATCGATCCGGTCATCGGACGTGATGCGGAGATCCGTCGTGTGGTCCAAGTCCTTTCTCGCCGTACGAAGAACAATCCCGTTCTCATTGGCGAACCAGGTGTCGGTAAGACGGCTGTCGTCGAAGGTCTTGCACAGCGCATTGTGGCCGGCGATGTGCCCGATTCGTTGCGGGGAAAGCGGTTGATTTCACTTGACCTTGCGGCAATGTTGGCCGGTGCCCAATACCGTGGACAATTCGAAGAGCGGCTGAAGTCTGTCCTTGATGAGATCAAGTCGAGCGACGGCCAAGTCGTGACGTTCATTGATGAGTTGCATACCGTCGTTGGTGCGGGTGCTTCGGGTGACTCAGCGATGGATGCCGGCAATATGCTCAAGCCGATGCTTGCCCGCGGTGAGCTGCGCATGGTCGGCGCCACCACTCTTGATGAGTACCGCGAACGCATTGAGAAGGATCCTGCCCTCGAACGACGTTTTCAGCAGGTTCTCGTTGGTGAGCCGAGTGTTGAAGACACCATTGGAATCCTGCGCGGTATCAAGGAAAAGTACGAGGCCCATCACAAGGTAGCCATCGCTGATGCAGCGCTCGTTGCTGCGGCCACTCTCTCGGATCGCTACATCACCAGCCGCTTTCTGCCGGACAAGGCCATCGATCTCGTTGATGAGGCGGCGTCACGCCTGCGCATGGAAATCGATTCCTCACCGGTCGAGATTGACGCCCTACAGCGTCAGGTGGATCGAATGCGGATGGAAGAGTTAGCGCTCGCCAAGGAAACCGATGCGGCTACTCAAGAGCGCCTTACCAAGTTGCGGGCAGATCTGGCCGACAAGGTTGAAGAACTAACGGCGCTGCGGACACGTTGGGATATGGAGAAAAAGGGTCTAGATCGCGTGGGTGATCTCAAGATCCGCATCGACGAACTTCGCATGCTCGCTGAACGTGCTCAACGCGACGGTGATTTCGAGCAGGCATCGCGCATTCTCTACGCTGAAATCCCGGGCTTGGAAGCTGATCTGGCCAAGGCCGTGACAAGCACGACGGAACGTGAAGGCATGGTCCGTGAGGAAGTGGGCCCGGACGATGTTGCCGAGGTTGTTGCCGCGTGGACAGGTATCCCCGCCGGTCGATTACTCGAAGGTGAAACCGCGAAACTGCTTCGGATGGAAGATGAGATTGGCCGCCGCGTGATTGGGCAACAGGAGGCGGTTCAGGCTGTCTCTGATGCTGTCCGTCGATCTCGAGCGGGGGTGTCTGATCCTGATCGACCAACGGGATCATTCCTCTTCCTTGGCCCAACCGGTGTTGGCAAAACCGAACTCGCTAAGGCTCTGGCTGAGTTTCTCTTCGATGATGAACGGTCGATGACCCGAATCGACATGAGTGAGTACGGCGAGAAGCATTCTGTGGCACGGCTTGTGGGCGCACCGCCTGGATACATTGGTTACGACGAGGGGGGACAGCTCACCGAAGCTGTTCGACGACGTCCATACTCGATCGTTCTGTTTGATGAGGTCGAGAAGGCACATCCCGAGGTCTTTGACGTACTGCTTCAGGTACTCGACGATGGGCGGCTCACCGACGGTCAAGGACGCACTGTCGATTTCCGCAACGCCATCTTGGTACTCACTTCCAATCTGGGATCGCAGTTCCTTGCCGACCCGTCGTTGACGCCAGAGCAGAAGCGCGATGCAGTTATGTCCGTGGTTCGCTCAAGTTTCAAGCCGGAGTTCCTCAACCGCTTGGACGACACGGTTCTATTCGATCCTTTGAGTATCGAAGACCTCACGAGAATCGTCACGATTCAGGTTGATGGACTCGCCAAGAGATTGGCCGATCGCCGGCTCACTCTCGATGTCACCCCGGCGGCCCGGGAGTGGTTGGCCCTGAACGGTTTTGATCCGCTCTATGGCGCTCGTCCACTTCGTCGTCTGGTCCAGACGTCTATCGGTGACCAGCTGGCGAAGGCGATCTTGTCCGGCACGATCGTCGATGGCGAGACTGTGTTGGTCGATGTCAACGGGGCCGGAGATGGTCTTACCGTGTCAGGTAAACGCTCGGCCTAAACGGTCGAGTGCTTCTCGTAGAACGTCGGGCTGCTTGCAGAAAGCCCATCGCACGAAGGGCTTTCCGGCAGCCTCATCTAGGTGAAAGACCTGATGCGGAATTGCGACAACTCCAGCGCGATGGGGAAGTTCCTGACAGAAGGTCCAGCCATCCTCGTAACCGAGGGCCCGCACGTCGGAGGTTGCGAAGTAGGTCCCCTGGGGCACGACGACTGGAATACCCAGTTCGGTGAGTCCCGAACAGAACAGATCACGACGCATCTGCATACCTGCGCGGAACTCATCCCAGTAGTCATTCGGCAGTCGAAGTCCGTCAGCAACAGCCCATTGAAATGGTCCGCCACTGACGAAGCTGAGGTGTTGGCGGGGCACTCGGACGGCACCGATGAGGTCTGCTGGTCCGGTTGCCCAGCCAACCTTCCATCCAGTAAGTGACAGGGATTTTCCGGCACTACCCGTGGTGATTGTGCGCTCTGCCATTCCCGGGATAGTGCAAAACGGGATGTGGACGCTGTCGTCGTACACCATGTGTTCGTATACCTCATCGCTCACGACCCACAGATCATGTTCGATGACGATGTCGGCAATCGCGGTCAACTCTGCTCTGGTGAAAACCGATCCGGTTGGATTATGTGGTGAGTTGAGCAGCAGTACCTTCGTCCGCGCAGTGATGGCCGCCCTGAGTAGTTCTGGATCGGGACGGAAGAAACCCTCGGTTAACGGCACTTCGACGAGTCGCGCACCAGTTAGTGAAACGACGGCCGCATAGAGGTCAAACCAAGGTGCGAAGGTGACGACCTCGTCGCCAGGCTCGACCAAGGCAAGGAATGTCGCGGCGATTGCCTCACTTGCACCCGTCGTGACTACAACGTCCGTGGCCGGATCTAGATCGATGTCGTAGAAGCGTTTCTGGTGCTCGGCAATGGCGGCACGCAACTGCGGTAGTCCGTGAGCTGGCGGGTACTGATTCCCCCGTCCTTCGCGAATTGCTTGGACGGCAGCTTCCTTGATGACATCGGGACCATCGGTATCGGGGAAGCCCTGACCCAGATTCACTGAGCCTGTCTCGATCGCGAGTGCGCTCATTTCTCCGAAGATCGTTGATGCGTGCTCGTACATCCGAGGAACGAGGGGAGGATTACGTCGGGCCACGGATTGAGGTTAGTCGGTCGCGACCGGATTCGGCTCAGGTGATACTGAGATATGACTAACGTCCTCATCACAGGTGCAACTGCTGGAATCGGCGCGGAATTCGCGAGACAAGTCGCTGCGCGCGGAGATGACGTTGTCCTCGTCGCGCGAACCCAAGACCGACTTGACGAGTTCGCTCGAGAGCTAAGTGACCGATATCGAATCAGCACCGAGGTGATCGCTGCCGACCTGGCCAATCGTGACGACCTTGCTCGCGTTGAGCAACGACTATCGGACCCCATGCGTCCGGTAGACATCCTGTTCAACAACGCCGGGTTTGGGCACACCGAGAACTTTCTTGGTGGCGATATCGAGGTGGAGCAGCAACTGCTCGATGTGTTGGTGACGGCCGTTCTTCGACTTACCCATGCGGCGTTGCCCGGAATGGTTAGTCGGGGTCGGGGTGGGGTGATCAACAACTCGAGCGTTGCCTCGTTTATTGCCGGCGGCACCTACTCAGCGGCCAAGGCGTGGGTTCGAGTGTTTTCAGAGTCGCTCCACGGACCCATGGCGGCCAAGGGCGTAACGGTGATGGCGCTTTGCCCTGGCTACACCCACACCGAGTTCCATGACCGCGCCGGGATAAACAAATCGGCCGTGCAGGATTGGATGTGGCTTGACTCCCCGCTAGTGGTGAGCGAGGCGCTGAAGGATTTCGGCCGCGGCAAAGCCGTCTCCGTGCCGGGTGCTCAATACAAGGCACTATCCGCCGCAGCGATGTACCTGCCTCGTCCGCTGGTTCGGCGAATTGGCCTGGCCTCGCAGAAGTAGCCGGAGCCATCACCTACAACAGCGTTGGAACAACTGCTGCGATCGCGTCAGTAACTGTGCATGGGCCTGCGTCCGTCATAGACACGACGTGCCAACCGCGCAGACGTGCCTGGTTGACGTTGAGCGCGTGCGCTGTAGGGGAGTAGAGGTAGCTGACGGGAGCGTCCGGCCAATCCTCGTGCGCGCCCCCAATGGTGGGAACATCGGCGTCCACCATGAGGTAGCCAGATACCGAGCGCCGGGCAGCACGTTGGCTGAAACCCACGGCAGGGGCGAGAGCACCAGCGGCACCGACGAGTACCAATGCGATCGGGGTGGTTAGTTGGGCGGCACTCATTGCCACTGCCAGAGCGGCGACCCAGTGCGCTCGTTGCGTGCGTAGGTCGTCGGTCTCGAGGTAATCAACTGCGGGAACGGTCAGAACGTTCGCTGCCAAGGTCTGTGCCACTGATGTCAGTTCCACGCCGAGTCCGTCGTGATCGAACACGCGGGATTCACCGGGTGCCGGGGGACAGATGACGATGGACGAGGTGCTCACCAGGTCAGCCTGCCGTAATCGCTCCCACTACGCTTGGCGCATGACCAACTCTTCAGAAGATCGTGAACTTCTCCGCCAGCAGATCATCGACAAGGCCGTCGTCCACGGCAAGGTGATCTTGTCCAGCGGCCGCGAGGCTGACTACTACGTCGATCTTCGCCGAGTAACTCTCGACAGTGTGGCTGCCCCGGTGATTGGCCGCGTCATGCTCGAACTAACTGCGGACTTGGATTACGACGCTGTTGGCGGTTTGACCCTTGGAGCCGATCCGGTTGCTACTGCGATGCTGCATGCAGCCTCCGCGCAGGGTCGTACCTTGGATGCCTTTGTTGTGCGTAAGAGTGAGAAGGACCATGGGCTTCAACGCCGCATCGAAGGTCCTGATGTGGCCGGTCGTCGCGTCCTGGCCGTGGAAGATACGTCCACCACGGGTGGTTCGGTTCTTACCGCCGTTGAGGCCTTACGTGCAGCTGGCGCCGAGGTTGTTGGAGTGGCCGTGATCGTCGAGCGTGGGGCAGCGCCTGCCATCGAGCAAGCCGGCTTGCCTTACTTCACCGCTTACTCATTGACGGATCTCGGCCTCAGCTAGAAGCTGACGTTCGGAGCGGCGACGTCTACAGGTGCGCCTGGGGTGCGTTCCGATTACGCCACCACTCCAGCGCTGCGGGAAGCACTGAGATGACGACGATGCCGACGACGATGATGTCGATGTTTTTCTGGACGAACTCGATGTGGCCGAGGAAGTAACCCAGAACCGTCAGACCCGTTGCCCAGAGCACCCCGCCGATGACGCTGTACGAGATGTACATCCGCTGGTTCATGTTGCCGACACCGGCCATAGCGGTGATGAACGTTCGTACAACAGGAACGAAGCGGGCAAGAACGATGGCCTTCGGCCCGTACTTGGTGAAGAAGTCGTGGGTCGATGAAATGTATTGCGGCTTAAAGAATCTCGAGTCGGGTTTATCGAACAATGCCGGCCCGAATCGACGTCCGATCAGATAGCCGACGATATTGCCGGCAATGGCAGCTAGGGACAGCAAGATGCACGCGAGCCACAGCGGCACCCCGATCGTCCCGGTGGAAATGTAGAGACCTGTGACGAACAGCAGTGAGTCACCAGGCAGGAAGAACACGAACAAACCACATTCGATGAACACGATGACAAGGACGGCGATGAATGCCGCTCCGCTGAACTTGTCGAGCCAGTAGGTCGGTTGCATCCATTGCGGGCCAAGGGTGTGGACGAGGGCTAATTGCAGGGTTCCTGCGTGTGTGCTCACGAGACAACAGGTTAGTCGGCGGGTGGCGGATTGATCTCGTCCGGGCTGGTCGGCTCACCGGCGGATTTCCGCGACCGCAATCGGCGCGACTGAACGAAGGCGAACGTGGCTCCGATCAGAGCGGCAACGATCGAGCCGATTGCAATCACGGATGCGACCGCGCGAAGCCATGGAACTGAGTACGCCAAGGCCCCGAGATACGGCAGGCCGATGGCCCATGGAAGCGCGCCAACCAGATTCGCAGTGGTGAATGCCCGGCGGTCCATGGCGGCGGTTCCTGCAACGACAGGGACGAATGTGCGCACCCACGCGATCCAGCGTGCGACAACTACTGACCACCACCCCCACCTTTGGTAGAAGGACTCGGCCTTGCGTAGACCGTCTTTCGTGCGACCACCTTCACGGTTTTCGACCCACGATCGCCCGTATCTGCGTCCCGTTTGATACGCGATTTCGTTGCCAACCACGGCGGCAATGAAGATGCCCGTGACAAGTAGGGGAAGGTTTATGGAACTTCGCGGGCTCGCCGCCAGAATCCCAGCTCCGAACAGGAGGGAATCGCCGGGCAGCAGGAAACCGACGAGCAGGCCGCACTCGACGAAAACAAAACCCCACACAACCGCATAGACCGCAACCGTTGACAGCGTTGCGAGGTCTGGACCGTTGAGCACTTCATGAGCCTATGCCGTGCTGATCTGCCCATCGTCATAGGCTGCGGGGATGGATGAGGACTACGAGCGCACTGTGGGAGTAGGACCACACCCCGAACCGTGGCCAACTGATCCGCACTTCGATCCAGAACTCCTGCGCGAGGGTGACCGACGCAATGTGGGCGATGAGTATCGCTATTGGTCGGTAGAGGCGATCGTCGCTGACTTAGATCTGCGTCGTCACGATTTTCATGTGGCGATGGAAAATCTTGAACACGATTTCAACATTGGTTCCGTTGTTCGTACCGCTAATGCGTTCAATGCCTCGACTGTTCGCCTTGTTGGTCGTCGACGTTGGAACCGACGCGGAGCGATGGTTACCAATCGATACATGCATGTGGAGTACCACGATTCCCCGGCCAGCCTTGGACAGTGGGCTGCCGAGCAGGGGGTTCCTGTCATCGGAATCGACAACATCCCGGGTTCAATTCCCCTTGAGAAGTTCGCACTTCCGCGCCGCTGCGTTTTGTTCTTCGGGCAGGAGGGGGCCGGGCTCAGCGACGAGGCACAGGCTCAATGTGAGGTTGTTCTCGATATCGCTCAGTTCGGTTCGACGCGGTCTATCAACCTCGGTGCGGCTGCGGCGATCACGATGCATTCGTGGATCCGTCAGCATGTGTTCGACCAGCCGATCTGAGCGTAGGACTCCAACCCCATGAGTGACGTCGCCGGAACCGAACCCGCCGAGGATGCAGTTGCGGAGCGATCCCTTGCTCGGGATCTTCAGGTTTTGCGCGACCCCAATGTCATGCGACTGGTGCTTTCTCGACTGATCTCCGATCTGGGATCGGGGATCGGCCCGATCGCCTTGGCCTTCGGAGTTCTGGCGCTGCCGGGTGGCGGCCCAACGGGACTTGGGATCGTCCTGTTTTGCGCAGCGGTGCCCCGGGTCGCTTTCCTTTTGTTTGCAGGCGTTATCGCTGATCGCGGCAATCGGGTGTGGTTGCTGGTGATCGCTGAAACCACGATGGCGCTGACCTGGCTGCTGGGAGCTGCGCTGTTCCTGTCAGGGCATGCATCCGTGATTGCTATGTCGGCGCTGGCGATTGTGGGAGGACTTGCCACCGCATTGTTCTATCCCACACACACTGGCCTTATTCCGCAGGTCGTAGACGACGACCAACTTCAATCGACGAATGCGCTGATCCGATTGGCGAGCAACATGGCGTCCATCGGTGGTGTTGCTTTGGGCGGAATCCTCGTGGCGACAATTGGATCTGGATGGGCGTTGAGTATCAATGCCGTCACGTACGCCGTGTCGGCCGTACTACTAGTGGGAATTCACGTTCAGCGTTCACTGCCGCGTGATGAGTCGACGTCGATGGTGGCGGACCTTGTTCACGGTTGGCGTGAGTTCACCGCACGTCGATGGGTCTGGCTCATTGTGCTGGTGTTCTCATTGAGCAATGTTGGGTTCAGCGCTGCCATTGGTGTGGTTGGTCCGGTTGTTGCCTTGAATGACTGGGGCGGTGCCCGAGGTTGGGCCGTTGTCATGGCCGCGTTTTCCGCGGGAACGGTAACCGGCGTTGTTGTCGCAATGCGCATCCGTCCGCGGCGGCCATTGCTCATTGCGATGTTGGCCTCGCCATTCCTCGTTCTCCCGATCATCGGCTTGATCCCGCCACTTGCCGTCCCGCTCGTGGCTGTCGGCGCATTCCTCGCCGGAATCGCGGTCGACATCTTTGAAGTGTTGTGGCAGACGGCACTCCAACAACACATACCCTCGGAGTCACTCTCCCGAGTGAGCGCGTACGACTACTTCGGATCCCTTGCGCTTACTCCGTTGGGTCTGGCCGCGGCCGGCCCGATCGTTGAGACCTTTGGAACGCGCACTGCGGGCCTCATCTGCCTAGCTCTTGTCTGCGTGCAACTGCTTGCCCTGTTAGATCCGCAGGTAACGGGGCTGCGGGCTTTGGAGACTTCAGACGTGACCGCGAGGCCCCTACCTGAATCGTGACGACTGGCAGCCAACTGGAAGGACTATGCCTGCTCGACTGCATCATCTGACAAGATGGTCTTGTTGGGCAGAGCGGCCCGGCAGCCTTGTTTTCGTATAGCTAGGAGATGTGCGATGCCTATCGCAACCCCAGAGATCTACGGTGAAATGCTTGACCGCGCCAAGG
>CANGPO010000008.1 GCA_947455705.1 Actinomycetota bacterium | reverse complement strand
CCGCGGGCGAGCCGAAGGGCACCTCATGGCATCCCCACCGCGGATTTGAAACCGTCACGTACATCATCGACGGCACCTTCATCCATCAAGACTCGCATGGCGGAGGCGGCGTTATCACCAACGGTGATACACAGTGGATGACCGCTGGCTCAGGCCTTTTGCATATTGAGACTCCACCCGAGGCACTCGTCATGTCTGGCGGGCTCTTCCACGGGCTACAACTATGGGTAAACCTGCCGGCCCGCGGAAAGATGAACGCCCCTCGTTACCAGGACGTGCGAGCATCGGATGTTCTTCTGCTGACATCCGATGATGGCGGTGCACTCATTCGCGTCATCGCCGGCGATCTCGCCGGGCACGTCGGTCCGGGATCGACATTCACACCGATGACGATGATCCACGCCACCCTGCAACCGGGCGCGTCCATGACTATCCCGTGGCGCCAGGATTTCAACGCACTCGTCTACGGTCTCGCCGGCCGAGGCAGCGTGGGTGAGGAACGTCGACCGCTGAGCACCGGCCAGCTCGCAGTATTCGGCAACGGTGGATCGATCACCATCGCTGCCGATCAAGCGCAGGACAGCCGCACACCCGCCCTCGACGTGGTGATTCTGGGAGGCGAGCCATTGCGCGAGCCCATCGCGTGGATGGGACCGTTCGTCATGAACACCCAGCAAGAACTCCATCAGGCCGTCGCAGACTTCCAGTCCGGTCGATTTGGCCACATCCCGGCTGGTGGCATTCAACCCTTCCGTGGCTAAACCACCTTTTTCGATGTGTTCGTATCTGTCTGCCCGAGCGGTTAGATGGGAACATGAACTCTGACCTGACGTCCGCGACGCGCGACCGCTACAAAACCATTCGATGGGGCGTCATCGGAGCAGGGGGTATCGCGGCAGAGTTTTGCTCTGATCTGGCGCATCTTCCCGATCACGCCGTTGTCGCAGTCGGCGCTCGAAAGTCGGGCACCAACACCGAATTCGCAGACCGATTCAACATCCCCCATCGTCACGATTCGTACGCCGACGTCGTCAACGACCCGGATGTTGACGTCGTCTACGTCGCAACGCCCCATCCACATCATTTCGATGCAGCGATGCTAGCGATCGAGGCAGGCAAGGCAGTTCTGGTCGAGAAGCCCTTCACCATGAATGCCGCTGACTCACGGCTCCTTGCTGAGGCAGCCCGAGCACGCGGCACCTTCCTCATGGAGGCAATGTGGACGAGGTTCCTGCCGCACATTGTTCGGATCCGCGAGGTGATTGAGTCAGGACGTATCGGCGACATCATCACTGTCACAGCGGAATTCGGAGAGCAGTTCGGCGACGAGAGCCCACGCGCGTTCATTCTTGACGAGGGTGGCGGCGCCCTACTCGATATTGGCATATATCCGATTTCGTTCTCCGCCATGTTGTTGGGCCAGCCAAGCGAGATCATCGCCTCAGCAGATTTGTCAGACGGCGGCGTGGACGTGACGACATCAGTGATCCTGCGTCACGAGTCTGGAGCTCACGCCATTGTGAACACCACCATGCTCGCCGGCACCCCCAATGGCGCGAATGTGACGGGAACTCTGGGCCGCATTGAAATCGAGCCAGAGTTTTTCCGACCCACGTCCTTCACCGTCGTCACAGCCGGAACCGGCGAACGCGAGCGCATTGAGATCCCCCACGTTGGTAATGGTCTTCGCCATCAAGCTGCCGAGGTCGGACGATGCTTGCGTTTGGGGCTGACCGAATCGCCAATTCTTCCTCTCGCACAAACGATTTCCATCCTGGAAACGATCGATGAAGTCGGTCGGCAAATTGGACTGCATTACCCACCGCGTACGCCATCGGCACCCTAACCCAGCGTGTCGCGGTGAACTCCGAGCCGCGAAGTTCTACCGTCATGACATGTTTCAAAGTCCCGGACAATGCCCCGCATGCGAGAGCGCCGATCTTGTTCGCAAAGGTGGCAAAGACCAGTGTCCACAGTGCTTTTACTTGCAGCCCTGTTGCGACGGCGGAGATCTGTGCGGACCAGGGTGGTCTGATCCTCGCTCGGCCTAGCCTCCATCGCCTGTGTATAAGTCTGGGGACAACATGGGGATGAGTTCGCCTATTCGGCGGACAACATGTGCACATCATGTGCATGCAAAAAATACTTCGAAAAATCACGAAAGACTTTTGCCAAACCCCTTGTGCCCGTGGGGCAAACAGCGTTAGAACTCTCTCACGCCAAGAACGATCGGCGGATCGATGGAGACAATCCCTGCGACGGGATCTGGGAAACCAGAAACTCGTAGCCGCGGACTCCGAAGATCCGATGGATGTCTAGGCGCCACCGAGAACGATGGAATGCACTTGCCGAGGCCACCCTCGGCTGACGACAGAGCGGGCAACCAATCTGACGTCTGTGAGCGCAAACCGACGAGCCGGTGGGAGCGAACGGATTGACGGTCCGGGGGCAACCCCAGCGAATGGGAACGGGAAACCCAGAACAGTCGCGTTGGATCGAGATTCGGACGCACGCACTGATAGGACTGCACGGCCGGGAGGCAACTCCACGAGCGGCAACCGGGAGACCGTGAGCCGATCGGGTCGAGCGGGAACACAGTGCAGCACGTCAGACTGGTGAGGTGGGGAAACCCGAATCAACAACGCTGATGTGCACGAAGGCCCCTCCGTTTCATACACGGAGGGGCCTTCAACTTTTCCTAGGATGCCGCATCGTTTCCACGAAGTGATGACACGACACGGTGACGCCGCTCACTGCTTTCACCTACTGTTTTGCCGTGACCGTTCCTATTCCAGAACGCGGCGGAGCCGTCGACTTCCGTGGCCGACTCGAGCCCGATTACGCACCGCACCGCGATGGCGATCCGGATCCTGGCGAAGTTGTGTGGGCGTGGGTCCCCTTCGAGGAGGATCACTCCCAAGGCAAAGATCGGCCGTTGATTGTCATCGGCCGCGAGGTAGGCAAGCCAGAGACGTTGGTCTGTCTCATGTTGTCGAGCAAAGACCACGATGACGATCGCAATTGGCATCCAGTAGGAACGGGTGGCTGGGACTCTGAACGCAGGCCCAGTTGGGCGCGCATTGATCGCCCTCTGGCCGTCACCGAACATGCGATGAGACGTGAAGGCGGTGTCCTGGACAAGGCCACCTTCCTCGAACTTGTAGAGCACGCGGTGCGCGGCCCGGGAAGTGTCGCTAAGCCCACCAAACCAGCAACCACCCAGGCGCCCACCAACACGTCGCCGACTACCGCAGCATCGAGTTCGTGGTTGGCCCGGTTGTGGGATCGACTGCGTCCGAAGCAGTAACCTGCCTCCATGGTTGAGCAAACCGATTCGTGGCGTGCCACCTTGGCTCAGGTTCGACGTTACGAAGACAGCGTTCGAACGGGGCTGCTCACACATGCCGCGAAGCGGCTCGGGCGCACCCGCGGTTTTGCCGCGCTTTACCGACGAATCGGACCGGTGGTTGATCCACGGCTAGCACCCATCGCTGACGGCCGACTCATGGCCACCGTGTACGGATTTCCCATGCTCATGCTGCACACCGTTGGAGCTAAGAGCGGCCAGCCTCGAACGTCACCTTTGCTCTACGCTCGCGACGCGGATGATGTCGTCTTGCTCGGAACAAACTTTGGTCAGCCAAAGCACCCTGGCTGGACCGCGAATCTGCTTGCACATCCCGAAGCGCAGATCGACATCGGCCCACACAGTCTGAAAGTGACGGCCACGAGCATCAGCGACGACGAATGGGGCGCGCTGTTCCCGAGATTCGTCGAGATCTACCCCGGCTACGAGAACTACCTCGAACGGCGCGGCGATCTCGTACCGCGCATGTTTCGACTTGTTCCGCATGCGTGAGATGTCGCGGCCAATTCTTTGTTAACAGTTGTTCATCGACAGGCTGGGACGCCACGCCAAAAACCTGATTCACTCATCTCATCAAGTCACAGCAATGTGCATCACGACGGAGGAATGAACGATGATCGCCGGCTTTTTCAATCTCATCTGGATTCTCATCGGCGGAACTTTCATCGGCATCATCGCTAGATTGCTCGTGCCCGGCCGCCAGTACCTGCCCGTGTGGGCCACGATCGGCTCTGGCATCGCTGGAATGCTTCTCGGCAACTGGTTGGCCAGTTTGCTCGGTGTTCGAGACACTGGGGGCATCGACTGGATTCGCCACGCGCTGCAATTCCTCGTGGCCGCCGGGGCGGTGGCCGCCACGTCAGCTCTCTACCGGCGCCGCGCAACGAACCGGCTCAAGACTCATCTTGAGCAGAGCAACATCAATCGCGGGGGCTCTGGGATTGTGTCTAATCCACCGAGCAACGTCACGGCGATCCCACCCACCGCAAACAAGCCCGCAATTCCGTCGGACATCATCGAACCGCCAGCAGAGTCGAACTAGTCGAATTCATCGACGAGCGATCTCACTGTTCGTGATAGGTCTCTGATACCGCGGGCTTATCGCTAGCCTGTAACTCATGACCACCTGGACGCCGCGCTGCTCAGGAGATCCGGTTGCCGATGGCTGGGTCGCTCTACATCAAGCCGAGTCGTGGGCTAGTGAACGGATGGATCCACAAACCTGGGATTACGTCCGCGGTGGTGCAGGAAATGAAGTCACACTTCACGACAACCTAGCGGCATGGTCACGTCATCGATTGCGGCCGCATGTGATGACGGACGTGAGTTCGTTGGATACCAGCGTCAGCCTGTTCGGCGAGAAGCGTGCACATCCCATTTTGATTGCTCCCACAGCCAGCCATTCGCGCTATCACCCCGATGGTGAGCGTGCCACCTTGAGCGGCGCTGCTCACGCGCAAGCGATCGCAACGATGAGCACCTTGGCCTCACTCCCAGTGGCCGATATCGGGGCTCATGCCGTCGACGTGAATGGACGATGGTGGATGCAGGTCTACCTACAGCGAGATCGCTCGCTCACATATGACCTGCTCGATCAGGCTGTGGAAGCCGGAGCCGGCGCCCTAGTCGTCACCGTCGACACTCCCTCGCTAGGTGCTCGCGACCGCGATAAGCGCAACCCGTTCGGAGCGCCAACTGGAGTCACCTTCCCCAACGTGCCCGCGCACACCGTCGAGGCCGATTCGACTCCTACCCATAGGCGCATCTGGAATCCGCACCTCGCCAACAACGTCACCGCCGCTGACATTACGGATCTGACCCATCGCTACCAGGTTCCTGTTCTCGTCAAGGGAATCCTGCGTCCAGACGATGCGCGTCGCGCCGTCGACGCGGGTGCATCCGGGGTCATCGTCAGTAACCATGGCGGACGAAATCTCGACACCGCCCCGGCCACGGCCCAGGTGCTATCCGAGATCGTTGCCGAGGTGACTGGCGCCGTGCCAGTTTTCGTCGACGGTGGGATCAGGCGCGGAACTGATATCGCCACCGCCCTGTGCCTCGGAGCATCGGCTGTACTGATTGGTCGACCAATCATCTGGGGCCTGACGACGTATGGTGCTGCCGGCGTCACCCATGCGGTCGACATCCTGCGCACAGAACTCGAAATGGCCATGGCACTCCTGGGCGCTACCGCGATCGAGGACCTGAGCGGCGACCTGCTCTGACCGACTGAAGCCAGACACAAGATCCACACCAACGCCGGTCCGGGCCGTGAAGATAGCCCATCGAAACGATTACATACCGATGTAGTGAACATGCTGATTAATCGAGGCGGAACCCCCTAAGGTGCAGGTCAGACAACATGCGGCAATGTCGCTGCATGTGAAACTCCGCGGAGGTAGTTGTGACTGACTCGAATATGAATCGCCGACAGTTCTTGGGTGGCGCACTGGGCGTAGCTGCCGGAGCTGGCGCATTGGCGGCTTGTGGGAGTCCCGACGCTGGCGGCGGCGCCTCAGCCTCACCATCAACGGCACCATCCAAGTCACGTCCACCGATTGCTTCCGAGCCCGGCAAAATGTCGCTCCTGGAATGGGCGGGGTACGAGGCAGCCGGGACCAAGGCTCAGACCGCCGGTATGACGGTCGCTGGCTCTGACTACATCAAGAAGTACGGACCAGACTCCGTCACCTACACGTACATCGAGAACGATGACCAAGCCCTGCAGAAGGCAACTGCCAGCGGCGGGTTCGACGTGCTTCACCCATGTTTCGAGAACTTCCAGGATTACGTCGATCGCGATCTCGTGCAGCCGTGGGATCTGAACCTGATCCCAAGCGCAGCAGATATCGACCCTGGCCTACTGGCAAAGGGTACGAAGGACGGCCAGACCTACATGCTCCCGTGGGACTGGGGTTACGGCAGCCTCACGTACCGCACCGATCACGTCGACGCGGCGGACGCCACCGGATGGGAACTGGCGTGGAACCCGAAGTACGCAGGCCGCATCTCCCTGTGGGGTGGGGCCTCAACGAACTTCGAGATTGCCGCCATTAAGAATGGGATCCAGGACATGGATCACCTAACTCCCGATCAACTCGAGACGTGCAAGCAGGACTTGATCAAGCAAAAGCCTCTGAACAAGTTCTACTGGGACAGCGAGTACGGCCAGATGCAGCCGGCAATCAAGTCGGGCACGGTGTGGATCGCGTACTCGTGGCAAGACACCCTGGTGTCGATGAAGTCAGCCGGTGTTCCCGTCGCTTACCTCGACCCAAGCCAGGGTCGCATTGCGTGGTTCTGTGGCTTCATGCTCGGCAAGGACACGCAGAACTACTACCACGCACACGAGTACGTCGAATCATTCCTGAACAAGGCAGCCTGCGCCCAGATGACGAATGCCTACGCATACGGCACATCGAACTCAAAGGTAACCAGTGCAGACATCACCGATAAGGAACTCGCAACGAGTCTGCACATTGACGATCTCGGCGCACTGACCGGTCCATCGGTTCACCTGCAGTCGTACAACCCAGACCGCGCGAAGGTCCTTACGGCCTGGCAGCAAGTCAAGGCTTCATAGGCGCCTCGGTCTTGTTACATCAAGGATTGCGCCCGGTGGAATGAGCCGATCAACCTCACGTCGCTTCGGGGGGCAGGGCCTTTGGGCCTGGCCCCCCGTCGCGTTCGTGCTCGTCTTGGTTGTCGTGCCATTGGTCTACATCGCGCTGTTCAGCGTTGGCCTTCGGAGCAACATCCCTGGGACCAAAACAGCTTTCGACCTGAGCAACTGGAAAGACTTCCTGTTCGGTGAGAACAACCCATTCCGAAATCTGTTCTGGCATTCGCTGTTGATCACTGTGCTCGTCTCAGTGGCCGTAACAATCGCGGCCTACCCACTGGCCTACTTCCTGTCGTTCGTCGCTCGCAAGAATCGCTACACGCTGCTGCTCTTGGTTTTGGCGCCGTTCTTTACGAGTTTCTTGCTGCGAGTGATCGCCTGGCAGATCATTTTGAACGAAAACGGCGTCGTGAACTCGTTCCTTTGGTGGGCACACCTTCGTCCACAGGGCGATTCGGTTACCTGGTTGATCTACAGCAACTTCTCCGTGGCCCTCGTGCTGTTCTATTCATGGATTCCATTCGTTGCGTTACCGATGTTCGTCGTCATGGAAAACATGGATCGACGCCTACTGGAAGCCGCAGAGGATCTTGGTGCGAGCCGGCTCACCTCATTCCTCAAGGTGACTCTGCCGCTGAGCATCCCAGGGATCATCGCTGGCTTCGTCTTCGTACTGATTCCCACCACCGGCGAGTTCATCACTCCGCTCTTGGTGGGTGGACCGGAAAGTCAGCTGTTTGGCAATCAGATCCAATCGTTCTTCAGCGATTCGCCAGACTGGAACTACGGCTCGGTTTTGGCTATGACACTGATCCTCTTGGTGCTGATTTTGATGCTGGTCTTCGGACGATTCCTTTCCGCAGACCTTCGTCGCCCGTCAACGGAGGGCGCATGAACAGTCGTCTGGGAAGTTCCCTGTTATGGGTCTACTTCGTCTTTATGGTTGCGTTCCTGTTCTTACCGCTCGTGATCTTGGTGCTGTTTGCATTCAACTCGGGCATGACACCAACGTTGCCGATTCAGGGTTTTACAACGAAGTGGTTCACCGACGCGTTTAGCAATACAGACCTGACCTCCGCGTTGGTCCGCAGTGCGGCTATCGGCATTCTCGCCTCCGTGGTCGCAACGGCTCTGGGGATCATGGCTGCCATCGGTCTCAACGCAAAGCGAGTACCTGGTGAACCGGTTGCAATCGGCGCTTTACTACTACCTCTGGTCGTCCCCTACATTTCACTTGCTGTTGGGATGCTGATCCTGCTTCAGGCGCTTAAGTTCAAGAACGCACTGTGGGAAATCGCGCTGGGTCACGCCGTCATCGCACTGCCATTCGCCCTGCTGGTGATTCTTCCTCGGCTACGTTCACTCGATGGATCACTCAATGAAGCCGCGCGCGATCTGGGAGCCAGTGACTTCGCTGCGTTCAGACTCGTCACGTTCCCACTGTTGCTTCCTGCATTGCTATCTAGTTTCATCATCTGTTTCAGCACGAGCTTCGACGAATTCGCGATCGCATCGTTCCTCTATCCTTCTGGACAGCCGACCTATCCGGTCTTCCTCTACGGAGGTGCGAGAAGTCCGGCGATCCTGCCGCAGCTCATCGCGATTGGCACGCTCGTCATCGTGATTTCGCTTCTCATCGTGGGCCTTTCCGAACTGGGACGCCGCTGGGCTGAGCGCCGCATCGAAGGTCGTAACAAGGCAAACGTCGACGTGTCCACCAACGACACTCTCGTAACAACTTAGGAGTCACCGTGTCTACTGGCGAGGTTCAGCTCGTTTCTCTGGTGAAGAAGTTCGACAACTTCACCGCAGTTGACGGCATCGACCTACTCATCCCTGCCGGCGAATTCTTTTCGCTACTCGGTCCTTCAGGATGCGGTAAGACAACCTCGTTGCGCATGATCGCCGGCTTCGAACAGCCAACGTCCGGAGAGGTACGCCTCGACGGGGTCGACATGGCTGGAACTCCCGCCAGTAAGCGCAACGTTCACACGGTCTTTCAAAGCTACGCGCTATTTCCGCACATGAAGGTGGCAGACAACGTTGCCTTCGGATTGAAGCGCGCCAAGGTTGCTGGCGACGAGGTGAAACGACGGGTCACCGAGGCACTTGAATTAGTTCAGATGCAGTCCATGGCCCACCGCAAGCCGGCACAGCTATCGGGTGGTCAACAGCAGCGAGTAGCACTCGCACGAGCACTCGTGATGAAGCCGTCAGTGCTGCTACTCGACGAGCCGTTGGGTGCACTGGACGCGAAACTTCGTCGTCAGTTGCAAGTAGAACTGAAGTCACTTCAAGAGCAGGTCAGCATTACGTTCGTATACGTCACGCATGATCAAGAGGAAGCGCTCACGATGAGCGACCGAATCGCCGTCATGAACCACGGCAAAGTTGAGCAAGTATCACCACCGCGCGAGATGTACGACGAGCCGGCGTCAGCCTACGTAGCTGACTTTCTCGGGGTTTCGAACACTATGGACGCCACGGCAGTGGCACCTGACGGAGACGGCGTCACGATTGAACTGGCGCACGGGCTATCACTGCGCGCTGCATCGGGCCACATCTCGGCCCGTGGCCCCGTCAAGGTCGTGATCCGGCCGGAGCGCATCGGCATAGAGCCGGCAAACACGCACGGACCGAACCGAGTGTCCGCACTGGTACAGCGATCGGTCTACCACGGATCGGGAACGCAGGTCAGCCTGTTACTTGCTAACGGTCAAACTCTGACCGCACTGGTGCAAAACTCGCAGGCCGGCGACGATCCGACGTGGGCCGCGGGCAACAGCGTGTCTGTTCACCTTCCCGATTGGGCGCTGCGGGTACTCCCCGAAACCAGCTAATGCATCTTTCACGCGTCAGTGCCTGCGTCATCGTCACGCTTAGCGTGATGATGAGCAGTGCATGCGCGCAGCCAGCCCAGACAGCGACGTCGGCATCGGCATCGGGGTCCGCCCTAGCCCCGATACGGCTTTTGCAGAGCTCCCCAACACCTGGGCTTGCGGCCACCACGGTCGATGTCACGCCACAATCTCTTGAACATGAGGGAACCGTGAAAGGTGTGGCGAACGAGTTGATCTCTGCAGGATTCGTGGCCGGACGCCAGCGAACATTTCAAGGACCATCAAAAGACCTGACACTGGTCAGAGATCGCGAACTACTCTTTGCCTCCGCCGAAGGTGCCACTACGTACCTCAATTTCGTCCGGTCACATGCCACTGCCTACTTCGGCGAGGCCACCGGCGTAAGCACGCTGGTACACGGATCACGAACAGGCTCCCTTTTCCTCCCACCTGAATGCGCCTGCCACGGGGCAAACCCCGTTCTCACTGCGGTGCTTACAGATGGGCCGCATCTGAGTTGGGTAACCATCAACGGACCCCTAGCCACAAAAGAACGTCTTCAAGAAGTCCTGCGCCAACCAACCCATGAGTAGTCGAATCCACGATGGCTACGAACCACGAAGGAGCTCGTCATGACAGACAGTTTCGTAAGCCGTTCGCAAATTTCCCTTGCCAGCGCTCAAGAATTGATTGCGGCTGCTGTCACCCACGCATCGACGATCGGTATCGCCATCTGCGTTGTCGTGGCTGACGGAGCAGGAAATGTCATCGCGTCCGCACGCATGGACGATGCTCCGCTGGGTGCCATGCGTCTGGCAACGGACAAGGCGTACACCGCCACACTGTGGCAGATTCCTTCGGGTGACTTGCGGTTGTCATCGCAACCAGGTGGCGACGACTGGGGCGTCACGTCTACTGAAGGTGGCAGGATCGTGGTGTACGAAGGCGGACTGCCGGTTTTTGCCGACACCGGGCTGGCAGGTGCAGTCGGGGTAAGCGGCGGCACCGGCGCACAGGATGCTGAATGCGCTCAAACGGCCATCACCGCCGTACTTAGTTGAGTCTGAGCTACTTCAGCGACCCCTCGGTCAATCCCTGAGCAATGCGTCGGTGGAAAAGTACATAAATCACGATCATCGGAATTGTAACAATGGTGAGCGCGGCGAAAAGTAAGTGATAGTCGGTGATGTACTTCGTCGAGAAGGCGAGCAGGCCAACAGGAATCGTCTTTAGCTCATCATTTTGAATGTAGAGAAGTGCGAGTAGGAACTCGTTCCACGCCGCTAATGCGCTGAAGATCGCGACCGTCGCCATCCCAGAGCGCACAAGCGGTAAGACCACGCTCCAATAGATGCGCAGATCCCCAGCGCCATCAATGCGGGCTGCTTCAAAAAGTTCTTTTGGTAGAGAGTCGAGGTACGCCTTCAGCAGCCAGATCGCAAGTGGAAGACCCATCGCGGTGTAGGGGATGATCAGCGCCCAGCGAGTGTCTTTCAAGTGGAGGTACTCGAACAGCGAATTCTGGGCGATGAAGTACGACTGGATGGGGAGCAGCAGCCCCAGGGTAAACAGCGTGAGTAGAAGTCCTGATCCTCGAAACCTCATTCGAGAGAACGCAAAAGCCGCCATGGAGCCAAAGCCAAGGATCGCGATCGTCGACACGGCCGTGACAATGAAGCTGTTGATCGCATAGCGACCAATCCCGCCATCGGCCCAGGCAGTGGCGAACACAGACCAGTCCCACGAAGTGGGCAGAGCGAATGGCGTTTGAAAGATCTCACCATTGGTCTTGAAGGATGACATCGCCATCCACAGCAAAGGTAAGAAGAACAGCATCGCGTACACCGTCATCACGACGTGGAACAACAAATCCGACGGCTTCAAGCCCTTCTTGCGCCCCGCCTGGTGCACATCGGGGCTTGAGACGTGGGTGGAGTCAAACGTCGTCATCAGAACTCCACATCCGCCGTCTTACGACGCAGTCGGGAGTAGAGCAAGCCGATCAACGCGATGACCACAGTGAGAATCACCGCTAGTGCAGCTCCGTAGCCAACCTCTTGATCTCTGAACACTGTCTTAACCAGATAGGTCGTTGGCACTTCAGTGGTGTTGTACGGGCCCCCGTTGGTGAGCACGAAAACGAGATCGAAGACTTGAACTCCGCCGGTAACGCACAGCAGAATCGCAATCTCCGTGATGCCACGTACCAACGGAACTTTCATGCGACGAAAGATCGTCCATTCGCCGGCGCCGTCAAGCCGAGCACTTTCGATGATGTCTTTAGGGATCCGAGCAAAGCCGGCGTAGAAAATGGCCATGTAGAAGCCGGCGAATATCCAGCCAGAAATCACTGAAATGGCAAGCAGCGCGGTATTCGGATCGCCGAGCCACACCCGTTTCCAACTGCTGAGCCCCACGGCGTCTAGGCCCGCGTTCAACAATCCGAAGTCTGGGTTGAGCACGAAGCTCCACAGCACAGCAATCACCACGAGCGGCAACATAACCGGGACGAAGAAGGCGACCCGGTAAAACGTCGTTCCGGGACGGGCCGACACCGCTCCTGCTAGGAGTAGTCCGGCCAAGACCTCAAGAATGATCGTCGCAACCACATAGACCAGTACGTGCCAGTAGGACGATACGTACACCGAGTCGTGAAACGCCCGAATGTAGTTAGCGAAGCCCTTGAACTTAAGCGGCCCACTGCCGTCCCAGCGGGTGAAACTTAAGCCAAAAGTCGCGATGACCGGGAGAAGAATCGAGATCGCAAAGACCGCGAACGCAGGCAGGACAAATAGGTACGGCGTCCAACCGCGATTCGGTTTCACTAACTCTGCTCCCGAAGTCGGGTGAAGTACGAGACGAACGTTCGTACGAGAGAACGCTACTTCAGAGCGTCGATCTTCTGCTGAGCCTGAGTAAGCGCGTCTTGAGATGACATCGCTCCGCCGAGCACAGCTGACGTAGCAGTGTTGAGTGCATCGGCAACCTTCAGGTTGTAGCCGGTGTCCGGTGGCGCCACGATCTCCGGTGCTGTCTCAATGAGCGTGAGGAGACGCTCCGACAGCGGATTCAATCCCGTCGCAGCACCAGCCTTAGAAAGTGATGAGGATCCGGCTGCCACGAATGCCTTTTGAATATCGTCTCCGGACAAGATGTCGAGGTAATCCACGGCCTGATCAATCTTCGCGCTCTTAGCATTCACGACCAGCCCGGTCGATACTCCAAGCACGCTTTGTTGATTACCCTTACCCCCGTCGATGGCCGGGAGGTTGAACCAGTCCATGTTGAACTTCGGAGCCTGCTCGTTGCGAACGTCGACCAACCAACTTCCAATCGGCGTCATCGCAGCTTTGCCGGTGAAGAAGAGCGTGTAGCCCTCGTTGTCGCTCACACTGTTCACGCTGTCATTGATCCAACTCGAGTCGTGGATCTTCTTCATCTGATCCATCGCGGCAACCCATTCAGGGCTGTCGAGTGGCGACTTCATGTTGAGCGCGTCGGCATATGCCTGCTCACCCACAATGCGGGAAAGCACATGGCCGTTCCAGTTGCCCGCAGGCCAAAGATCCTTGTTGCCCATGGCATATGGCGTAACGCCTGCGGCCTTCAACTTGGCGTTCACCGCATCAAGTTCGGCCCAGGTCGTCGGGGCCGTGAGGCCGAGCTTGGTGAAGAGATCCGTGTTGTACCAAATGACATTGGATACATCTTTGCCAATCGGGAACATGACGGTCTTACCGTCAACAGACGTGCCACCGAAGGCCCCGTCAACGTAGCGATCGTTGACGCCCTTGGCCTTCAGCTGATCGCCAATACTGGCCGCATAGCCGTCCGCATAACGGGTTTGGAGCCGATTGCCGCTCCACTCAAAGTAGATATCCGGAGCATTCCCGCCACTCAACAAACTCGGAAGGCCGACGGTCGAGTAAATGTCGTCATTCTGAAAGTTGTACTGCACCGTCCAGCCAGGATGTGCTGCCTCATACTCAGTCTTCACCTGCTGCCAGACCTTTTCGAGGTCGGCGCCCGGTTCGGTCATTGCGATGCGCAGCACCTGATCGGATGGGCTAGCCGAGGCTTCACCTCCGCCACCTGATGAACTGCTGCAGCCCGCAAGTAGCAGGGTGGCTGCACCAACTGCGGCGACTACTGAGGCCAGACGAGACAAGCGCATGAGAACTCCCGGTAACCCTCACGATGAACTGGTTTAGACCACCCTACTCGGAACGAATCATCTGGTCAGGGGATGTGATCAGGTTGTTATCGGAACTTTTTCGCGTAGTGAGAGGATCACTCCATGACCACTCCACCGCCCCGCGTCCATGACATCGATCGTCAACGACAAGACGCCTCCCCCTATATCGACGCGCTTGTTGAATTCGTAGACATTGATCGGGCTCGGTGGGGTATCCCCGGCCATCAGGGCAGTCGTGAGGCGCAGCCGATGCTCGCCGACTATCTCGGCGACATCGCCCTACGCCGCGATTTCCAAACAATGATTGATGGCATCGACATCGGGCCTGACAACGCACTGGACAAGTCACTGGCCCTCGCCGCCGAAGCGTGGGGTGCAAAAAGAACGTGGTTCCTCACCAATGGTTCGAGCCAGGGAAACATAACGGCGGGCCTGGCAATCGCCGGCCTTCGAGGCAGTCTGGTCGCGCAGCGAAGTGTCCACTCATCAGTTATCGATGCCCTTGCACTCTCAGGCCTCGACGCTACCTTCGTGGCTCCAGACGTTGACCTCGAACTGGGCATCTCACATACCGTTACACCCGCTCGCCTCGACGCTGTCCTGACAGAAAACCCAACTGCCCGTGCCGCAATCGTGGTCACACCGTCTTACTTCGGTGCGTGCGCTGACGTGGCGGCGCTGGCAGAGGTTGCCCATCGTCACAATGCAGCGCTGATCGTCGATGAGGCATGGGGTGCTCACTTGGGCTTTGACCCTGGACTGCCCATGAATGCGGTACGGCTTGGAGCCGATTTGGTCGTTGCGTCAATGCACAAGCTCGGTGGATCACTGGGCCAAACGGCGCTGCTGCATCTCGGCCACGGACCACGTGCCCAGGAGCTTGAACCATTCGTCGTAAAGTCTTTGCGAACCACTGCTTCCACTTCTGAATCCACCTTGCTGCTTGCATCGCTGGATATCGCACGTCGACAGATCGCCGCACATGGCCACGAGAGGATTCCACACAGCCTCGCTTCCGCTTCCCGACTACGCGAGCGCATCACAAGCGATGGCCGTTTCGTGGATGCGACCGAGCGGATTCTGTCGTACCCATCAGTCATTGATATCGACCCTTTGCGCATCGTCATCGACACACGAAGTGGCGGCATTAGCGGACACGAGGCCCGGCATCTTCTCTACGCAGAGCATGGACATCACCTTGAACTGTCAACCGACAGTGTGGTCGTCGCGATCATCGGCGCAGGCGTCGCCCTGGACGCAGACGCACTCGCTGACGCCCTGTTAGCACTTCCCCGCACGGAATCTGGTCATGCAGACATCATCGCTCTGCCCGAGGCTGGCCCTCGGCGCATGACAGTGCGCGAGGCCTACTTTGCTGCGTCGGAGATCATTGACTCAGCAGCCGCCATCGGACGTATCTCAGCGGACAGCGTTGCGGCCTACCCACCTGGCATACCCAACCTCATGCCAGGTGAGGAGATCACGGCGGAGAACCTTGACTTCCTACAAAAGACCGCAGCTGCACCATTCGGTCACGCTCGCGGTGCACTCGAGACGGATATGTCCCGAGTACGAGTTGTACGTGAGTCTTCGTAGATTCGCCGCGGAAAGTTGCGACATTAGGGCGCGTCGATAACCTCTTGCCGCTGGGAGCCAAGGCCGGCGATACCTAACTCCATGACGTCCCCGTCTGCCAAGTACGTCGGCGGCTTCATGCCCATGCCGACGCCCGGCGGAGTACCAGTGCTGATGAGGTCACCCGGTTCGAGAACCATGAACTGACTCAGGTAGTGAACGAGGAAGAACGGATCGAAAATCATCGTCGCGGTCGAGCCGGTCTGACGACGAACTCCGTTGACGTCCAACCACATGTCGAGTTCAAGAATGTCGCCAAGTTCATCAGCCGTGGCCAGCCAAGGCCCACACGGATTGAACGTCTCGCATGACTTACCCTTGTCCCACTGACCGCCCCGCTCGAGTTGGAACTCACGCTCGGACACATCGTTGGAGACCACGTAACCCGCGATGTAGTCAGCACTTTCGGCAGGACTGCTCAGGTACCGCGTGGTCTTGCCAATCACGATGCCCAACTCAACTTCCCAATCGGCCTTAACTGAGGTCCGCGGAATGTGCACGGTGTCGTTCGGGCCGATGAGAGTATTGGACTTCTTCATGAAGACGATCGGTTCGGCTGGGATCGGCATGCCTGACTCGGCAGCATGGTCGGCATAATTCAGCCCAATGCAGATAATGCTTCCGGGGCGAGGGATAGGCGCGCCGATGCGCAGTCCGTCAACGCTGAGTTCCGGCAGACCACCTGCGGCAAGTACGGCAGCTACTTTGGCAATGCCATCAACGTCGACGAGATCGTGTACGTCGAAACCCGTGATCCCCGTTGGGTCAAACCAACGTCCATCTCCAGAGCCGACCGCCGGCTTTTCGTTACCAACTGAACCGAATCGCGCGATATACACCGGGGCAACCTTTCATTAAATCGTTTTACTTCATGTTCTAAGTTCGCTCGGAGCACATTGCTCGGAGCGTACGAGCGACTACATGCGTGCAGCCATACCGCCGTCAACTGTGATCACTTGACCAGTCAGATAGGTGTTGTCCTCACTGGCAAGCCACGCGACTGTTCGAGCAATTTCATGTGCGTGTGCCGCACGGCGTAGCGGGATCTCTGCATTGTCGACGTAGATGTTCTTGAACCACGTCGACTCGAGCTCATTCACACCATCGGCAACCGCCATCCGCGTGTCGACAAACCCTGGGGCGACTGCGTTTACCAGAACGCCGCCATCAGCCAAGTCGATGGACGCAACGCGAGTCGCTGAGTTCAGACCACCTTTGGACGTGTCATAGGCAATACATCCGGGTTCACTCACAAGCCCATGAACGCTCGTGACGTTAACGATTCGTCCATAACCTTGACCGGCCATCACCCGGCCACATGTGCTCATCAAGATGATGGGCGAATGAAGATTCACGTTCAGAACGCGCTGGTAACGAGCGAGTTCCAGCTCACGCAGATCGAACGAGTCGGAGATCCCTGCACAATTGACTAAGACGTCAACTCCGCCCAAAGCGTCGATCGCCTGCGTCGCAGCAGTTGGCACGGCCGCAAGATCCGTCAGATCAACATGAACGTACGATTCACCAGCCGAGGCGTCTTCGATGTCGAGCACACACACGCGCGCGCCTAAGGTAACCAGACGGTCAACGATGGCAGCGCCGATTCCGTTGGCTCCGCCAGTGACGATAGCCCGACGTCCCGAAAATGTGCCGGGTACCGCAGAACCCTGGAAGTCACTCACCCTTGATACCTCCAGCCGTGAGCCCCTGAATGAAGAACCGTTGACCGACAAGGTACGCGATCACCAGAGGGAGCGTCACGAGGGTTAGGCCGGCCATCACCGTAGGAATGTCGAGGCTGTAGCGGCCACGGAATCCAGCGATGCCAACCATCAACGTGTGCTTCTCGGGATCCTGTAGGAAGACGAGCGCAAGCAGGAGTTCATTCCACGCCCACAGGATGTTCACGACGGCCAACGTTGCAATCGGCGGCCCCGACAGGGGAAGAACGATGCGACGGAAAATGGCTCCTGTGGACGCACCGTCAATCTGGGCAGCTTCGAGCAGTGAGTGTGGAATCGCAGAGAAGAAGTTGGCAAGTAGGTAGATCGAGAACGGCAGCATCAGACCGATGTAGATCAGGATCAGGATTCTGAACGTTGAGATCCAACCAAGCTGCGCACCAAATTGGAACAGTGGAATGAGCAATACCACTGGTGGCACGACCATGAGGCTGACGATGATGCCGAGCAGCGTCTCACGACCTTTGAATTGCCAATAGGCGAAACCCCAACCTGCAAGAGCCGAGAGAACCATCACCCCAACGACGGCACCTGCCGTCACCAAGATGGTGTTGACGAACCACGACGGCAGTCCCGCGGACCACGATTCGCCGAACGCCTTGAACGTCGGATTGGCCGGCAGACTCCACGGCGAGCTGAGGAATTCAGATTGAGTCTTGAACGCCCCCGTAAGCATGATGTACCCGGGAAGTAGGGCGCCCAGTGTGCAGGCAACGAGCAAGACGTATCGGCTAAAGCTGCCAACGCGTCCCATCGGACTGGTTACCTTGGCCACTACTCACCCACCACTGCCAGTAGCGACTTGCGCTGAAGGCGGAAGAAGATTACGACGAGGAGCAGCGTGATCAGGAACAGGATGACGGCAGCTGCGGCGGCAAGTTCAATCTGCTGATTCTGGAAAGCCATGCGGTAGATGTATAGCTCGGTGACGACGGTGGAGTCGCCAGGCCCGCCCTGACCGTTCGTCATGATGTAGACGTAGTTGAACACCCAGGAAACCATGACGATGGCTTCGGTCACCGCGTAGAACGCGATGACTCCCGTCATCTGCGGCAGTGTGATCGACCAGTGCTTACGCCAGAAGCCGGCGCCATCGAGTGCGGCGGCCTCGTAGGTTTCGGTTGGAAGGCTAAGAATGCGAGCCAAGAACAGGACAATGCCGAAACCTACCTCCTTCCACACAATCACCGCACCCATGGTCCAGAGTGCGATGTTGGGGTCGCCCAACCAGTCGGCAGCAAGTTTCCCTAAGCCCACACCATTCAGCGCGGTATTGACCGGTCCGTTGAGGGTAAGCAGTTGGCCTAACACCACACCGACAACCGTCACGGGCAGGATGTAGGGGAAGAACAGCACACCGCGGAAGAATGTGTGACCGCGAATGGTTTCTGACAGAACAATCGCAAGCAACAGCGCGATCGCGATCAGCACCGGTACGCACAGCAGCAGTTCCATATTGTGCTTCAGCGCGGTTAGAAAAAGCGGATCGGTCAGGACGATACGAAAGTTGTCCCATCCAGTCCATGCACCCTTGTACTTGAAGGACTGCACAACCAATTGATAGATCGCATAGGCGAATACGAACACAATCGCAATCGCTGCCGGGGCAATCCAAAGCGCGGCATGCCACGGACCTGGCCTACGCGAACTGCGACGACCACCCGAGGGCGCAGGCCCCCGGGTGGTCGTCATAGTCGCATCGGTCACTGACCGCTTGCCCAGTTCGTGAAGTTAGTAACCAGTTCACGATCTGTTGTACGCAACCGTTCCATTTGCGCCTGCATGTCTGCAGCGGCAGCGGCACCCGTCTCTGAGCCCTTCAAGACCAATTGGACGTTCTTGAAGACGGCATCCGAGTCAAGCTGTGCTGGAATGAAGTTCTCCATGTAGGGGACGTTGTCGGTTCCACCGGCAAAGAGCGACTTCTTGATGGGATCTGTCACCTGCGTGAGGTCGAAACGATCATCGGCCGGCAGGGAGCCCGTTATGTCGTACCAGGCCTGCAACTGATCTGCTGAATGCAAGAACTTGATGAAATCAGCGGCTTCGGCCTTGTGCTCGCTCCACGACGGAATTCCCAGGGTCTGCGACGAACTGGCGATCTTGCCAGCTAACGGACCATTCGACCATGCAGGCATGGCCATGACCTCGATCTTGTCGGGGCCACCTGCCTTTGTCGCAAAGTTTGGCGCATCCGGTCCAGCGGTAACCGTCATCGCGGCCTTCTGATCAACGAACATTTGCTGGGCTTGGTAGAGCTCTTGTGAGTTGATGTCACTGTTCCAGCACTTGTGCTTTTGCGACTCTTCCAATCGCGTCCACCAGTCACCAAGTGCTGGGTCGGTGAACTTGGCGTTGCCCACAACCGCATCCAGAACCTGCTTCTGGCTAGTGACGGACTGTGCACCCAGGATCGAGTACAGCCAACCACCGAACCAGCCATCCTTCACACCACCGGCGATGGTCGGGATGCCCTTGGCGGACAAGGTGTCACAGGTCTTGAGGAAATCGGTCCATGTCGTGGGAACAGTAAGACCGTTCTTGGAAAGCAGGTCCTTGTTGACCAGAACAGGGAATGACGGGTTGACGTACCAGGGGGCAGACACGATCTTGCCCTGGTACGAGTCTTCCATCTGCGCATTGGTGTAGTGAGCTAGTTCATCCGCGGGAAGGAAGTCAGAGATGGCAGCAGTGTTGCCGGCCCAATGTGGCTGCTGGGCGTAAATGCCACCCCAGAAGTACTGGATATCCAGTGGAGTCTTAGCAGCCGCGGCCGCCTCGAAGTTAGGAATCAAACCATCAGTGGTTTCAAGGGTTTCCTTGATCGTGATGTTCGGGTGGGCAGTCTGGTAGGCCGTGATCGCGGCGTCGAGCCACTTCTTGGCACCTGGTGCTTCTTGGTCACCCCACCAGTGCATCGTGAGCGTGATGGGTTCGGTGGACGTGGGTGACGGTGCCGTCGAGCCGCCGCTGGCACTTGGTGACGAGGCCCCGCCACCACCTCCAGACGAACATGCGGCCAGGGTTAGCGCGGCAACGCCGAGCAGAGCCGCTGCCTTGATTGTCTTTCGCATGCGTTACTCCTTATGTGGTGGACGAACTACGTGTCTTGCCCTTGGATCGCGCCGTACGTGGTGTCGAGCGTGGTGCGAGTGCGTGGTGCGAGGTATCCGTGCGGATCTGTAACTACTGGGTCAGTTCAGGTGTGCGATAAAGCATCGTGCCGGCCACGGTGATCTCGACATCCACGAGATATTCGCGAACAGCATCGAGATCAAGATCCATGCCAAGTCCTGGTGCGGCCGGTGGTCGCACCGTGCCATCGGTGTCAAGGTCAATGTGATTGGACGTCAGATTGCGGGCGAGTGGCTTTAACTCCACTGGATACTCACAAAGCCAGTCACTTGATGAACCTGCGTATGGTTGCAATGAAGCGCTCAAGGCGAGGTGCGAGGTGAACGTGTGATTCACGAACTGAACTCCACGCGCATGGGCGTACTTCCACACCTCGTGGGCAGGGCCAATTCCACCGATGCGACCTGTGTCGATTTGGATGAAGCCGACGCCACCGTGATCAATCATGTGCTCAGCCATGAAACGAGTGTGAGCACCTTCCCCCCCAGCCAGTTTCACACTGCCCGATTTTGCGGCCAAATTGGCATAGGACTGCAACGCACCTGAGACGAAAGGCTCTTCTAGCCACAGTGCATCGGCTTCTACCAAAGCCGGAATACGCGGCTCGGCCATCGATACGTCGTCTTCCCAGACGGTCCCTGCGTCAACGAGCAAGATGCCATCAGGCCCTAGACCCTCACGAGCCGCATGTATCTGATCGGCATCCGCAGCGACGGTACTGCGCCCATAGGGTCCCCAGCCGAACTTTACAGCTCGAAATCCTTGGACCATTGCGGTGCGCGCCTTCTCAAACGTCTCAGCGGCTGTGTCACCAAAAAGCGCTGAAGCGTATGGCGTCTTACCCACGGGAACACCTGAACCCCAGGCGCCGAGCAACTCGTACACCGGCTGTTCGACAGATTTTCCGAACAAATCCCATAGCGCAATTTCAATACCGGACAATGCGTGATCAGTTTGCAGAACATCCAAGCTGCGGGCGCGAACCTCGTCCGAAATCCGACCAATATCTGCGATTGTGCCGAGCCTTTGACCGAGAACCGAATCAATCACGGGGTGACACGCACTATGTGACATCGGCCCAACCAAGCTAGCGATGGTGGGCAGCGGCGATGCTTCACATTCGCCCCAACCTGTCCAATCTCCAGCGCGAACTCGCACCAAGACCATGTCCTGGCTGCCATCACCGATGTCGAGAACCTCTGGCATCGCGAGATAGAACATGTCGACGCTATCGATCTTCATGACACACCTCCAGGGCGAAGAAGAACCTTGGCGGCGGGATCGCCGTCGACCAGTCGTTGATACCAGTCGGCCCCCGATGAAAGCGGAGCTACGACCACACCCGACTTAAGCCCGATCCGACCAGTTGCAAGCCATTCCAAGCCATTTCGGAAGTTCGTAACGGAGTAGGCAAAGGCGCCGGTGATCTTGATCTCGGACCGAATGACGGTATTGAGTGGCAACTCAGTTTCGTCTGAGTGAAGCCCCACTAAAACGAGCGTCCCACCCACCGTCAGGCTCATCAGGCACTCGCGGCGAGTAGATCCACTGCCAACTGCATCGAACGCAACGTCGACACCCTCGCCACCGGTTTCACCCCGAAGAACCGCACTCACACTGGAATCAGCCGGATCGATCGGGATGCAGCCGAGGTCGGTAGCCATCTTCAACCGCGCCGGGTTCTTCTCAGCGACGTACCGGTTCTTCACTCCCCATTCTCCGAGAACCTGAAGGAGAAACAGGCCAATTGCGCCCGCGCCAATAACCAGAACAGAGGAGGTGGGTTTTACGCCGCTAAGTTCAACCGCACGCATGGCGAATGCCGCCGGCTCAACCATCGATGCGTCGGTAATGTCCAGACCGGCCGGTACTGCCAGCACGGCACTAGCGGGCACCCGAACGAATTCAGCGTTGCAGCCAGGCAGCGATGCACCAAGTAACAGTCGCTTTGCGCAGAGTTGCTGCCGACCCGTCACGCAATACGAGCAGTCACCGCATGAAACTAGTGGGTTGACCGTCACGGCGGTACCGATCGCACAGGCGCCAACCGGCTCTACTTCGGAACCAACGGCCTCGACATAGCCGGAGACCTCATGACCAAAAACCAGTGGTGGTCGACGAATACTGCTCTGTCCGAGATACCCGCTGAGCTCCGAGCCGCAGATTCCCGAATAGGCAACTCGGACGAGGACATCGCGCGGTCCACACATCGGAACAGGAACTCGATGCATGGTCATGACACGCGGCGCGTCGTAGACGAGTGCGTCCATGTCAGCCAGTGTCGACCCCGTCGTCTCCGGTCGGTCAGTCATCGTCATAGATTCACCGCTCCATCTGTATGAGCATCAGAGCGAATCGCTCCGGTTGCCGAGCCGAACCATTGCCGCGCAACGGCTACGTCGTGAATGCGTGCGAGCGCATCTTGAAGATCAGGAAGGTAGCGCGACAACTCATCGACGTGAGCGCGCTGCACTGGAACAGTGATGCTGAGCCCAAGGGGGCCGTCTGGCCCCAGAACCGCGACGCCAATACAGCACACTCCAGGAGTCGATTCCTCGCTCTCCAACGAGTACCCGCGAGTCCGAACGTGGTCTATCAGCTTCATCAAATCCGCACGAGTACCCACGGTGCGTGGTGTCACGCGCGGAAGCTCCTTTGGACAACGAGCCGCGATCTCTTCATCATCGAGGAGCGCAAGCATCGCCTTGCCGAGCCCGGTGGCGTGGGCTGGCAATCGCTGACCGATACGCGATGCAAATCTCAAGCCTTCACCAGTATCGCGACGGTCGAGGTATACGACATCGGAGCCAACCAGCATGCCTAGGTGACACGCCTCATGAGTCTTACTGGCCAACTGATCCAATGCCGGCGCGACCGCCTCACGTAATGAGGCAGGGAGAGGCATTGATGTACCAACCTCAAAGGCACCGATCCCAACGCGATACCCCTCACCGGAGCGGTCGAGGAACTGCGCTGCTTCCAAACTCGCCAACAGCGAGTGCAGGGTTCCCTTCGGGATTCCGGTGATGGTGACCAAATCGGTGAAGCGCACAGGACCGCGAGACCGGGCTACGACCTTCAAGAGATCGAGTGCTCGGTCGACACTGTTGTTCGTCGAGGCCACGTGTGTTCCGTTCGTATATGCGAACTCGGTTCGTATGTGCGAACGCAATCTTGCACCTGTGGGACGTGATGTCAACGACTTTTCTCACATTGATACCGGTCCGATGCCGTGGCTACTCGCGTTCAACACTTGCGGGCCGTAGCGTCGCGTTAGTGAAGTCAGGTTGGCTCGATCGTCTCGCCCCGCTGGTGTTTGTTCTGGTGTGGAGCACCGGTTTCATTGGCGCACGCATTGGAACTCGCTACGCAGCACCCTTCACAGTTTTGGCACTTCGACTAGCCATCGCCTCGTGTGCACTGGCCCTACTCACAGTGGCATTTCGGTCGTCGTGGCCGAACCGCAGTCAGGACTACCGTCGATCGGCCATCATCGGAATTCTGCTGCACGCGGGCTATCTTGGCGGCACGTTCGTCGCGGTCAATCTCGGACTTCCCGTGAGCGTCTCCGCTCTTGTCGTGTCACTGCAGCCGGTCCTCGTCGCGGCTCTGTCCGGCCCCATTCTCGGAGAGCGGCTCATTACCCGACAGTGGATCGGGGTAGCACTTGGCTTCATGGGCGTCATCATCGTGCTGACACCCGGACTCACCCACCACAGCACAACCACATACACGGCTGGTGCCGTTATCGCGGCGATCGTTTCTCTCTTGTCGACAACGGCAGCAACGATCATGCAAAAACGTTTCGGGGCTTCAATTCCGATGTTGGCCGGAACCTCCGTCCAGTACGCCGCGGCGGCAGTTGTGCTGGTGATCGCGGCCGCCATGTTCGAAAACTTCAACATTAACTGGACACCTGCGTTTGTCGGGATTCTCGCGTGGATGATCGGCGCCCTATCCATCGGTGCCGTTCTGCTGATGTTCTGGCTCCTGCGACGTGGAACGGCTGCCAGCTTTTCCAGCCTCTACTTCCTCGTTCCACCCGTCACTGCCGTTATGGCCTACCTACTCTTTGGCGAACATCTACCTCCCGTGGCGCTCATCGGCTTGGCGGTAAGTTCATTGGGCGTGCTGCTTGTACGTGAGCGAGTCCGTTAGCCGTCGCGAGCGATCGCGCACACCGGATGATGGCGTTCCCAAACACATAACCGCTACGGTGCGTGCATGAGTCAGCCATTCTCACTGCAAGGACGCACCGCGCTCGTCACAGGCGCTGGATCCGAATCCGGGATCGGTTTCGCAACCGCACGATTTCTAGCGCGACAGGGTGCGACTGTCGTCGTCTCGGCAACCAGCGATCGAATCATGCAGCGTGCAGTCGAACTGCGCGATGAAGGCTTCGACGTACACGGGCTGACCGCGGACCTGACGGACCGTGACCAAGCCGCAGCCCTCGTCGCCGCAACCATCAACCACGTGGGTCGACTCGATATTCTGGTCAACAATGCCGGCATGGTTCAGACCGGGCTAGAGATTGAACGCGGCACCATGGCCGATCAACCGGCCGATGATTGGGCTCGCCAATTGGACATCACGTTGATGACGGCAGTGAATCTAACTCGGTCAGCGATTCCCGTCATGCGCGCTCAGAAGTACGGCCGAATCGTCATGGTTTCAAGCGTCACCGGTCCACTTGTATCCGCATCCGGTAGCAGTGCCTACTCCGCCGCTAAGGGTGGGATGGACGGAATGATGCGGGCGATCGCAATCGAGGAAGGCCCCGCGGGCATCACCTGCAACTCAGTGGCACCAGGTTGGATTCACACTGGCTCATCTGATCTCGACGAATTGGCAGCCGCACAACACACGCCCATCGGCCGCGCAGCTCGACCAGACGAAGTAGCCGCCGTCGTCGGATTCCTGGCCAGCGACGAGGCATCGTATGTGACCGGCCAACCCTTCGTCGTGGACGGTGGCAACATCATTCAGGAAATCAAGGGCAGCTGATCGGCAAACCGCTCACGAGCAGACGACCGCGGAGGTTATCGGCCTCAGAGCACCTAGGCACTGCCCATTCGATCATCGTGACGCTAGCCTTCTTTCGTGACCACAGAAGACATCACCGTCATCGACCAAGCAACCATTGACGCGTACCAGCGTGATGGTGCAGTCGTTATTCGAGGCCTGTTTAGCCCCGAAGAGGTTGCCGCCGTTGAACGAGGGATCGAGAGAAACCTCGCAGAGCCGAGCCCGTTGTTCATCGTCGCCAGCAACTCAGACGATCCCGGCTCGTTCGTCGAAGACTTCTGCAATTGGCAACGTATCGATGAATTCCGCACGATTGCCATGACATCAAAGGCTGCTGATGTCGCTGCTGCGCTCATGGGGTCAACAACCGTCCGGCTCTATCACGACCACGTGTTGGTGAAGGAGCCCGGAACGCGGCAATCAACTCCATGGCATCAGGACCAGCCGTATTACAACATCGACGGATTCCAGAACTGCTCGATGTGGATGCCGGTGGATCCCGTTGCTGAAGAGTCCACGCTCGAGTTTCTGGCTGGGTCGCACAAACAGGGTTGGCTACTTCCACGCACGTTCATGGACGCGCAAGCAAAGTGGTTCCCCGAGGGTTCACTCAATGAACTGCCAGATATCGAAGCCAGCCGATCTGACTACGACATCAAGCGATGGGCGCTCGAACCCGGCGACGTCGTGTTCTTTCACATGGTCACGTTGCACCATGCATATGGAGTGTCAGGATCGAACCGGCGGCGTGCCTTCTCACTGCGCTTCACCGGTGACGACATCGTGCACGCCCCCCGACCATGGCGTACCTCTCCCCCATTCGAGGGCTTGGCTGACGAACTGCCCGCCGGCTCTCCTTTGGACCATCCGCTCTTTCCTATACTGCGTGGCCTCTAGAGTTTCACCATGAGCACCTTCGCATCGTTGTGGACTGAGCTTGAAACCATTGGGCGTGATTCCCACACGGGTGGCTACCGTCGCTACGTATTCAACGATGCTGAACTCCAGTGTCGCGAATGGTTCACCAGCACGGCAACGGCGCGCGGACTCGACGTCGAGCTAGACCGCAACACGAACCTGTGGGCGTGGTGGATCCCCCCTGGCGTCGACCCGAACACCAAAGCGCTTGTGATCGGATCACATCTGGATTCAGTACCCGATGGTGGCGCATTCGACGGACCCCTGGGAGTTGTCTCTGCATTCGCTGCGTTCGATCAGCTTCGTGCCGCCGGAGTGCAACCTGATCGCCCCATCGCAATCGTGGCATTCGCCGACGAGGAGGGCGCGCGGTTCGGAATCGCATGTGCTGGCTCGCGACTTATGACTGGCGCACTCGACCCCGACAAGGCGCGCGGGCTCGTTGGTCGAGATGGACCAACCATGGCGCAGGCCATGCGTGACAACGGCTTTAATCCTGCATCGCTTGGCTTGGATACAGAGCGGATCGCGCGCATCGGCCAGTTCGTCGAACTCCACGTCGAACAGGGCAAGGGCCTCGTCGACCTGTCGACACCCGTGGGCGTTGCTGAATGTATCTGGCCCCACGGTCGCTACCGATTCACATTTTGCGGCACCGCAGACCACGCGGGCACGACTCGGATGCAGGACCGTCGCGATCCCATGATTGCCTACGCACACACAGCATTGCGCGCCTTTGACGCCGCCTCGGAGTCTTCGCAGCGGGCAACCTTCGGCCGGATGGAAGTGGAGCCCAACGGCACGAACGCCGTTCCGTCCGTAGTTCGGGCATGGCTGGACGCACGGGCGTCGACCGAAGCTGAGTTGAACGAGTTAGTCGAGCAGATTCGTACTGCTGCGCAAACAGCCGCAACGACAACCGGCACAACCATCGAGTTCACCCCTGAATCGGTGACTGGCGTTTTGGACTTCGATCACGAGTTGCAACGTCACGTCGCCGCCTCGATTGGCGCAGCCCTCGGCATCGACGACGTACCCGTTTTACCGACGGCCGCAGGTCACGACGCAGGCATTCTTGCTGGCGCCGGTGTTCCAACGGCGATGATCTTTGTCCGAAACCCAACCGGAGTTTCACATTCACCTGACGAGCACGCTGAACAGGCTGACTGCGAGATGGGCGTGCGAGCACTGGCAGCGGCAGTCACAGGTTTACTGTCATGACCATCTTTAGAGCGAAGGCAGCTTGGATCGATAACACCATCAGGTTCAACGTTGACATCCATGTTGGGCCGTCGGGTTTCATCGATGCGATCACCGCATCCCACGAACCCGTGCAGGACGATGTCGTCGATCTGCCAGGCGTTGTGTATCCAGGTTTCGCGAATGCACATTCGCATGCCTTCCACCGCGCATTACGTGGCCGTACACACGCAGATGGCGGAACGTTCTGGACGTGGCGTCAGGGCATGTATCAGGCGGCCGCATCCCTAACTCCCGATTCGTACTACGCACTTGCCCGAGCGGTCTACGGGGAGATGGTGCTTGCCGGGGTCACGAGCGTGGGTGAATTTCATTACGTACATCACGCACCCGACGGCACGCCCTACGCCGACGCTAATGCGATGGGCCACGCTCTGATCAGTGCGGCCAGCGATGCAGGTCTTCGCATAACTCTGCTCGACACCTGCTACCTCGCAGGGGGGTTAGAGGCTGGTCAACACCTCGCGCTAGCACCAGAACAGCGAAGGTTTAGCGATGGATCCGTACAAGCGTGGGCGAGCAGGGTTAGCCAGTTAACAGAGAGTTCGACCGTTCGTGTTGGGGCTGCGATTCATTCCGTACGCGCCGTCCCTCTCGATGCCATCCCCGTTGTGGTCGATGCCTCATCGTCATGGCCACTTCATATCCACGTGTCAGAGCAACCTGCAGAGAATGCTGCATGCGTCGAGGCTTATGGGTGCACACCAACAGAATTGCTCGCATCTGCAGGTGCGCTATCAACCCGCACCACTGCCGTCCACGCCACCCACCTCACTGACAACGACATTGCACTTCTCGGAAGTAGTCACACCTTTAGTTGTTTTTGCCCAACCACCGAGAGAGATCTTGCCGACGGGATCGGTCCGGCTACGGCGCTCGCCTCGGCCGGCTCCCCACTGTGTCTTGGTTCAGACCAACATGCCGTCATTGATCTCTTGGAAGAGGCTCGTGCTTTGGAGATGCATGAACGCCTCGAGACCAACGAGCGTGGTCGAATTCAACCTGCTGACATCGTCACCGCATTGACCAACGCCGGCCACGAATCACTTGGCTGGAGTGACATCGGACGAATCGCTGTTGGGCAACGTGCAGACCTCGTCGCGATTCGAACCGATACCGTCCGAACTGCTGGCTCGGATCCTGGCCAAATCGTGCTCAGCGCTTTCGCCGCCGATATCGATACCGTCGTCATCGATGGTCGGGTGCGAGTTTCCGCTGGACAGCACGTTTCCATCGACGTCGAGCGCGAACTCGTTGATCACATCAGTCACCTGTGGTCTCGGGTCAAGGCCTAGAACCATGAGTGACCACACCATGAATCGAATCCAACGATCGTCCGAACACACCGCGATGCCGTGGGCGAACGGTGGCGGCATCACGTTCGAGGTCGCAAGTTCACCTGCCGGTGCCGATTTCACCTCGTTCAATTGGCGCATCTCCATGGCTGAAGTACGTGAATCTGGGCCGTTTTCGACATTCTCAGGAGTCGATCGAGTTCTCACCGTTCTTGGTCCTGGTGATCTCACGCTGTTGATTAACGACAACGAGGTTCTCAGCAGACGCCACGAACCTCGTCACTTTTCAGGTGACGACGATGTTCGAGCCGAGTTAGTCGATGGCCCGATCACTGACCTCAACGTCATGACGCGAAGGGGACGTTGCACCGGGGTCGTTACGGTCCAGACGATCGACGGTGTCGTGAATCTTGAACCGCAGAGTCAGAGCAACACCGTTGTCGTAGTTCTAGCCGGCACCCTAGACCTCGTCGACGGCGAAGGGCTTAGCGTTCGCGATGTGCTCTTCCTTCACGACAACACCACGATCATGGGCAACGCAACGATTGCTCGTATCGACATCACTGATCTCGGAGACACCCGTGGGTAGTCCACCCACCAGCATGCTTTTCCTGCACGGATACACATCACCAGGTGAGCCCTCGCACGCAACATTGACCCAGGCACTGAGCAATGCAGGTGTGACGGCCGACGTGTACACACCGCTGGCACCGGCCGGCGACACTCGACGCGATCCATTCAATCCCGATGGCGCATCAAGTTGGTTTCGCTACGCCACTGACAACAGTGCGCTGGTGCCGCAGGGCGTGGATTATGCCGAGCTCTCTGACGTCTACGACGTTATGTACTCACCCTGGGTCTCTCATGACGCATCGCATGCATCGCTCTGGGATCAACTCACCATGTTGGTCGATCGTGATGGCGCTGAAAGCGTTGCCCTTGTGGGTGAATCCCAAGGTGGCGTGATGGCGGCGCTCTTGGGCATGGAGTGGAACCGACAGCATCCGGAGAATCAGTTGGGATGGCTCGGGCTCGTCCGAACAGCCCCAGACCCACACACCTGGCAGCCGCGGCCGGCGAATCAGCAACGAACGTTCACGTTCGATCCGCAATGGGATCACGTTCCACCCCGATACCAAACAAACTTCTGCGTTGTTCTTGGGGCGGACGACCCGACCTATCGGACGTACACATCCATCGCTGCGCTCGGACCGCTATTGATCAACAATCCGGTATGCAATCCGGAGGTTGCGATCCACTACGACATCGATGGCAACGTAGTTCTGCGCATACTCCCGGGCGTCACCCATGACAGCCATGAGGCAGAAGTATTCGCGGCACTGGCCACCTCACTCACTCGAGGAGTTCGGCGGTGAACGTCCTACCGCGCGTTCAATACCGCGAGATACGACTCAGTAGCAGCGAACGTCGGAAGTAGCCCTTGCGCCTGCGCCTGCGCAAGTGACGGGGCAGCGGAATCCTTCGCCGAAAGAATCGGCTCGAGCCCCTCTGGCCACTCAATAGCCAACGCAGGGTCCAGCGGGTGGATCCCATGCTCACGGTCCGGTGCGTAGCCCGTACTGCACAGGTACATGACGGTTGCATCATCTTCGAGTGCGATGAAGCCATGACCCAGACCCTCAGACAAGTACACCGCACGACGATCTACGTCATCGAGTCTGATGAACTCATACGAGCCAAAGGTCGGCGAGCCAACGCGAGTATCAACGACCACGTCAAGCACCGAGCCCCGAACACATGTGACGTACTTTGCCTGACCAGGTGGAACGTCAGAGAAGTGAATCCCACGCAAGACACCGCGGCTAGAGACAGAACAATTCGCTTGCGCCAGTTCAAGTCGGTGCCCGATTGCGTCAGCCAGGGCATCTGACTTGAACCATTCCATGAAAGTCCCTCGTTCATCCCCAAACTGACGCGGGGTGAACTCGAACGCGCCACTGATGGACAGTGCCCGCAACGTCATCGCCGCTCCGCCAACAGTCCAAGAAGGTACGCACCATAACCACTCTTGACCAACGAATGGCCCAGGCTCTCAAGTTGGGCGTCGTCGATATAACCCGCCCGCCAGGCGATCTCCTCTATGCACCCAATCTTCAAACCTTGCCGCTCTTCAACAACCTGAACGAATTCACCTGCAGCCATCAATGCGCCGAAGGTGCCCGTATCAAGCCACGCAGTACCCCGATCGAGTACGGTGACCCGCAGCTTCCCTCGCTTCAGGTAATGGTCATTGATGTCGGTGATCTCAAGCTCGCCTCGCGCGCTGGGACGGATTCCCTTGGCGATGTCCACGACGTCGTTGTCATAGAAGTACAAGCCGGGCACCGCGTAATTGCTTTTAGGTTGCTTCGGCTTTTCTTCAATGGAGATCACCGTTCCATCTGCACTGAATTCAACGACGCCATAGTCCTGCGGATTGCGAACGTGATAGGCGAACACTTGGCCGCCATCGGGGTTTGTATGCGACGCCAAAGCGGTGCCGAGGCCAGTTCCGTAGAAGATGTTGTCGCCGAGCACCAAACAGACCGATTCATCTCCGATGAAGTCCGCACCAATGATGAATGCCTGAGCGAGTCCCTCGGGGCGTGGCTGTGTCGCGTACGAAATCGAGACACCTATGTCAGAGCCATCGCCCAAGAGTCGCTCGAATGCAGCGGCATCTTCGGGGGTAGTGATGACAAGAACCTCGCGAACACCGGCCAACAACAGGGTCGACAAGGGGTAATAGATCATTGGCTTGTCATAGACCGGCAGGAGTTGCTTACTAACACTTCGCGTAAGTGGATGGAGTCGAGTTCCAGACCCGCCTGCCAAAATAATTCCCCGCATAGACCGATGCTACCGATCTAACAGTTCTGGCGCCGCAGCCACTAGTGCTTCCTGCCATGGACGCATGGGCGGCATACCTGCCGCAATCCAGCCGTCATGACCAAGGACGCTGAAGGCCGGGCGCTGCGCGGGACGAGGAAACATGTCCGTTGTCGTGGGGCGAACCCGTGCAGGATCCGCACCAAGTAGCTCGAAGACAGCTCGCGCCAATTCGTACCACGAGGCTGACCCCGAATTAGTTGCGTGATAGATACCGGGCGGTAGATCACGATCCACTGTCTCAACGATCCGCTCGGCCAGATCCTTCGTCCACGTCGGCTGTCCGCGCTGATCGTCAACCACGTCAATGGTGTCTCGCTCACTCTCGAGACGCTTCATCGTGGAAACAAAATTGGGGCCGTGACTTCCGTAAAGCCACGCGGTACGAATAATCCACGACGACTCCGCCAGCACCGCTTGAACAGCTATCTCGCCTGCAGCCTTGGTTCGGCCGTAGGCAGTCTTGGGATCGCGTGGCGACGACTCCGAATACGGGTCGGCGGCATCCCCCGCAAAGACGTAGTCGGTTGAGAGGTGCACGAGTTTGGCACCAGCGGCAGCGCACGTCGCTGCAAGATTGCCAGCGCCTTGTGCGTTGATGGCCAACGCCTCATCTTCATGGGTTTCGGCATCATCGACGGCCGTGTATGCAGCACAGTTAACGACCACGTCCACCTCAGCCAGCGCCGTTCGCACGGCAGCAGGGTCACAGATGTCCAGTTGCTGCCGGGTGAAGGTTCGAACGTCACGACCACCAAGCAGGGGAATCACATCCGCAGCCAGCATTCCGCCTGCACCAACAACTGCCCAGCGCAGATCTGTTTGGCTCATTTCGATAGAGCCGCACGCGACTTGAGCGGCTCCCACCAGTCACGCTTGGTGCGATACCAATCAACCGCGTCAGCCAACCCGGTCGCGAATTCGGTTTTCGGCTCGTAACCGAGTTCCTCTTGAATACGAGTGATATCAACCGAATAACGACGATCATGCCCCTTGCGGTCTGCGACCCGATCGACCCGTGACCAGTCCGCACCACAAGCATCGAGAAGAAGTGCTGTGAGCTCTTTGTTGGATAACTCTGTACCGCCGCCGATGTTGTACACCTCGGCTGGACGACCGCCATGAAGGACGAGGTCGATCCCGCGGCAGTGATCGTCAACGTGAAGCCAATCCCGGACGTTGTCACCATCGCCATACAGCGGCACATTGAATCCGTCGAGCAGATTCGTCACGAACAGTGGGATGACCTTCTCGGGGAACTGGTACGGGCCGTAGTTGTTTGAGCAACGAGTGACGACGATGTCCAGGCCATGTGTACGGGCATAGGCGAGTGCGATCAAATCACTTGACGCCTTCGAGGCTGAATACGGTGAATTCGGCGCGACCGGGGCATCTTCAGTCCACGAGCCCTCATCGATCGAACCGTAGACCTCGTCAGTCGAAACGTGAACGAAGCGCCCGGTTCGATGACGAAGTGCTGCCTCGAGCAATGTTTGCGTACCAATCACATTGGTATGTACGAAAACTCGCGCACCATCAATCGAGCGATCCACATGCGACTCGGCGGCGAAATGAACAACCGCATCAGCATCAGCGATCAGCCCATCGACGAGGTCGGCGTCACAGATATCACCGTGCACGAACGTCAGGCGAGGGTCGTCTGCGACGGGATCCAGATTTGCCCGATTCCCTGCATACGTGAGGGAATCCAGAACGGTAACGGACGTGACATCGGCAGAAGTCCAACCAGAGGTCAACACGGAGCGGACGTAATGGGAACCGATGAATCCCGCTCCACCCGTAACGAGATATCGCATACGCCAAGGATAGTGGATCGGCGTTGACGCTCGCCTGCTCTGCATCACCCGCAGGGGTGCATTGGATCAGAGTTTTGATTTCATGAAGTCAATCATCGTGGACGCTGTCCGATCCCAACTAAACAGCTCCGCCGCTGAGGCAGCACGTGCGCTGGTCGCTTCATAGATTGAATCGTCCGCGAGCGCTTTGACGATCGCCTCGGCTAGTAGGTTCGTATCCAGAGTGTCGACAATGGCACCGGTTACGCCGTCTTCAATCAGTTCGGGCATCGCAAACGCTCGACGACCAATGCAGGGCAAGCCACGGGCCAACGCCTCGACGAACACCATTCCGAAGCCCTCGAGGCGAGATGGCATAACGAAGAGGTCATGCTCGTCCATGATCGTGGCTATCTCGGAGCGTGGAACGCGGCCGCGGAAGTCAACTCCGTCGGGCACAGGACCATCCATCGGCCATATCGCCGGGCCGACAATGGTCAGCGTCAGCGAACGATCTTGTTGCCGGAGTAGCTCAAAAGCCTTGAGCACAACGTCACCGGATTTCACCAAGAAGGTCGTGCCGACGAAGAGAAGCTTTGTACGCGGCGCTGTTCGGTCTCGGCGCGGCGCAGCCGACAAGGCCCCTGCCAAAGAGGTCGCACCCGGATACGCAACATGCACCTTGTCCGGTGGTAATCCCGATTCACGAACCAAACTGTCCGCGTACGAGGCACTCATGGCCAGCACTCCGGCCGCCTTGGCAAAGACCTCATGTTGGCGAGCTCGTCGTCGCTCGAGCAGTTCGCGATCCAAACCTCTGAAAAAGTGCGTCACACCCTCATCCGATGATTCGAGTTCGCGGGCTAACACGTCGTAACTCAAGTCTTGGTAGATAAAGAATGGCCGATCTACAACGCCAACATCCTGAATCTCAAGGACGGCATCACACCCACTAGCGGTGACGTTTCTTTGTACGTCGTTGAGTAGGTACTTCTCCCACGGCGGAGTGTTCTCCCAGCGTGTGATCCACGCACCATCCTTGCGGCGAAGGCCGCGGGCTTGCCACGCTCGTCGCCTCAATGGGGACAGGTGAGTCCCTACATCAACAGTGTCAATGCGGGCTTGTAGGGCAGTTATCAAAGCCCAATTGGTACCTGACCAGGTAGTCCTCGGATCAATGTCCCATTTACACGCAAAGCCCAGGCGATTCATGTCTTCGTCTCTACGCTCTCAAACCCGCTGAGTACCAACGGAAAGGCGTGATCCGCGGCGCTTCTTCAACTTAGGAACACGCTGCACTCCGGACGGCCCTCCGACTACACGCCATAGAGCTCCGATCACCCCGAGGAAGAGAAACAACATCCCCGCAGCGATGGGAAAGCCCAATCCGTCGAAGGTCACAAAGGTGACGGCGAGCACCAGGATCGACGCAGATAGCGAAACCCCGAGCGACCGAGTCTGCGAATCAGCGGCGCGACGAACGACACCACGTGCCGTCGCGAATCCCACGACCATCAACAGGACCAACACGGCGCAACCGACGTAGCCCATTTCGACGGCCGAGCCGAGATACTGGTTATCAAGGATGATGAACTTCTTCGGGATGAACGTGCCGAATCCCGTACCCACAAACGGAGACCGATCAATGTACGTGCCGATTACCGCGTAATCGTCCGTACGCCCCTTGATGCTGTCGTCCTGATGTGTAAAGCCGGAAAACAGCGTTCCCAATAGGCCGGGCATGACGACGCGCATTCCGATCAAAATCAGCGGTGACACCATCACGGCGAACCAACGTCGTGGAGCCGGCCACGACACCAACAGAACAACCATTCCGACGGCGAGTCCAAGAATGGCGGAACGGGACACTGAAAGTGGGACGGCGATCGTCAAGATAACCACGACAAGCCATCGGACGAATTTCGACGCACGCGGATCATCGAGTGCATAGTGCAGCGCCAGTGGATACGTCGACGCCACCATGACGCCGAATTCAATCGGATGTGAGGTGGTCGCAGACACACGCAGAAAGCCCGAGCGATTGAACGAGCCGTTCAAGTTTCCGTTCGGGGTGAGCCCAGGAATGCTGATCATGTTTGCGATATCGATGTGCGTGACAAACTGCACGATGCCGAGAAAGGCCACAAAGGTGACCAGATACGTCAGTGTTTGAAGGAGTCGGTCGATACTCTCGCGGCTCCGCAGCATGTCGCACGCCACAAGAGTCAATCCGACCCAACCAAGGATGCTCAACATCCCACGATCGGCGCCGGAGGCTTCAAGATCATGAAGTCCAAGAATGTTGCCCACGACGAACGACAGCATGGCAGACACAAAAAAGACCATGACCATTAATCGGATGGGATGGCGGCCGGGTGCATTCCATTCGTGGTACATGATCTGACCGGCCAGCCACCACACCAAAAGCAGGAGTGAGAACAGAGCGGCCGGTGCGCCCGGCGCCCCCATTGCTCCGACCACAAGACCGGCCGGGATTAAAAAGAGCAGGAATAGGAATACGACGAGAAGTGGCCGCGCATCGGGTGCCGGCTTAGACACGTCCGGTATCGCGAACGCGTCCGCGGTCTCGAGTTCCTGAATGCTCATTTCAATTCTGAGCAGACTTACCGTCTGAGATCAGGAGGTGCTCAGCATTCGTCGGCCCGTCCGCGGCCGCGGAACGGTTCATGGCGTCTGACCGGATGCGATTGCGTCGACGCTGTTCGGCCAAGAACGCTGCAAAGATCGACAGGATCACGCCAACAGCAACAATGCCAATAAGCGCGCGAATTCGGCTGCCAGAATCCTTTGTGGCAGCGACGGGGTAGCGAATCGCAACCGCAGAAATCACCTGCTCCGGCGGGACCTGTGCCTGCTGCTGCAACTGCGCCAACTGCTTGCGCAATTGCTCCCCATAAAGATTGAGACCCGACATGGCTTCACTATCGCTGCCGGCTTCAACCTCCAGGGTGACCATTGGCGCATTACCAAGGAAGCCGACCGCCGAGAACTTACCGACCGCACCTTCTTGCTTTAACGCATCAAGAGTGGCGTCACCATTCATTGCCTGAATCATCGTTTCAGCGGTGACGGTCAAGCCGGAGGAAATGTTCAGGTAGGGATTGGCCTGATACGGCTGAACGTTGATTCCCGACTGCGTAGGAAGCAGCATCAAGTTGTCAGAGTTGGCTACGTACTTTGGCTTCACAAGCAAAAAGGCGCCCGCAGCAGCGAGCACAGTGATCAGCAGGCCTGCAAGCCACACCTTCCACTGCCGCTTGAGTACCTGGACACCAGTCCAGAAGTCCATAACGTGCCATCCATTTCGCTTTTGGCTACTTGGGGTATTTAACGCTTCCTATTGAGTATGCCATTGGGAGTACGCCGATCCCCACTCGATGTAGCCGAGAAGATGGGCTAAACGGGTTATTCACGAATGATTTACCGTCATCTCTACTACGTCCTCGATCACGGTCAACGTCACGAACTCAGCGGTCAACCCTGCGTCCGGAGTGGAAACCCGTCACGCCATTCACGTCGTCGTTCCCACGCACCAGCCCAGCCAGTTTCTCGCTTTGTTGCGCGAGAAAGCATCGCTCGAATACCGACACCAGATTGCAGCATTATCTTGCTGAGCGGACGTCCCAACCCGTGGAAATGTGTCTCGGCATACGTGGCCTTACCCGCAAATAGAAGTACCAGTTTGTTCACCCTGGTTGACGAAGCCCCAACCGCATGGACGATTGTGGCCTCAGGCGTCACGATCGGTCGGTAGCCCAAGGCATGAGCGCGGGCTCCCAAGTCAGCATCTTCCCCGTAAACGAAGAATCGCTCATCAAAACCGCGCAGCTCTGCCCAGACGGAACGCGGCATAAGCAGCAAACTTCCTGACACGAAACCCACCTCGCGAACTGAGTCTCGCTGCCAGCGGCCCAGTGATTCCGGATCAAAGAGCAGCGACTTCTTGAAGGCCGTCGACAAGCCAAGTCCGAAACATGCAGTACTCCAAACGCTGGGAAGACCCCAGCAGGACGCTGGATCGACGTCGCCTTCTGGAGTCACAGTTCTTCCACCATAAATGCCATGGCCCGGGTGTGCGATGGCGAAGGAGACCAGTGCTGCTATCGCACCGCTCTCAACCTCAGTGTCCGGATTCAACAGCAGGATCCAGTCGCCCGCGGCCGCTGCCGCCCCTCGATTCACTGCGCGCGCGAAACCCTCATTCGTCGAGTTCGCAATGAGGCGAACCTGCGGGAATCGCGTGGTCAGTTGATGGACGGTATCGTCGGCCGACGCATTGTCTACAGCGATGACTTCGTAGGGAACGTCTTGCGCACCGCGATCGATCGTTCCGATTGACGAGTCAAGCCAATCGGCACTGTTGTAGGTGACCATCACGATGGATACGAGTCCTGGGTCATTCACAACTGCTCACCCCCATTGACGTTGAGTCGAGAAGATTCAGCGCGCTGCCACCCAACCTCGGTTACAGACATGCGACTCACCCGTTGACGCGCCCACGCATGCAAACCCGCGTACAGAGCCGCATTCGGCAGGAGGCGCGGTTCCTTGCGTACAACGTCGACGAGTCCTGCACCACCTGCCGAAGCGGTTAGCCCCTGCCGACGTAGTTCAGCGTTGCCCTTTTCAATTCGCAATCGACGCTTAGCCAGATCAGACAGAGTGCGCGGTTGATCAACGATCGAATAGGCATCGCTCGGGCTTACCCGATTCTCGCCACCAACAAGGCAGTACACGTAGAAGTCATCAGCAAGGACGTCGGGGAATTCAGCGAATCTTTCACGCCCCTGCGCCGACAACGCATACACCCCGGAACCGAGACCACGGTTCACATGGCCGAGTCGAGACCAGACGGAAAAGTATGCGCGCACTAACATCGAGCAATCGTTCAGATCCAACTGTGCGCGTGGCGCAGCTGCGAGCGCACCAGTGTTGAGAGTTGCCACAAGTTTGCGAATCGATTCGGTAGAAACGCGGACGTCCGCATCGAGATACACGCGCGGGAATATTGAAACGGCCTGATCACCAGCATTGAGTGCGGCGATCTTTGAGGGAGTTTCGATCGAAAGTGTGCGAACTCCACGATCGGCGAACGTCTCACTCACCGAGGCGGTCGAATCCGTACAGCCGTTGCAGACCACCACGACCTCAAACTCACCGTTATATGCGCCGGCAAGCAGCGTTGTCAGAGTCCGGGCGATCACAGCCTGCTCGTTGTGGGCTGGGATGACGATGCTGGCGATAGGACCGCTGTTCGCCATGTCAACGCCCGCGACGGAAGATGGGCTTGTGCAACATGTTTCGATCGCAGCTACTCATGGCCTAAACCACATCGTGCGCCGCGCACCTGACTCAGCAACCATGTTGCCGACCGTCGTCGGAGTCCATCCCTTTGCAGACACCTGATCCAGCAGACGAAAGGTCATGTCTACGCGATCGAATGACGTTTTCGGAGCATCGCGTTTGGGATCTGGCTCTAACCGTTCGTGAAGCAGCAAAATCCCACCGCTGCTCAACCTGGCCATCGAATCGGTAACCACCGAATCGACATCGCGATCAACCCAATCAGCGCCGTCACAACTCCACGCCACGACCTGCATTCCCGCCTTGCGCACCGCACTCCACGAGCTCAGTGATTGGGATCCAAAGGGCGGCCGGTACAGGTCTATTCGCTGACCTGTTAGCTCTTCCAACTCCCGCTTGGCACCGGCTAAGTAGTCAACCGCAAGGCCATACGGTAGTTCGGTGATACGTCGATGATCGACACCGTGAAGGGCGATCTCGTGTCCGTCGGCAACAATCGCTTGAAGAAGTTCAGGATAACGACGGCATTGGGTGAGCAGAACGAAGAAGGTGAGTTTGACGCCACGTTCTCGAAGCAGCTCAAGTAGCTGCGGGGTAACAGTGGGCTCCGGACCATCGTCAAAGGTAATCGATACCTGGCCGGCAGAACCGGCACCGTTGATTGATCCAAGAAATGGCGCGGCGACAGAGTTAACAACGATTTTCGCCTGACCGCGCGCCTGCGGGGTGAGACGATCCGTCGCGTTCCAGAGCGTCGATAGGACGTCCTTGCCTGACACGATTCGTCGATCCCCTCACAGGTCGCCAGTTACTGCTCTTGGATCATGTCACGGACCATGCTGTTGACTCCTGCTGCGCAGGCTGAACGGGTGACGCCGATCACGGTACGTATTGAGCAGGTCGTTAGTTTGCGGCCCCGGCACTCAACGAATCGTCGTTGCTGCTATCGGAACCACGTCGCATCACGGCCCGCGCCTCTCGTAGCAGCTCGGGAGCCAGAATTCTGAGCATCACCCACATGACGCAGACTCCGACAAAGACTTGAATCACAAGGAGTAACACTGCGGACAACGAGTTAAGCCCCTTACCGGCACCCCAAACGACGCCACCCATGACAACAGCGGCGACCAATGGCTTCCAAATAGCGCTCATGACGTCGAGGACGGTTACATGGATTTCGCTGAGACAAACCCGAATGTAGACAGGTAACAGAAGGCAACCGCGAGCAAGGATCGCGTACGCGACACCGATCGCACCGTATCTGACACCAAAGAGCACCAGAGCAATCGTGACAACACTGCTCACAATCGATAGCCAGAAGAACGTCTTGGCCCGACCTCGAGCCATCAACAAACCTTCAGCGGCAACTACCAAGCTCCACGCAATGCCGGCCAGCGATAAAACCTGCAGGAGAGGCACCACCGGAATCCAGGTTGCACCCCACAGAGTGCGGACAAGTGCGGGGGCCGCTGCCGCCATACCTAAGCACACCGGAAATGACACCAGACCCATAAGCGTCGCCGATCGCAACCATGCTGCCTTGCTCCGTTCAACATCCGACTGCATGTACGACAGCGCCGGCGTGGTAACACGAGTCAAAACCCCGCCGAGGTGACGCATCGGAAGTTGCATCAAGTTGATACCGCGGTTGTAGTAGCCCACCTGCGCCGTCGACTGGGTGCGACCTAGGGCGAGTGTGTCGGCACTTTGGCCCCAATAACCAATGAGATTGCCAAGAGTGAACCAAATGCTGACCGACCACAGGTCTTTGAGCGCTGCGGCCGTCGGACGGACTCGCGGCCACCACCGTGCAGCGAGTAGGGCGCTCGCACTGAGCAACACATTGAAGATCAGGATCTGGCCGATAAGGGCATAGGCACCAAAGCCCATGAACGCGCCGACCACCGCACACGCAAGTGCGGTCCACGACGAGAACATCTCGACGATAGCAACCGTCCGAAACTTCATCGATCGCTCGAGAATGGCCATCGGAACGGTGGAAAGGGAAAGTGTGTAAGCGAGCGCGACTAGCTGTATGAGTGGCGTCACCGAAGGCTGGTGCAACCACCCGGCAAGCAAAGGTGCCAATGCGATCTGCAGGAGGGTCAGGCCCACACCGATCACAGCGTTGAACCAGAAGGCAGTCGACAGATGAGCCTCGGTGATGCGCGGTCGCTGGATGATTGCCGTACCAAGTCCGAGGTTTCCCGCCAGCCCACCAAAGCCGTAGAAGACAGCCGCGATGGCGAAGAGTCCGAATTCACTCGGTGCGATGAGTCGGGCGAGGACGACCGTCCCCATCATCTGGATTATCAGGCCAGCTACCCGAGCACCCGCTCCCCACACCAAGCCCTTAAGAACTTGGCCGCGTAGGCCACCCTGAATACCCCTGACGTCCCCATCAGGGGGGCCGACAGGGTCAGTCGACAGGCGTGGGTCCTGCGAACTCATCGACTCTTAGCTCTCCACGTCCACCAGGCAAAGCCGACGGTCGGCATTGCACACCCACCGCAACAACGGCACACCTGTAATGACACCAGAGATCGGGCGTCTATGTCTTGCAGGCACTGCTGCGATTGCGCATGAAGGTGCAGTCTCACTCACCGGAACGCAGAGCGACGCCCACCTTTGAAGGCTCAGTAGGCCCCAGCTTTACCGAACACCGCGCGCGCCGTCTTCCACAGAATCATCGCGTCCATCGTCAACGACCAGTTTTCGACATAACGCAGATCAAGGCGCACCGATTCTTCGACGGAGAGATCTGAACGACCACTGACCTGCCACAGCCCCGTCAAACCAGGCTTAACCTTCAGCCGTGGCATGGCAACCTCTGCATAGGCAGCCACCTCACGGGGTAGCGGCGGACGCGGACCAACGAGGGACATTTCTCCACGCACAACGTTGAACAGTTGAGGTAGTTCATCCACGGAATAGCGGCGGATGAACGCGCCTACCCGCGTGATGCGCGGATCATCCTTAACCTTGAACAACTGCCCAGTGCCATGCTCGTCGAGGTGGGCAATCTCGGCCAACCTCGCCTCCGCATCGGCGTACATCGAGCGGAATTTGAACATCGTGAATTCATCACCGTTAAGGCCAACCCGCTTCTGCCGGAAGACAATCGGACCGGGCGAATCCAACCGGACCGCAAGGGCCACGATCGCAAAAATCGGTAGCAACACCAACAAACCAAGGGCCGCACTCAAGCGATCGCCACACTCTTTAAGTACGCGACGTCCACCTGTGAGCTCGGGCGCTTCTAGATGCAGAAGCGGAAGACCGGCCGCCGGACGAACGCTCAGCCGCGGACCCGTCACTTCGATAGTGCCAGGCGCAACTAAGAGATCGACGTTACGAGGCTCAAGCTCCCACACCAGGCGACGGAAAGCGTTGTAGTCCATCTCCGGACATGACAGCACCGCGACCGTATCAACTCCGTAATCGGCTACAACACGATCAATATCGTCGAATGAGCCAAGGGCCAACTCCGAAGCCAAGGTCCCCGGATGGGCCTTACGCGGCCCACCAGGAATGCACGCTCCGATGACGTCGAGGCCATGGTGCGAATCGCGACGCAATTCGCGCACAAGTTCTTCAACCGCCAACTCATGGCCCACCGCAAGAACGCGGTGCATGTTCCTACCGTCACGTCGTTCGCGATGAAGTATGCGGCGCAGCGCATAACGCCAAAGCAGCGTGACGACAGTGGCTGCCATCAAGCACAGCACCACCCCACGCGCCGACTGCCACTTCAAGAGCACACCGGCGACCGAGACTGCACACAGTAGTGAAAGGCCAGCGACGGCAATGCGACGGAACTCTTCCGGGCCGATCCCGAGGAATTTGTATTCGTAACCGCGGGAGGCCCAGATGGCAGCGGGCCACGCAATCAGTGATGCGATCGCAGCCGGAATAACAACACCGTTACGTAGTTCGATGAGCACGGTGAACACGAGCCCGATCAGCGCATCTCCGACGAAGGCCCGAACGGCGAGTTGGTGCTGCCAGAGACCTTCGTTCGCCCAGTCAACCCTAGGACGCTCAATCGCAGGTGACGTTTGCTCGACCGGTGGCGGGACCTGAGCGATGTCGTGGGTGCGCGGCGCCCGTGGGCTTGGAACGTAGCCTTCAAGTGCCTCGACGAAATCGATCCGACGGAACTTCGGGGCAACGGACGGTGGCGGCTCTACTCCTCGCCGCGACTGCGTCGTGTCTGACATCGTGCCCCCGTTTGTTTCGCTTTCGCGCCGTTCAGAGTGATTGGAAGTAATTACTTAGATCAAAAATTAGGGTTGCCAACTCACGAGAAGTTCACGAGAAGGGCAGGAAATCCCAAAGGAACATTGGAAATGTCGCAAGCGTCACAACACGTAACGCTGTCTTCACGGGACGTTAACTAGGAGTTCCCGCAACTCGTCTGAATGTTCCTCATCGCGATGAGATTCGTAAGGACACTTACTGTTGACGTCGACGGGGTCCGAGTTCCCGTCATGATCGCCAACGTAGCATCGTGATCAATCCAGTCGATATGGCTGATCGGCTCAAGCAGGCTCGGGTTTTCGACCCAGTGTTGACGTACTAGTGCTGTTAAGGATGGGCCACCTGCCGGTGGCACGTCCGTTCCAGGACGCAGCCGCTGCAACCCCTTGCGAGAAACCGCCGTGACGAACTCCATACCAATCCGGCCCCGCGTGATTGCCTTGCGTTCGTAATAATCCCGCGGCGTCATCCACGGCTTTTCCGCACCTGTCTTGATGAACACGTCTGCGAGTTCTGGATTCAACTCGTGAATCATGCCGCTGAATATCCGCGCCATTCGCTTTTGATCTGGGCTGAGTCGACGGGCCCATTGCAAGTAGGGAGCGCAGAAGAACGGCGCAAGGATGGGCCTTTGATGTGCCGACACGGAAAAGTCCGATCCGCACCAGCGCTGCATGCGGCCATACAAGTAGTGGTCGTCGGTTACTCGGAACCAATCAGCGTCGTACGAACGGAACTCCGTCTCCATTCGACTGACCGTTGATTCACGGGCATGTTCGAGAACACCGGACTTAAAGATCCATGGGTCCACGAGATCGTTGGCAAAGATCCACCAGCGAGCAAGCCGTTCAACCCGCGCCCGCGTCACCTTGCCGGACCGCTGGAAGGCGTAGTACCTGCCAGAGGCGTACTCGCCATTGTTGCCATTAAAACGCGGGCCGTGTGAGAGTTGCGCCTCAACCCAGTCAAGCACCGCACTCGTGACGGGTCGCGACTGCCCTTCGTGGTTGATTGCCGACCTGTACACCAAGTTCCACGCCTGCTCCGGGCTTAGGTCGTTGAGCCCGCGCAGATCAACGAACTCATGAGGGATCCCATATTTCTTCGCAATGCCAGTGGCCAACTCCCAATCGGTCTCTCCCGGCTGGCCCAAGGTCAGTGCCTGAGTATTCGCACGCATTTCGGGAGTCATCGCAGCAAGAATCGCGCGGCTATCCAATCCACCGCTGAGCTCGAGCACCAATGGTTCGGGATGTGTTGCAACAGCCGCGCCTACCAAATCACGTAGGAGGGCCGAGCCATCCTTAATCAGCTGCTGATCCGTTCCACCGGCCGGCATCATGTCTTCGGTGCTGTACCGCACGACGCTGAGAAGTCCACTGTGCAATCGGGCTCGATGGGCAGCAGGAATCTTCCAAACATCGGCAAACCCGCTTCGGTCACTATCAAAGTGACCCATGATCGAGAATCCTTGCAGGGCCTCATCGTCAAAGGACCGTGGGTCCAAAGACCACAACACCTGCGGTGAATTGGACGCGGCCGCATAGCCCTTGCCCGATCGCACAAAGATGTGACTCAAGCCACTGACATCGGTGATGACGTCGATGGGTGCCGACGCACTCGACCGCACGACGGCCCCGAAGGGGGCTGCCAGTTCAGTCAGGCTGCTATCACTGACTCCCGCCTCATTCATAAACCGATGCGCGCCAACGGTTTCACCGAGTGTGGTGTACGGGGCCTTGGTCAAGAAAATGGCGAATCGCGCATCTACGTCGGGCAGTTGGTCGGCGGAATCATCACCGTGAACCGCCAGTAAGACCTCCGCACCGGATTCGAAGCGCAGAAGCTCAACGGAACGGCCAGTTGCTCGCTCAACGGCAATGAGCGCCGACGACGCGCGGGCGATGAGTTGTTCGCGCCGATCCAACCCAACTGCTGGGTCTATCGAAAGAACGAAGACGCGACGCATTCATTGATGCTATCGAGGTCGGGGTGCATAAACCTCAACAGTTACCCACAGATAGGTGATTCATCCCTTCGGCCCATACGAGTGGCATCAATGACAACCTATTGTTACAAACGTTGAATGATCTTCAGATCATGAAAGACAACATGCCTTCAGCGCAGGATTGACGACAGGGGACACTGATGGTTAGCGCCGGCTCAGTTGCAGCCGACGGTCAAACGGTTAACGCTCGGGTTCTGGTGATTGTCCAGAACTTGCCCGTGCCACTCGATCGCCGCGTTTGGCTCGAATGCCAAGCGCTCAAGGCTGCCGGGTACGACGTCGCCGTCATCTGCCCTAAAGGGCCGGGAGACCCAGATTTTCATGAATTCGACGGCATCCGCATTCATAAGTATGACCCGCCGCCAGTCGCCGAAGGCTTCGCAGGATTCGCAGTCGAATTTACTTACTGCTGGTTTGCCACGGCTCGTCGAGCCATTCGCGAGTGGCGCGGGCAACCATTCGATGTCATCCAGGCGTGCAATCCACCGGACACATACTGGGCACTTGCACTTCCGTTCAAATTGCTCGGCGCTCGCTTCGTGTTCGATCAGCACGACCTCAATCCTGAACTCTTTCTATCTCGCTTCGGCGAGCCCACGACGATGGCGGGCAAGGCACAACTAGGTGGTTTGCGCTGGCTCGAGCGGATGACCTACCGCACGGCCGATCACGTGATCTCAACCAACGAGTCCTACGCACGTATCGCCCGCGAGCGCGGTCATAAGTCAGCGCAGGAAGTTACAGTCGTCCGATCCGGGCCGAACACCTCCACCATGAGACCCGTCGTTAGCGACGTGGCTGAGCAGTTTGACGGTAAGCACGTACTTGCGTACCTCGGGATCATGGGACCGCAAGATGGTGTCGATCTGGTGCTCGAGGCGATGGATCTGATCGTTCACAAGTACGACCGTAAGGATGTGCATGCCGTCCTCATGGGGTTCGGCGACTGCCTGGAGGATCTCAAGAAGCAAGCGACCGAACTCGAACTCGACGAATTCGTAACCTTCACCGGCCGCGTTTCTCCCCCCGAGATCGCCGACTACCTTTCAGCCGCTGAGGTGGGGCTTTGCCCCGATCCGAAGAATCCGCTCAATGACATCTCGACAATGAACAAGACCATGGAATACATGTCATACGCCCTTCCGGTCGTCACGTTCGATCTGCACGAGACCCGATACTCCGCTGAAGACTGCGCGGTATACGTCGAGCCAGGAGACGTCGATGCCTTTGCCCGTGAAACCATCGCGCTCATCGACGAACCTGAGCGTCGCGCGGAACTCGGAACGATCGCTCGCCAGCGAGTCGCCGCTGAACTCGACTGGGAGCCACAATCACGGGCGTATGTGAGTGTGTTCGACCGGCTATTCAATGTCGCAAGAACATACGGCACATCATGGCCAGCCGTTGATCGCCGAAAGCGCGACGTCGGATCCGGCTCTGATCCAAAGGGCCGTCGGCGAATCGACCTGCGCGACTCCGCTGCCGTGCGCCGATTCGCGGGCCAGCGTAATGATGCGGAACGGATCTTAGAAGACCTCACCGATTAGCGATCTCGGGGGGCACAAAAGCAGGTGCTTTCTAGCGGCGTGCGGCGCACCCGGAAATGTGCGGACAAGATCTGCTTGATCCGACATGATGACGTCACCATCTTCTCGGGAGGCGTTTTCGATGACATCGGATTTCTTGGCGGACGTGACTGTCGAGGACCTTGATCGAGATCCCTATCCGATCTACGCACGGATGCGGCAGGAAGCTCCCGTCGCGTACGTACCCTGCGTTGATACCTGGTTCGTCACTACCCATGCCGACGTGTCAACAGTTGCCGAGGACACCGCATCTTTCACCGCTGAGAATGGGACATCCCCTGCCGAGATGTCGTTTGGGACTCCGGCGATCATCGCTGTCGACGGACCGGTGCATCACGAGCTCCGGCGTAGTTTCGATGGGAAGTTTCGGCCCCGAGAAGTTGACGGTTACATCGAGAATCTAGTTCGTCCGCTTGCCGAAACTGCGATCGAAAGCCTCTACGGCCGCGACGACGTTGATCTGATGGCCGAATATTTCGAACCCATCTCGGTGCTGAGCCTCGGACAGGTGCTAGGGCTCGGCGATATTGATGCCGACACCCTGCGTCACTGGTTCAAAGGTATGAACGCCGGCGCCACCAATTTCGAACGTGATCCAGCCAAACAAGCAATCAGTGACGCGGTATGCGCTGAGATCGACGCCATCGTTATTCCTCGCATGGACATGCTGCGCAACAACCCAGACAACTCGACGATGTCTCACATGCTTCATTCGGGTAGAGAAGACGGCGACCCGCGCGAAATCGAATTCGTCTTACCATCGCTCAAAGTTGCGATCCTCGGTGGAATGCAGGAACCAGGACATGGTTGCGGTTCCGTGGTGGTCGGATTGTTTCAGGCCGACCAATGGCAGGACGTTGTCGCTGATCCATCTCTCATCGGGCGGGCGGTAGACGAAGGGATGCGCTGGGTAGCCCCCATCGGAACTCAATTTCGAGTTGCCCGAGTGGACGTTGAACTCGGCGGTGTGACTGTGCCCGCTGGAGCACCGGTGTCGGCATTGCTTTCGTCGGCCAATCGAGATGAGGATGTGTTCCCCGATCCCGATCGATTCGATCTGTACCGAGACCTCAACAGAGTTCGGGGTTCACAGGCAGCATTCGGATTCGGCAAGCATTTCTGTTCGGGGCACGCCTTCGCGCGACACCAAATGCGGATCGCGTTGGAGGTCCTCGTCGGTCGGTATCCGAATCTTCGGCTCGACCCCACGCGCCCTGCTGACTTCAAAGGTTGGGAGTTCCGCGCTCCGACCTCGCTATGGGCTTTCCCGAACTCGTAGTCGGCGGGGAACTACCGACGCAAACATACGTGAAGGGTAAGAGCCAAGGCTCCTACCCTTCACGTATGTAACTCAGGCAATTCATGTCACGGCGACAGCCAGCTGGCGGGCCGGCCTGGGGAATTAGGCCAACTTGTCGAGCGTTCCGGTCTCTTCGGCCAAGAGGTAGTAGAAGGTGACGCGGTGCTTGTTGCGCTCGTCCTTCATCTTCTCAACGACCTTGGCAATGCCAGCGTCAGCCTCTTCAGCCGAAAGCCCAAGCTTCTTTGCTGCAAAGCCCTCACGGACGGTCGCGATCTCCGATGGATCCGTCGACGCGACGAGTGAGGAGTCAGCGCCCTGAAGTGCGATGCCACAGTACGAAACGATGCTCTTCACCGCTGCGTCGTTGACGCCGCTGGTGTACTTGTTGATGTCTTCTGTGTAGTCAGACATGTTCACTCCTGTCGTAGACGATTAGTGGGACAAGACTGTCGAAAGTTGTCCTGTGATGCACGGTCTTTAGGTAGGTCTGGCGAACATTTGAGCAATCCATGCGCTTGACTTGACGCAGTTACGATGCCACCTGACCACGCTGCGCATGCCGATCGGTGCGTGGGCTCAGTAGGGCCGGGCTGCACCCGTGTAATGAGCTGCGTACCAACCTTCGAAGGGCCGGCTGACCGTAACTCCGGCACGTGGATTCGCTGCGTCAACCATGAATCCCTGACCAAGGTACAGCCCCACGTGATGTGCGCCGCGTTCGAAGAAGAAGAGCAGATCGCCCGGCAGCAATTCCGAGCGGGAGATGTGACGAGCCTGGTTGTACTGAGTAAATGAATACGCTTCCAACGTCACCCCCACCTGGGCCCACGCAGCTGAGGTTAACTTCGAGCAATCCCAACTCGTAGGCGGGTGTGCATCGAACGAGTAGGGCTTGCCAATCTGGCTGAGCGCATATGCGATCACCACCATCGAACGGTCTTCCCACGCGGTGGCCGTTACGTCGGTCGCTGAAGCCGACAAGACTGACTGCCCCGGCGCAACCGTGACGGCCACCATGGCCGCAGCCCGACGCGCGGCCTCGACTCGCGCCGCCTGCTGCGCAGCTGCCTTCTTGATCGCAGCCTTCCGAGCAGCCAGAGCCTTGGTGAGTGCGGCGCGCTGCGCCGATTTCAATGACGCGAGTAACGCTTTCTCCTGCGCCACTTTCGTATCGAGTTGAGCCCGAAGCCGGGCTGCAGACTTTACGACGCTGCGTTGCTCGGCCTGCGTAGTCGAGACCTGAGCCGCCAGCAACGCCAAGTCCTGCTGCTTATTCTTCACCTCAGTCAAGATGTGGTTGGTCGTGGCTGACAGCGACTGGAGGTCATAGGCGCCATCAATCAACTGCCTCGGAGAATCGGCAAAAACCAAGCTCATGGCGGTGGAAACTTGACCCGTCATATATGCAGTGGCCGCGATCGAGTTCACCTGGTGGGTGGCCTGTTCGCGTGACTCCTGCGTCTGGGCTATCTGCTCATTGAGGGCCACTAATCGAGCATCTAGCTCAGTCTGCTGATGAACGGCTGCTTGCAACGCATCAACAGCACTGACCTGCTCGTACTCCAGAGTATCCAGTTGCTGTGACACCTGCGTGATCCGGGCCGCGAGGTTGTCGTCAGCATGGGCCGGCGTTGGAATCAGCGACGCAACGACGGCAGCCGCGACGAAAGCCGCCATACCTAGTGCTGAATGCCAACGTACGTCCCGCAACCGCGCTGTGCCTCTTCCGGTCGCGTCATGCCGCTGCGCATCGGAGCCCGCGGGCGGGGTCTGCACCTGTGTAGTCATCACGATTCTTATCGGACGCAATCACACATCTGTGAGCGAATCTTCATCACCAATCACAGGTCGATGACCCGAGCGGAGTCGTTCAATTTAAGCGTCAACCAGCAATCCTGACCTCGATCATGAGAGTGTGACGAGTACGCAGTCACACGATGGGGGTCCCATGAGCGGTACAGGTACAGAAGCTGATCCGTGGGTATTGAAGACGCCACCAGGAACGTCCGAATACACCATGCACCGCAGTGCGCGGGACGGCGTCGAGGTGATCGTCTGCACCGTGGGCAAAACCGTCCTGCTCTATGACGCTCGATGCCTCGATGACTTGAAGGCCATGCTGATCGCCCACGGCGATTGGATCGAACTTGGTTCTGCAGATGAGCAGAAGCCCGCAAAGGATGGAACCGTCGAAGCGTGGGGTCGAGCAGCAGACAACCCGATCGGCGGCTGGTACGGGCTGAAGAAAGGCTTTCGTGGCCGCTTCGGAATGTATGTTCCGCCGCTCATGGAAGAACTCGGTCTTGCAGAGTTAGAGCATCAGCCACGTAACAATCGAATGCGTGCCATCTAATTCGGGTTCGCACATTGCAACACCGTCGTGACGATTAGTACGCCTTTCGGTAGCGAGCAGCCGTTTCCTCGTTCGTCTCACCATCAGTCAACGTTAACTCCACCCGCTTAACGTCCAGATACGAGTCGCGCATGGTGTCGGGCAGCCATGCGACCGCTTTCTCGTCAGCGAGGAAAACGTCAATCGCTTCTGCAAGAGTGGATGGCAGCGGCGCAATCCCCATCGAAGCGCGTTCGTCGTCGCTAAGTTCCGCCGGATCCGTAACGCAGGCTGGTGGGAGTTCAAGTCCAGCGCGCACTCCCTCAAGCCCGGCGCGAACTAAGGCGCCGAGGACGAGATAGGGGCTCGCCGTTGGATCCGGTGGGCGCAGTTCAAGATTGAAGCCTCGCGATTGGGCTTGCGGATCGCGGGACGTAGACGGACATATCCTGATCGCAGCTTCACGATTCTGAATTCCAAATGAGGCATAGCCACAACTCCAGTGATGCGGGCCCAGCCGGTAATACGACACCGGGCTCGGAGCAACGAGGGCACACATTGCTGGCATGTGACGGACTACGCCGGCTATGAACGAACGGGCCAGTGCACTGGCACCTGTTTCATGCGCCGAGTCATACGTCGCATTCGATCCATCCTGCGCGACGAAACTAAAGTGCACATGTGCACCGTTGCCCGGTCCATCGAGAAATGGCTTGGGAGAGAACGTCGCCTGCAACCCCAGCCTTCGCGCACATTCCCGGATGATTTCCCTCGTGGCGATCGCGTGATCCCCTGCTGACACACCCTGCGATGGGGACACCGTGACCTCATATTGGGAATACCCATACTCGGGTTCCACCGTCTCGGGAATCAGACCCGCGGCCGTCAGAGCGCGAGCGATGTCATGGGTGAGTTGAGCCTGCTCTCTCATCGCTGCCAGAGAGAACGGCGGCGCGACGTCCGTCTGCGGAACCACTGTGAACTCATGCTCGAACGCGGCAAGCAGTTCGACGCCCGTTTCGGCAAGAAGATCATCGAGGGCTTTGCGCAGGAACCCGCGCGCACAGCAGTCCCATAGCTCGCCATCTGGCGTACGTGAATCGCACATGACGAAGTCAAGGGCCGGGGCATCGGGCCAGATGTCGACGGTCACTCGCGAGGTTGGATCGGGAACCTGACGCACTTCGAGCATCGGGCCCCAAGGATTTGGAGCGATGTCAGCAAATGGAGTGAGGGCTTGCCCCGCAACAGCCCAACCAAGACCAGTTTCCAGCCGCTCATTGAATTGGCTTGCCAACACCCCACGACAGCGGGTGACTCCGACATAGTCACTCCATGCCAGCATGACGAGACCGTCGTCGCTCATTCCCATCCTCTCGCGCTGCGGCCGAGCCGCACTGCCTGATCACATCGGTCCGGCCGAGCTCGGCGGCGTCACCGTCACACTCATAGAATCTCGAGTCTTGTGCAAAGGACTGCACCTGCCTAGCGTGGCATGTGTTGGTTCCGCAGGGAAGTAGTTCAGCAGTGCTGCAACTGGTCTGAGCTCGCATACAAAGGAGACTTCATGACGGTCATCGCCGACGCATTGAACAACGTGCAATTGATCGACCATCACTGCCACGGACTCATGCGTTCTGATCTCTCACGAGCGGACTTCGAACTACTTGCAACCGAGTCCGATTGGGTCGAACCGCCGGGCCAAACAATCTTCGATTCGCCGTTTGGAATCACAGTCCGAGCCGAAGTGTCGCCGCTGCTTGGCCTTGATCGCCATGCCGACGCCGACACGTATTGGCAGGCAAGAGCGGCCGTTGGACAAGCCGAACTTGGCAAACTCCTCATGCCTATGACTGGTATCGATACGTTGATCATCGACTCGGGCTTTCGGAGCACGAACATCTTGGACCTCAACGAAATGGGTGAGGTGGCTCGAGCGCGGACATTGGAAATCGTTCGGCTGGAGAGTGTTGCCGAATCGGTCATAGGCCACACTGACGCCGCAGGATTTCGCCAAGCGTTTGCCGACGAACTAGCTCGACGGGCATTAAGTGCGCACGGTTTCAAGTCAATCATCGCTTATCGATACGGTTTGGACTTTGATCCCGAACGGCCGACCGATGCTGAGGTCGATCATGCAGCAGGTGAATGGCTCGCGGACATCGAGGTAAGCGGTCGGGCTCGATTGAGTCACCCAGTCCTACTACGCCACATCCTCTGGACGGCCGTGGGATTCCACAAGCCGATTCAGTTTCACGTCGGGTACGGGGATTCCGATATCAACCTGCACCGCTGCGATCCAACCCAGATGACCGAGTTCATCCGGCGAACTGTTGATACCGGTGTCCAGATCACTCTCCTTCACTGCTACCCATTCATTCGCGAAGCCGGATTTCTGGCCCAGGTGTATCCACACGTGTGGCTAGATACCGGCGCGATCCTCAACTACACAGGCCCGTCAGCTGTGCGACTCGTGCGCGATTCACTAGAGCTTGCCCCGATCAGCAAGGTGCTGTTTTCGTCCGATGCTTTCGGATTGCCTGAGCTGTATTACTGCGGAGCATTGATCTGGCGTCGATGTACCGCACAAGTTCTACAAAGTTGGCTGGACGACGACTACCTGGGCGAGCGCGATGCGCTGCGCTACGTCGACATGATGGCGCGCACGAACGCGTTACGCTGCTACGACTTAGGCGGCATGTGAGATAAGTCTTCATCAGCCACACGAGGGGAACCCGGACGCAAGCGCGAGTTCTCCTTGGCACTCGCAAAGGGCGGAGCGGCAATCAGGAACTGCGCATTTTCGGTGCGATGGCCGGGGGCTAATCCTTCACATCCGCATCTAGTGTCGTTCAGATTGGCGACTACCCACCTTCATCACAAGCGGGTTACTTTGTCGACGACAACTACGTCACTAACGGAGGTCTCTATGTCACAGCCAATCATCGAAGCACTTCAGGGCTTCGCAGAAGCACACCCAGAGCAGGCTCAGGAAATCATCGGCAAGCTAAGCGAGAAGTGGGACACCCTGTCCGACGACCAGAAGGAGCAGGTCCTGGCAAAGGCCAGCGAGCTCAAGGACAAGGTCTTGAACATGTCCCTCGAAGAGCGTCAGGGCATCGCCGACCAGATCTCGAGCCTGTTCTAATTCCACTAGGCACAACGCTTTAGCACTGTACATCGACCCCAGTGTCATGCCGAAAAGGTGTGACACTGGGGTCGTTTCATGTGGACGGGTTTGACTCGATTTCACAGACTCACAGGCTGTGTCACATGCACTGACGACAAGATCGTTAATGACAATTCCCAAGGAGTCCGATTGACTAGTGGACACATAAACAATGTGCGTGTCGAAAGCGACGAACCACTACAGGAGCAGCACATGAATTGGAGTCTCGGCAATCTGGTTTGGATTGTCATCGGCGGCGCGATCATTGGCATCGTTGCTCGACTTGTGATGCCAGGCCGTCAGCACATTCCATTCTGGTCAGTCATCGTGGCCGGTATTGTCGGGATGTTCGCCGGAGACGCGCTTTCAGGTGTGATCGGCGTCAAGGAGACCGGCGGCTTCGACTGGATTCGCCATGGCATCCAAATCGTTATCGCCATCATTGCCGTCGCGCTGGGCTCAAAAATTTTCGGCAAGAAACCAACCGTCTAGCAGCCCAAACGAAGTCGAGAGTGTCGTAGGGGTCGCGGCGCAAATAAAAGCGCAGCGCAGCGGACACGAAGTGGCCGCGAGCAGCAAGTCTTTGCGCTAGACCCCAACGACAGTCTCGACGGCCCTAAGGCTAGGGAAGAATACCTTCGCGCTGCGCCATGCGGTACAACTCGGTCTTACTCGGCAGCGGGGCACCGGCCTTCTCATACTTAGCGCGCAACCGCCGAATGTATTCTCGCGCAGTCGATTCACTCACACCCATATGCCGAGCAACAGCGCGCATTTTGAGACCGGACGCATAGAGGACCATGGCCCGTCGTTCCTGATCTGACAGGTCAACCAACGAATCCGAATCGGCCAACATCGCTGCTGCTGCTTCGGCCGATGTGTACTTTTCACCCCGAAGCGCGGCATCGATGGCGGCCACAAACTCTTCAGGCTCTGCGCTCTTTGAAAGAAAGCCGATGACACCGGCCGTAAACGCTGCGCGAATCGTCACTCCGTCACCCAGCGCACTCACGATAAGAACGCGAGCTCCGGTCTCAACCAAACTCACCACGTTGACGACGGGCGATACGGAATCGTTGAGATCAAGATCCATAACAACGACATCAACGCCGCGCTCTTCGATCGCAGTTAGTGCCGCTGACACCGAGTCTCCGGTGTACACGAAATCAACGTCCCCCAAATGGCGGACAAGCCGTTCCGCGAGAGCTTCCCGGACCAGTGGATGGTCCTCAAGGATGACGAAACGTGGTTGGCTTACCACTGCACCTCCAGCTCAATCAGACCGTACTACAGGAATCTCACGACGCCACTGCTTCAGGAGAATCGATGCTCTACGAGTTAACGGGCCCGGAAACCAGAGCCCTGTTCACCACTCGTAGGTGGCTGGTGACGATGTTGGCACTCGTCCTTGTCGCGGTGGCATCATCGCGGGCGGTTCCCATGTGGAGTCAGCTGCGGCTGGTTGATCATGTTGGTCTCATCGCGGCCGTCATCTTCGTTCTCGGCGGCGCTATGTTGGGCTCTCATCCGTCGTACCTTTGGCTTTGTTCGGCCGGTGTCTTGACTCTGACGATGACCGCTCTGGTGGCACCACACGGATCGCCGGCTTGGATCCCGATGCCGAATGCAGCTTCCTACGCCGCTTACATCGCGATCACTCTGGTTGGCCGACGGGTCGGACTTGCCTCGATCCTTGCAGGGCCACTTCTCGTTGAAGTGGTCTGGCTCGCGCAACCCACAAACATCGTCGGTAATTCCATGGCCCTATGGGGAGGTTGGCTCGTGGCGGGGCAAGTTCTCGCATCGTCGTTTGCCACATGGTGGGCCTGGAACTCGCTTCTCAACTCAGCTCGTACCTCTGATGAGGATTTCCGAGATCGTGAAAGGCGAGCCGACGAGTCCCTGCGGGAGCAGGAGCGCGCGCGTGTGTGGCGAACAGCGGCGTCCCGCGTACACGAGTCATTACTCAACACGATCCGGTATGTGCTTGAAGCGTCCACGGTTGATCTTCGGAGACTGTCCGATGAGCTAGCGCGGCCTAGGCTGTCGCCGGAGATTGCCAAGGCCGGTGGAATCGCGACATCCGAGCTACTACTGAGCCAGATGTTAACCGATCCGGCGGCCGCACAAATCCTGCGATTACCAGCCGATTACGACGAATTCGAAATGACACCCGAGGTTTTCGAAGCGACCCGAAATGCTCTGGTGGAGGTTGCGCATAACTCTGTGCGTCACGGATCTGCCACGGAACTTCGCACGACGTTCACCCTGAACGACGGCACGTTAACGATTCACGCAATCGACAACGGCTCAGGCCTCACCAAGACATCGCAACCTGGCATTGGTTCCACGCACGTCATTCGCGACGCCCTAACCGCGGTGGGCGGGACAGTAAGCCTGACTGCAGCGGCGAATCGTGGCGTCGATGCAACGATCACCGTTCCTGTGTCGTCGACGGCAGCTGAACCCACATTTCGCTCACGCGAAACAGCTGATACGTCCTTCGACCAAGGACGCTACTTGTTCTCACTACCTCTGGCCGCAGGGGCCACGTGGGGAATCATCTACTTCATCATCATGGGTTCGTTACGACCACTAGATAGCACGGGTGGTGCACATTTCTGGTTGACGATCATCTGCGGAATCGCAAGTAGTTTGATAGCGATGTGGGTGACGTCGCGACGTCGACAGCCGGGCCTTCTGGTCGGCCTCGGGTTAACACTTATTCCGGCGCTTGTGCCGTGGTTCCTGCGAACCAGTGAGTACACATGTGCAAACGTGCCCAACGTTGCCGCTGCAATCAACATTGCGGGGTTCGCGATGGTGGCCATCGCCATGTGGACGGGCTATATACCGGGAGCCGCTGGCGTACTCACCTGGGTGATCGGGGCCAACCTCACAATGCAACGAGTCCCAGTGGAGTGCCAAAGCACAGTGAAACTTGCGATAGCCAACTCGGCGCTCATCTTGCCTCTCGCGGCGATTACCGCATTCGTGGGAGTTCGTAGCTACCGCAGGGCAGCCGAGCGGACGAACAAGATGCGGATACGTGAAGTTGTTGAGGCTAGCCGAGCAGCCACGGCCGCTGACCTCAATGACGAGTTGTACGTGGCAGTCGAACAAGCTAACGGGCTACTCAGTGAAGTCGCCGACGGGAAAGTTTTTGATGAACAGGCTCGTCGCGAACTTGAAGCTGCTGACGCGCGCATTCGTGCCGCAGTACAAGTTGACCCCACAACGGCTGGCGGCGCCGCACGATCGATCAAACGTGTGGTGGATCTCGCGGCCAGTCTTGGAGTTCCCGTGTCCGTCCGAGCCATCGCCGCGTCTGCTGATCCACGGCCGCTCCCTGCCCGGATCGAAGATCTACTGGCAAGCGCCGTCAGCACGACCACAGCAATCCGCCCAACGATCCAAGTTTTTAATGACGGTCATCACGACTTCATCTCCCTTCTCATCGATCGACATGGCCTAGCCTCCGCAGGCTTGGCCGGTCGCGACAGCATCACGATGGACGGGATTGACATCCAAATCCTTGAACAGGACGACTCCGGTGGAGATGGTGAGACCTACTCAGTACTCGTAACGCGGGCAGCCGCGAGCTAACAGGTGCTCCTCGAACCATGTCACCAGTAATTACGACTATCTCGTGGAAATCCTTTGACGAGAAAGTGCTTTGCACCTAGTTTTCCTATATGCCTAAATTTCTTCTTGCTTGGTTGCTCGGCCTTGGGGCCAACGCAGTCGCCCTCATCCTCTGCGACATCATTTTCCCTGGTTTCAGCCTGTCGTACCCGATGGGATTTATCTGGGCCGTCGTTATCTTCGCCGTGCTCAGCTTGATCTTCACGTGGATCTCGTTGAAGTTCCTACTGCGTCACGCCGGCTCTCTCATCGCTTTGAGCGGCCTGTTGGCGACATTCCTTGCCCTCTTCACCACCGCCGTCATCACCAAGGGCCTCAACATCGATGGTGTGAGCACCTGGCTGCTTTCGACCCTTTTGATCTGGATCGTCTCGATGTTCATCTGGGTCATTCCTGGTCCATGGCGGACGTTCCGCAAGAACGACCCCGCACTTCGCCGCTAACGTTCGCCCTTCGGCAGCCAGCAGGCGATCCACCGAATAATGGACGCGTGTGCGCCGGATGAGGGATAGTGAGCACGAACCGATGCACAAAACACCCACCCAACATGAGCAATCAACAAGGAGAGTCACCGTGGTTTCCGGCCCAGTAGACGTCGTCATCATTGGCTTCCCCGGCAATAAGTTCACCGGGAAGGTCGCACCAGCCATTGCAGAGCTCGTCGAAAACAACACGATCCGCATCATCGACCTGCTTTTCGTGAGCACCGATGAAGCTGGAACCATCAGCGCACTTCGCGTCCAGGACTTGGGCTCAGACCTTCAGCCCGGTCTGGTGGAGCTAGACACCTTCATGCCAGGTGCACTCGATGAGCACGACGCTCACGAATTGGCCGAGGACCTGCCCCCGAACAGCTCTGCCCTTCTCGTAGCTTTCGAGAACGTCTGGGCAGCGAAGTTCGTCGCCGCAATTCAGGAAGCCGAAGCGGTAGTGATCGACCAGATCCGCATCCCAGCATCCGCCGTCGCCGAACTCTTGGCCTGATCGACAGCTAGCTGACCGTGCACCCGCGCGGTTGCTCAACATCCTCATCTACCGAAAGGACATGTCATGGGACTTCTACGAGTCGCCGCAACAACCGCAGTCATTTCAGGAACGGCATCCGCAGTCGGAGGTCGCGTTAACCGTCGTCAGGCAGCCGCCGCTCAGCAGGATCAAGCACAGGCACAGGCCGCCGCGGCAGCAGCCGCTCCCGCACCGATGCCAGTGGCCGCCGCACCTGTGGTTGACGACGAGACCGCACAGATCGAGAAGTTGGCTGCGATGCACTCGCAAGGCCTGCTCACGGACGAGGAATTCGCAGCAGCGAAGGCCAAGGCCCTCGGTATCTAAGCTCGAGGTCTTACCTAGCTCGACGAGAACTACAACGGCGGTGAGCCACCCTCTCAGGGGTGGCT
>CANGPO010000007.1 GCA_947455705.1 Actinomycetota bacterium | reverse complement strand
GTAATGCCGCACGATCGGGCTGTGACTCGCGCCACGAGCTGTATGCCACGTCCCACTCACCACGAAGGGCAGCTCCGCGTGCTGCAACCTCTCGTGCGTGTGCGAGAACCGCCTCGTCGACCTCGAAAGATCTTTCCGGATCGAAGCCAAGTAGCTCCTTGGTGGCCGCAACCTCAGCGGCACCAAGTGCGGATCCGTGTGCCTTAAAGGTGTTGCGCAAAGTCGGCGCGGGCCAACCAATGATGGTGCGAAGTTGAATGAACGACGGACGCGTCGTTTCAGCTTGGGCACTGGCCATAGCATCGGCGAGCGCTGCGACATCAACACTGCCGTCAGCCTTTGCGTCGACGTGCAGGACGTGCCATCCATATGCTTCATAACGGGCCGCCACGTTCTCACTGAAAGCGATAGCAGTGTCGTCCTCGATCGAAATGCGGTTGTCGTCCCAAACAACAACTAAGTTGCCGAGTTTCTGCGTACCCGCAAGGGATGACGCCTCTGACGTCACACCCTCTTCGAGGTCACCATCAGATGCGATGACCCACACGGTGTGGTCGAAGATACTTTCGCCAACTGGTGCATCGGGATCGAGAAGTCCTCGTTCGTAACGCGCACCCATCGCCATTCCGACTGCCGTGGCAAGGCCTTGGCCGAGCGGTCCGGTCGTCGTTTCTACACCTGGCGTGTGGTGAACCTCAGGGTGGCCGGGAAGTAAAGATCCCCAGGTACGGAAGGTTTGCAGGTCAGCGAGGTCTACCGCGTAACCGGACAGGAACAATTGGATATACAGCGTCAAGGACGAGTGACCACACGACAGCACGAAACGATCGCGGCCGAGCCACGACGGGTCCGCCGGGTCATGGGCTAGGAAACGCTGAAACAGCAGGTACGCGGCCGGGGCCAAACTCATGGCCGTTCCGGGATGGCCGTTACCGACCTTCTGAACCGCATCGGCCGCTAGAACGCGGGCAGTGTCAACCGCCCGATCGTCGGTCTGGGTCCACCACGACGACGTAGCGGAGCGAAGGGCGCTGGGTGAGTTATTAAACCTCGTCACGCGGTCACCTTATCGGTGCAGAGCCAGATCAGCAGTGAGGTGGGCCACGGGAAGTTCTAGGTTTGTCTCGGCAGAACCAGCCAAGCGCGGTAAGGTCGGGGCATGACGACAGAGGCAATCGCGTGAGCGCAGTTGAACCACGCCCTGATCGTCAGGATCTGACGGGCGTTACAAGCGGGAAACTTCCCCTACCGAAGGTCATCAGGGCGTATATCGCACTGACCAAGCCGCGGATCATTGAGCTGCTCCTCGTCACCACGGTTCCCACGATGATTCTGGCGGCCCACGGCATTCCGTCGCTGCGTTTGGTGTTGATCACGCTGGTGGGTGGGTACCTGGCTGCGGGCGGGGCCAATACGCTCAATATGTACCTCGATCGCGATATCGACGGTCTCATGGTTCGAACCGGACACCGACCACTGGTCACTGGTGATGTCTCACCTCGGGCAGCTCTTGGATTCGGCCTGATTTTGTCGATGGGTTCGGTGGCGTGGTTTGCCGTATTCACCAATGGCCTTGCCGCGGCGCTGACAGCCGCAGCGATTCTTATGTACGTCGTTGGTTACACCCTGATCTTGAAGCGACGTACCCCACAGAACATCGTGTGGGGTGGCGCTGCTGGGTGCATGCAGATCCTCATCGGGTGGTCTGCAGTCACCGGATCATTGACGTGGGCTCCACTGGTGCTGTTTGGGGTGGTCTTCTTCTGGACCCCACCGCACTATTGGCCGCTATCACTGCGCTTTCGGGACGACTACGCTGCAGCAGGCGTGCCCATGCTTCCGGTAGTAGCTCCGCTGTCTCGCGTCGCTCGAGAGATCATCGGGTATTCGTGGGCGATGGTCATCACCTCGTTGCTGTTAGTACCCGCCGCTGGAATGACGGCGTTTTATCTGGTCGTGGCAGCGGTCCTTGGCGCCGCATTCCTGTGGGAGGCACATGGCCTCCTACGTCGCGTCCGCCGCGGCGACCTCGACGTGCGACCGATGCGGCTGTTCCATGGCTCGATCTCATACTTGGCGCTGCTATTCCTTGCCGTAGCGATCGATCCCTTCCTGCATTTCTAGACGGGCAGTACGTCCCCGCGAATGCGGCTCCGCAGCAAGAAGCGAACGGTTGCCCACCACACGGTTACCGAACCCAACACGTGAAGTACGACAACGAGCCATGGCAGTCCGGTGAAGTACTGCACATATCCGATCAAACCTTGTGACAGGAAAAGCACCAAAGCAAGAACGCCAGCGCTGAGGATGTCGCTCGGTGCGTTTGTCGCTCTGAGCGCCACCAGCAGGCCGGTGACCAGGCCGATGCAAAGCAACACGAGGTCTGCGTGAATCCATGACACAAGTTGGGGATCCCAACCTGTGCGCGCTACGTGCGCGTCACCGGCATGAGGGCCGCTGGCCGTGACGAGAGTGCCAAGTACCAGCACCGAAGCCATCAGTAGGCATAGCAGCCACATGCCTATACGTATGTATGTATTAACCCGCAGTGTCAGCGGTGAATCGGCCTGTTCCCGTGATGCCACAACCAGATTGGTGAGCAGGGCGATGAGCACGAGGGATAGCAAGAAATGCGCTGCAACAACGAACGGATTTAACCCAGTCAGAACTGTGATGCCACCGAGTACGGCTTGAGCGACAGTGCCGAGAATGGGAACAAGGGCCAACCAGAAGATGCGCGGCCGACGGGGTTGTCCCGAGAGGGCCCGCCGGCGACGATCGACGAAGGCTGCGACAACCGACGCAATGGCAAGTACGCCCAGGATAAAAGTTAGCGATCGGTTTCCGAACTCAACGTACTTGTGCCACTGCTCTGCCTGACCATCGACGGGGACGAAAGAACCCGCGGTGCAGCGCGGCCACGTAGGACAGCCCAACCCCGAACTTGTGACGCGAACGATGGCACCAGTGACGACGATGCCCATCTGAGCGATCAAATTCGCGACGAATATTCCACGCGCCACGCGCGACGCGCGTCCGTCCGTGACCGTCGTCGGGAACGGATTAGGTGCGCTGGCATCTGTGGTCACGGGGTCAGCCTAAGTGACAGGTAGACAAGTGGCTGATCGCAATCTTTGTGAGTGATCCATCAGACACTATGACCACCGGAACCAGCGGCGAACTCCGAATATCCCAAGTGCACACCAGATAAGCAGTGTCACGACATCAGCCGCGGGGAAATCTCCGTGGATGAACGCCGAACGCAAACCATCGGCCAACGCTGACGATGGAAGCAAGCTGATCACATGTGAGATTCCTTGAGGGAAGCGATCGGACGGGATGACGATGCCGCCCAGCGCTAGGAGTCCGAGATATATCAAGTTTGCAATGGCGAGGGTGCCTTCCGCACGCAAGGTTCCAGCGAGCAGCAAACCCAATGAAGCAAATGTCGCGGTGCCTAGAAGGATCACGATGACGGCGTAGCCCCATGAGCCCTGTGGATCCCAGCCCAACATGGCAGCGCCGACACCGAGCCACACAAATTGGATCAACTCGATGACCACAACGCTGATGGTCTTCGCAGCCAGAAAGCCCTCCCTGCCCAGCGGAGTCGATCCGAGGAAACGAAGAACGCCGTAGCGTCGTTCGAAACCGGTCGCAATCGCCAGACCGGTAAACGCCGTCGAGATGATCGCCAGTGCGAACACGCCTGGCGTGATGGCGTCAATGACGGGGGAGTAGCCAACGAACGACGATGGCACGCGGGACATGGCAAACAGCACCACAACAGGGATCACGATTGTCAGTAGGAGTTGCTCACCATTGCGCAGGGCTGAATTCACTTCGAAAGCCGTCTGCGTGAGCACGACCTTCCATGGTGACGCGGCCGCTGGCCTAGGAGTAAGCCCACCTTCTTGATGGGTTGTGCGTGCGGTCATGATTCGTCCGGCGCATCGGTGAGGCCGAGGAATACATCCTCAAGTCGAGCTGACCCAGTCGATAGCATCCGAGGCACAACTCCAACTTCGGAACACCAGGTGCCCACAAGCCGAACGACATCAGGGCTCGTCGAACCATCGACGCGGTATTGGCCGGGCGCTTCCTCGGTAGCTGTGACGGATACCGCAAGACGCTCTTGCAGAGTGTGCAGGGGCAGGTTCGCATCAGCCCTGAACGTGATGACTGGCACGCCTTCTGTGAGGTCTTCAACGGAGCCCTGCCGTTTGACTCGGCCCTTGTCAATGATCACCACATGATCGGCGAGCCGTTCAGCCTCATCGAGCAGATGGGTAGTCAGGACGATCGTTACTCCGTCAGCGCGTAGTTGTTCGATCAGTTCCCACGTGGTGCGACGCGACTGCGGATCCATGCCTGCGGTGGGTTCATCAAGGAACACCAACTCAGGTCTGCCGACGATGGCACAGGCCAAAGCCAATCTTTGCTTCTCACCACCGGACATCCGTCGATACGTGGCCGTGATGTTCGTTAACTCAAGTCGTTCGGCGAGGTCGTCAACGGGTAGCGGATGTGCGTAGAACGCAGCAACATGTCGAAGCATCCGCAATGCCTTGGCAGATCCGTAGATGCCGCCGTCCTGCAGCATGACCCCCACCCGAGCGCGAAGTTCGCGACCATCGGCGATCGGATCGAGGCCCCACAGTTGAACCGAACCTGCAGAAGCTGACCGGTATCCCTCACAGACGTCGATGGTGCTGGTCTTACCTGCCCCATTTCGTCCCAAGACGGCCGTGACCGACCCAGATTGGACGTCGAAGCTGACTCCACGAACGGCGTGAAGGTCCCCATAGCGCACGTGCAGATCCTGAACTCTGACCGCAGGCGTGGAGGTGGACATGATGAATAAGTCTAGGCAGGTGGGATGCGCAGGGGTAACGAGCCCGCGTACAAGACCCCAAACTCGCACTTTGTTGGCAATTAGGTAACATAAGTGTTGTGAAAACTGCTGAGCCTCTTTCGGGCGCCGCCGCCCGGGTTGCTCGCGCATTGCTGGAGGCCGGTCCGTCGACCGCGCCTGCCTTGGCAGCCCAGCTGGGACTCACGGGCACGGCTGTTCGTCGACACCTCGATCACCTCGTCGCCACTGGAAACGTGACAGTGAGCGAACGGGCACCCTTCGGCCCTGCTGCTGGCCGCGGTCAAAGCCGTGGTCGCGGTCGACCTGCCAAGATTTATGCACTCAATGGCACAGGTCGGGATTCATTCGAGGCTTCGTACGACGATCTCGCTGTTGGTGCACTTCGATTCCTCCGCGAGACGGGCGGCGATGACGCGGTAGCGGCATTTGCCAAGCATCGAGTCAACGAACTAGAGCGTCGTTACGCCGCTGTCATGAGTGCATCTGATGTCGAAACTCGTATTGCTGAACTAGCGAAGTCGCTTTCCGCAGACGGATTCGCCGCCAGTGTTGCCGATACTCCGGTTGGCGCCACGGTCCAAATGTGTCAGCACCACTGTCCTGTGGGTCATGTCGCATCAGAGTTTCCTGAGCTCTGTGACGCTGAGGCAGACGCATTTAGCCGACTTCTAGGCGTCCATGTCACCCGACTAGCCACCATCGCCGCTGGTGATGGGATCTGCACCACTCTCGTCCCAACGTTCAAACGCGACGACGCAAGCCCACGTAGTACAGCCACAACCATGGAGGTATCCGCATGACAACGGACATGCACGCAGAGCTCGACGGAATCGGTCGATACGACTTCGGTTGGTCAGATCCAGATTCCGCCGGCGCTAAGGCACGTCGTGGCCTCAACGAGGAAGTCGTGCGCGATATCAGCTCGAAGAAGAACGAGCCAGCGTGGATGTTGGAGATGCGGCTCAAGGGCCTACGCCTTTTCGAGAAGAAGCCGATGCCGAATTGGGGTTCAGATCTCGGCGGCATCGATTTCGACAACATCAAGTACTTCGTGCGTTCAACCGAAAAGCAGGCGGCGTCCTGGGACGACCTACCTGACGACATCAAGACAACCTATGACCGTCTTGGCATTCCGGAAGCCGAGAAGCAGCGCCTCGTGGCCGGCGTTGCCGCGCAGTACGAATCCGAAGTTGTCTACCACAAGATTCGCGAAGATCTTGAAGAGCAGGGAGTCATCTTCCTCGACACCGATACGGGGCTGCGCGAACACGAGGACACGTTCCGCGAGTACTTCGGGACGATCATTCCTACCGGTGACAATAAGTTCTCGGCGCTGAACACCGCGGTATGGTCCGGTGGATCATTCATCTACGTGCCACCGGGTGTGAACGTTGAGATTCCACTTCAGGCGTACTTCCGCATCAACACTGAAAACATGGGTCAGTTTGAGCGCACCCTGATCATCGTTGATGAAGGTGCATACGTGCACTATGTCGAGGGTTGCACCGCTCCGATCTATTCGAGTGATTCGTTGCACTCGGCTGTCGTCGAGATCATCGTCAAGAAGAATGCACGCTGCCGATACACGACCATTCAGAACTGGTCCAACAACGTTTACAACCTCGTCACCAAGCGCGCGGTTGCACACGCGGGCGCCACCATGGAGTGGATCGATGGCAACATCGGATCGAAGGTCACGATGAAATACCCAGCAGTGTGGATGGTCGGGGAGCACGCCAAGGGTGAGACGTTGTCGATTGCGTTTGCTGGCGAAGGACAGCATCAAGACGCTGGCTCCAAGATGGTTCACGCTGCGCCAAACACCTCGTCAACCATCATTTCCAAGTCGGTTGCACGTGGCGGCGGACGCACCTCATACCGAGGTCTTGTCCAAATCAATGAAGATGCGCACGGTTCAAAGAGCACGGTGAAGTGCGACGCACTTCTCGTTGACGACATCAGCCGCTCCGATACGTACCCGTACGTCGATGTGCGCACTGATGACGCATCTATGGGTCACGAAGCAACGGTCTCCAAGGTGAGCGAAGACCAGCTGTTCTACCTCATGTCACGCGGCATGACCGAGGACGAGGCCATGGCCATGATCGTCCGCGGCTTCGTTGAGCCCATCGCACGTGAACTGCCCATGGAGTACGCGTTGGAACTCAACCGGCTCATCGAACTTCAGATGGAAGGCGCGGTCGGCTAGTAATGACGACGATTGCTGACAGTCAGGTTGAACTGGCTGCACCGACAGGCCGAGAAGAGGCATGGCGATTCACACCGCTGCGCCAACTTCGCGGTATTCATGAACAGCTCAATGACCCTTCGCAGATCTCCATCGACGTGGACGCAGCGAGTGGTGTTTCGTTTACGTGGGCTGATACTGCAACCCAGGCGCCCACTAGTGGTCCGACTGACTGGGCGAGTTCCATCGCTCGAGCGGCAACAACTCGCACTGCGGTGGTCACGATTGCTCGTGACGTTGAAGTGGATTCACCAACTGTGCTCGCAGTCACCGGTGGCGGTATCGAGAACCCGCAGGTCGGCCACATTGTGATCAACGCAGAGCCGTTCTCCAAGGCAACCATCGTCATCGACCACGGTGGATCGTCAACCTACTCCGAGAACGTCGACATCAACGTCGGTGACGGTGCGCAGGTAACCGTTCTGATGGTTCAGACGTGGAGCGACGACACCGTTCACCTGTCTCGCCAGCATGCAGTGGTGGGACGTGATGCCACGTTCCGCTCGTTCGTCGCGTCATTCGGTGGTCAGGTTGTTCGGATCGTGCCAACTGTCGAGTACACCGCACCTGGCGGTTCCGCTGAACTTCTCGGGGCCTTCTTCGCGGATGCCGGACAGCATCTCGAACATCGCTCACTGGTCGACCACTCAGTTCCGCATTGCCGTAGCAATGTCATGTACAAAGGTGCGCTCAAAGGCGACCCTGAGGCTGGCGCTGCTGGCGTCGCACACACTGTATGGGTGGGTGACGTGATCATTCGAGCGGCCGCCATCGGTACGGAGACATACGAAGTTAATCGCAACCTCGTGTTGACTGATGCGGCTCGTGCCGACTCGGTCCCCAACCTCGAGATCGAAACTGGCGAAATCGCCGGTGCCGGGCATGCGAGTGCTACCGGCCGGTTCGACGATGAGCAGCTCTTCTATCTCCAGTCACGTGGCATCCCAGCTGATGTTGCAACACGTCTTGTGGTGCGAGGCTTCTTTGCTGATGTGATTAATCGGCTGAACGTGCCTGATTGGCAGTTACGCCTTGCGAACATCATCGACGCTGAACTCGGCCTAGAAGGCATCGAGGAAGGGAGCGACGACGAATGAGTTTCGTTCGTGTCTGCACTCTGTCTGACATTCCCCCCGTTGGTGCACTTTCCGTTGTCGTTGATGGCGCACCAATAGCGGTGGTTCGTGTCGCCGACGGTTCGGTGTACGCGATCAGCGACGTGTGCTCACATGCCGATGTTGCCCTGTCCGAAGGCGAAATCGATGGGTGCAGCGTCGAGTGTTGGCTACATGGCTCACGCTTCGATTTGCGAACCGGTGAACCAAGTGGACCGCCGGCAGTTCGAGCCGTTCCCGTCTACGCAGTCTCGATCGAGGGTGTCGGCGACGCAGCTGACGTCCTCGTAGACACCTCACAAGCCACTAATCAGCCGTAACCCAATACTTAGAGCACCGCCCACTATGAAGGAGCCCGACAATGTCCGTACTTGAGATCCGCGATCTGCACGTCAGCGTTGATGCCGAAGGTGGCGCGCGTGAGATCTTGCGTGGTGTCGACCTGACCGTCAAGTCCGGCGAAACGCACGCAATCATGGGACCAAACGGCTCAGGTAAGTCCACGTTGGCCTACTCCATTGCCGGCCATCCGAAGTACACCATCACCTCCGGCACGGTCACCCTTGATGGTGAAGACGTCCTCGCCATGACGGTCGACGAGCGTGCGCGAGCAGGCATGTTCCTAGCGATGCAGTATCCCGTCGAAGTTCCTGGTGTTTCGGTGTCGAACTTCCTGCGCACGTCAGTCACCGCCATCCGCGGCGAAGCGCCTAAGTTGCGTACGTGGGTCAAGGAGATGAAGGGTGCCATGGATGCACTCTCGATGGACCCAGCTTTCGCGGAGCGTAATGTCAACGAAGGCTTCAGTGGTGGAGAGAAGAAGCGTCACGAGATTCTCCAGATGGAGCTCCTGCAGCCCAAGATCGCCATTCTTGATGAGACAGACTCAGGTCTAGATGTTGATGCGCTGAAGGTTGTTTCCGAGGGAGTGAACAGGGTTGCTGCCAGCGGTGAGGTGGGCGTTCTACTGATCACTCACTACACCCGAATTCTTCGCTACATCCGCCCCGACTTCGTACACGTATTCGTGGATGGTCGCATCGTTGCCGAGGGTGGCGCCGAGCTTGCGGACGAACTCGAGGCACATGGTTATGACCAGTACGTTAAGGCAGCTGCCAGCGCATGACCACGATGTCATCCCAGTTGAACGGTCTTCTCGACGTCGAGACCGTCTCGAAGGATTTCCCCATCTTGGCTCGTACCGTGCGTGGTGGGAACAAACTGGTGTATCTCGATTCTGGGGCTACCTCCCAGAAGCCGAACCAGGTTCTTGATGCTGAGCGTGGTTTCTACACGCGCTGTAATGCTGCGGTTCATCGGGGTGCTCATCTGTTAGCTGAAGAAGCCACAGATGCGTATGAGAGCGCTCGTCTGACGATCGCGCATTTCCTGGGTGCCGTTCCGCGCGAATTGGTATTCACCAAGAACGCGACCGAAGCAATTAATCTTGTTGCGTATGCCTTTAGTAATGCCACGGCGAAGTCCGCGCACGGTCGCGCACTTCCCGATGGTGCTGACCGTTTCATACTTGCGCCTGGTGATGAGATCGTCGTGACGCAAATGGAGCACCACGCCAATCTTGTTCCGTGGCAAGAAGTGTGCGATAAGACCGGTGCCGTTCTGCGCTGGCTGACCGTTAACGATGAGGGCAGGCTCGATCTCGACGATCCAGAGCACGGTTTAGAGTCGGTCATCACAGAGCGAACCCGAGTCGTTGCACTGACCCATCAAAGCAACGTTCTCGGCACCATTACTCCGGTTGAACGTATTGCTCAGGCTGCGCACGCCGTCGGTGCCATCGTCGTTCTCGATTCATGTCAATCTGTGCCGCACATGCCAGTTGATGTGAGCTCACTCGGCGTCGATTTTGTGGCCTTCAGCGGACACAAAATGCTTGGACCATCGGGGATTGGCGTCCTATGGGGCCGGTACGAACTGCTGGAGTCCATGCCACCGTTCCTTAGTGGTGGATCCATGATCGAGACCGTTCACATCGACTCGAGCACCTTTGCAGCACCTCCGCAGCGGTTTGAGGCGGGAGTACCCATGGCCGCTCAGGCTATCGGGCTTGGTGCGGCCGTTGACTACCTCAACGCCCTGCGCTCGGTTGACGGCTCGAAACACGGCATGGCCGCGGTCAGTGCACATGAACATGCCTTGACGACCTACGCGTTAGAGCGTCTCACTGAGATCCAGGGCGTGCGTGTCATTGGCCCGCAGGAAGCACATGATCGCGGCTCAGCGGTCTCCTTCGTCGTTGACGGTATTCATGCCCACGACGTGGGACAGGTACTTGATGAGATGGGCGTGGAGGTGCGGGTCGGACATCATTGCGCGTGGCCGCTCCACCGTCGATTCGGCGTCGCTGCGACAACGCGTGCCACGTTCTATGTGTACAACGGTCCGAGCGATGTTGACGCGTTGGCAGAGGCAATTGTTGCCGCACAGAAGTTCTTCAAGGTGATCTGATGGATCTCGAGTCTCTCTATCAAGAAATTATCCTCGATCACTACAAGAATCCTCGCGGTCGTGGACTGCGGGAGCCATTCGACGCGCAAGTGCACCACGTCAACCCAACATGTGGCGATGAAATCACCTTGCGGGTGCGTCTCGACGGTGATCAGGTCGTGGACGTGTCGTACGACGGACAGGGTTGCTCTATTTCACAGGCATCTGCAAGCGTTCTGTTTGAACAGTTGACTGATCAAAGCATCTCCACCGATCTCGAGACGGCTGATGCCTTTCTTGCACTCATGCAAGGACGAGGTCACGTGGAACCGGATGAAGATGTACTCGGGGATGCAGTTGCATTCGCCGGAGTAGCGAAGTACCCAGCACGCGTGAAGTGCGCGCTGCTGTCATGGATGGCGTGGAAGGATGCAGTCGCACAGTCGGCATCCGCACAGGCACACGAGGAGAACTCATGACCGACACCAGTGCACCGATCGCAGCGGGAGCAAGTATCACCTCTGATGACGATGTCATCGAAGCACTCAAGGATGTTGTTGACCCCGAACTCGGCATCAACGTGGTCGATCTAGGACTCGTCTACGGTGTTGCTGTTGATGATTCGAACATTGCGACGATCGATCTGACGCTGACGTCAGCGGCTTGCCCGTTGACGGACGTGATCGAAGACCAAACCCGTGCCGCTCTCGACGGTGTTGTCGCGGACTACCGCATCAACTGGGTATGGATGCCACCGTGGTCGCCAGAGAAGATCACCGACGATGGCCGCGAAATGTTGAGAGCACTCGGTTTCAACGTCTAATCCACATCGCTGGCCCGCAGGGAATTTCTCACCGGGGTTCCATTTTGCGTAGAGTGGCATCACTGTGAGCATCTCTACGACCGATATTGAACTGCGTGCCGGCGCTCGCATCCTGCTATCCAACGCATCGTTTCGCGTGGCGGCTGGCGACAAGGTCGGTTTGGTCGGACGAAATGGTGCGGGCAAAACGACTCTCACCAAAGTATTAGCCGGTGAAGCTGAGCCTGCCAGCGGGATCGTGCATCGCGGCGGCGAGATCGGCTATCTGCCACAAGATCCGCGTACCGGCGATATGGAAGTGCTCGCCCGAGATCGAATTCTGTCAGCGCGCGGCCTCGACGAAGTGGTCAAGCGAATGCGTGTCATGAGTGAGCGCATGGGCGATCCGGATGAAACGCAGCGGGATCGAGCGATGCGCCGCTACTCCACAGCGGAGGCCGAGTTCATTTCGCGGGGTGGGTATGCTGCCGACTCAGAGGCCGCTGCAATCGCATCGAGTTTAAGTCTTCCTGACCGCGTACTCGGACAGCCACTAAGCACGCTATCGGGCGGCCAACGTAGGCGTATCGAATTGGCCCGCATTCTGTTTTCAGGTGCAGAGACTCTTCTGCTCGATGAACCGACTAATCACCTTGATGCAGACTCAATAGTGTGGCTCCGTGATTTTCTCAAAGCACATAAGGGTGGCCTCATCGTCATTAGCCACGACGTCGAGCTGCTGAAAGCCACGGTAAATCGCGTTTTTCATCTCGACGCGAATCGCTGCGAAATTGATATCTACAACATGGGTTGGAGCTCGTACCTGACTCAGCGAGAGACTGATGAAAGACGGCGTAAACGCGAACGCGCAAATGCTGAAAAGCAGGCGAACGTATTACAGCAACAAGCCGATCGGATGCGCGCAACTGCGACCAAGGCCAAAGCCGCCCAAAATATGGCACGTCGGGCTGAAAGACTGATGAGCAACATCGAAGACGTGCGTAAGAATGATCGTGTAGCAAAGCTTCGATTCCCCACTCCGGCCCCTTGTGGCAAGACACCACTTTCGGCCAATGGGCTCTCGAAATCCTATGGGTCGCTTGAGATCTTCACCGATGTGGATTTGGCGATCGACAAGGGAAGCAGGGTAGTGGTGTTAGGACTTAACGGTGCTGGCAAGACCACCCTTCTTCGCATCCTCGGAGGGGTGGAACCCTCCGACACCGGGGAAATCGCACCAGGCCATGGTCTGAAGTTGGGTTATTACGCGCAGGAACATGAAACCTTAGATCCGAAACGCAGCTTGCTGGAGAACATGCGGTCAGCCGCGCCAGATCTATTGGAACCGGAAATTCGCAAAGTGTTGGGATCCTTCCTTTTCTCCGGCGATACCGTTGACCAGATAGTTGGCACGCTTTCGGGTGGCGAGAAGACGCGATTGGCGCTCGCAACGTTGGTTGTTTCAACTGCAAATGTTCTTCTATTAGATGAACCCACGAATAATCTCGATCCAGCAAGTAGAGATGAAGTTCTGTCTGCACTTAGTTCATATGAAGGTGCAGTGGTACTCGTCACACATGACGAGGGCGCAGTTGACGCCCTCAATCCGGAACGTGTTCTCTTACTCCCTGATGGAGTCGAGGACTTGTGGAGCAACGACTACAAAGACCTGATCTCATTGGCGTGACGGCATTTGACGTATGTTGTGCTTCTAGATTTCGTATATAGAATTCTCGAAAACCGTTGGTACGACAGGGATCAAGATCATTTTCGCAACGCCGAAAATATGTACGGGCTTAACCAAGATCAAGCGACTATCTTGACGGCGATCGCGATCGAAGTGCAGACACTTTCTGGGAGGAACAAGGGCGATGGCAGGCTTAGGCAAGGGCCGTAGGATCTCGGGCGACGAGCGCAGTGCGTTGATCGTCGACCTACGTGATCGTTACATCGCCGGCGAGAGCATACGTTCTCTTTCACTCTCCACCGGCAGGTCGTATGGTTTTATCCATCGACTACTTGTTGAGTCGGACGTGGACCTTCGCGGCCGCGGCGGAAACACTCGAGGAGCCAAGTCGACGTGACATCGACACCACATGACGACCAGCTGTTCGAAGCTGGGGGCATTGTGGTGGAGTGGTCAGGACCGTTGGGAGAGCCGGTAGTAACCGTCACTCTCGACAGGCCTAAGACCCGCAATTCGCAGACACCTTCGACGTGGGCAGCACTTGCCCACGTCGAAGAGTGTTTACCGTCCACTACGCGAATTGTCGTGGTGAGAGGGAGCGGCAAAACCTTCTCGAGTGGCCTGGATGTTTCGGCGTTCAGCGGATCGAGAGACGCGGAAATCAACCTGGCATCCCTCGCGGAGTTGTCTGACGCTGAACTCGATGCGCGCATTAGCCAGTTTCAACGCGGCTTTAGCTGGTGGCGGGAAAACAGTGACGTCATCACGATTGCCGCGATCGAAGGACCTGCCGTTGGGGCAGGATTTCAACTCGCATTGGCATGCGATCTGCGAGTTGCATCATCATCGGCCAGGTTTTCGATGCGCGAGCCAGCACTTGGTTTAGTGCCGGATCTGGGAGGTACGCACCCACTAGTTCGCCTCATTGGGTACTCACGAGCCGTGGAGATCTGTACAACCACGCGTTGGGTGGATGCGCCCGAAGCGCTGTCGTGGGGCTTGGTTAATGCGGTTAGCCCCGATGACGGCGTCGCGACCGTGCTCGATCCGCTCGTCGTGCATCTTCTATCAATGCCGGTGCACACCATCCGCGCGACGAAGGCGCTTCTGGGTTGTGCGCAAGAGTCGACCCCTGCACAGCAAAGAGCGCACGAACGTGCCGCACAGGTTCGAATGATCCGGGCCTTACGCGACACAGGGGCTTAGTTTCGCGACGGGAACACGCCGCCCGTCCGGATTGTTAACGCACATGTCAGACTTGAACCACATCAGCAGGTGTAGTGCTCGGAATCAAACGGGCGGATCCACGAGCTGAGCATTCCCAAGGAGTCGTGTGTCCACCGCAAACCCACACCAAGTTCTGCGCAGTTATCGCCGTGACGATTCGGTCGTCGACCGCAAGGTGAATGCAGCGACGGTGAAGCGGATCCTGGGATACGCACGGCCTTACCGGTTGTACGTGATCGGCTTAATCATCAGCCTCGTGCTGGATTCTGCAACAGTGGTAGCCCAGCCGCTGCTATTTCGCCGAATCATCGATCTGGGTGTTACCCCGGGCGATCGGCAAGTGGTCACCACCTGCGCTTTATTGATCGCGGGGCTAGCGGTCCTAGACGCGGCGATCACCCTAGTAAGCCGGTGGTTCTCATCGCGTATCGGTGAGGGATTGATTTACGACTTGCGCACTGAGGTGTTTGATCACGTACAACGCATGCCGGTTGCCTTCTTCACCAGGACGCAGACCGGAGCCTTGGTATCACGTCTGAACAGCGACGTGATCGGAGCACAACAAGCGTTTACGTCCACTCTGTCTGGGGTGATCGGAAACTTTATCACCCTGCTGTTCGTGGTCACTGCCATGTTGGCACTGTCGTGGCAGATCACAGTGGCATCGCTGATCTTGCTCCCAGTATTCCTGATTCCGGCTCGATACATGGGGCGCACCCTACAGGCCATGACACGCGAGCAGATGCAGTTGAACGCCGACATGGCTTCTCAGATGACAGAACGCTTCAATGTGTCAGGTGCACTCCTAGTGAAGTTGTTCGGACGTCCCGGCGAAGAGTCCGCGGCATTTTCGGGCCGTGCCGGACGGGTTCGCGATATTGGTGTGCGCATCGCGATGGCCAACCGCATCTTCTTCACCGCCCTGGCCTTGGTTGCTGCTCTGGCAACGGCATTGGTGTACGGAATCGGTGGCAACTTGGCCATCTCAGGGATCATCTCCGTCGGAACCTTGCTCGCATTGGCAGCCCTTCTCACCCGGCTCTACGGCCCGCTGACGGCGTTGAGTAACGTGCGAGTAGACGTCATGACTGCACTTGTGAGCTTCGAGCGAGTTTTTGAGGTTCTCGATCTCGAGCCCATGGTGAAGGATCGCGAAGGCGCGGTGCCGGTGAAAACCGGTCCAAGCACCATCACCTTCGACCACGTCCGGTTCCGCTACCCGAGCGCCGAAGAAGTGTCATTGGCATCTCTCGAAGGCATAGCCCGACCTGACGCTCCGGCAGTAGCCGACGTACTCAAGGACGTAAGTTTCACTGCCTATCCGGGGCAGATGATTGCCCTTGTAGGCCCGTCAGGCGCGGGTAAAACAACCATCACCTCGCTAGTGTCGCGCCTTTACGACGTCACTGAAGGATCCGTGGTGATCAACGGCAGCGACGTGCGTGACGTCACGCTCACCTCGTTGCAGTCTCTCGTCGGTGTTGTGACCCAAGATGCGCACATGTTCCACGACACCATTCGCGGCAATCTGTCCTACGCCAAACCTGGTGCTACGGACGACGACATTATGCGAGCGCTATCCGATGCTCAGGTGCTCGACTTGGTGGAGAGCCTGCCAGATGGTCTGGACACGGTCGTTGGTGATCGCGGATATCGACTCTCCGGGGGTGAAAAGCAACGTATGGCCATTGCCCGTCTTATGCTCAAAGCACCCGACGTCGTTGTACTCGACGAAGCAACGGCTCACCTCGATAGTGAATCTGAGGCGGCCGTGCAGCGTGCGTTGGCCACTGCACTGAAGGGCCGGACAAGCCTGGTCATCGCGCACCGGCTGTCGACGATTCGCGAGGCAGACAACATTCTGGTTATCGATGACGGCCGTGTTGTCCAAAGTGGTCGTCACGACGAATTACTAGCCCAGGGTGGCCTTTATCGAGACCTGTACCAAACCCAATTCAACGGTGACGTCGACGATCCTGCGAGCACAATCAGTTCGATCGTGCGCAGCTAGGTCATGTATCCCCGCTGACGTTGACGACGAACGTGGATCAGATTCCCCGGAGCGCTCCACCGTCGACCGGGATGAGGCTTCCCGTAACGTAGGACGCGGTGGGGGAGAGTAGGAATGCGGCGACTGCTCCCAGTTCCTCGGGATTGCCGTAACGACCAAGTGGGATCATCGCTTCATTGCGACGGCGCACCATATCTGGAGCGCCCATGCGAGCGTCAAGGGCGAACATTCGATCAGTGGCCAACCGTCCAGGTAGCAGCCCGTTCACGCGGATTCCACGAGGAGCAACCTCATCAGCCAAGTCCTTGACCATCATGGCAAGGCCCGGTCGCAAGCCATTACTGGTTGCTATACCGGTCATGACCTCACGCGCACTCGTACTTAGTACGAACACGATGGACGCACCAGACCCGGCAATGTCGCTCTCGGGTGCGGTGGCGGCATTGGCAATGGCTCGGCCAATACGAAGTGGTCCTAGGAAAGCCAGTTCAAACGACTCGCGCCACGCTTCATCCGTCGTGCGCATGGGAGTGCCAGGGGTTGGTCCACCTGTGCTGATCAAACTTCCATCTAAGCGTCCGAAACGCGCCACGGCGCCGGCCACCACGCGTTCGGCAGTTGTGGGGTCGGAGATATCTCCAGGTAGCCCCACTGCGTTTTCCGCTCCGCCAAGTTCACCGACCGCGTGTGCGACAACTGCTTCATCGCGTGCCACGATGACGACCTTGGCACCCTCGGCAACCACTGCCTTGGCACCAGCAAATCCCAAGCCGCGTGAACCGCCAGTAATGACGAAGACGCGATCCTTAAGTCCTAAATCCATATCTCCATAGTGCATCGCTTCGTTGCTGATGTCTGACTGAGAAGCACACAGGGTGACTGTGGATCACCCGTTTGGAGCAGATCCAGCCGCTGAAGCCCGTTCCTGGGCCCTTTTCGCCGCACGATCTTCGGCTAGTTCAGCCTCATACTCCCGCTCGCGTCTGGCCAGCATCACGTACCCAATCACCGTTACTCCGGCAAACAGAACCCACTGAATTGCATAGGCAAGATGTGGCCCATCGGTGAGGTCAGGCAGTGGTAAAAGTTTCAAACCACTCGCTTGATCCGGAGTGGACGTAATCAACTCGAGGTAACCGGGGTAGACAGGGCCGAGGTTGCTCCCAATGGCCGTGACGTCGAGGTCGCTGATCTGTCCGATCGGCATATCGGAAGGTTGCGGGCCATCGGTCGGTTGCGATGGCTGGATTCGCCCTATGACATCGACGATCCCACTGGGCGCATCGGGCACGGTGGGAGTGGTGGACGCCGCACCGCTGACTTTGATCCAACCCCGATTCACGATCACCACAGTGCCCGCCGACGTCACCAACGGCGTCGCGACCCAAAATCCATCCGTTCCATCGAGCGGACGCTTGCGAACAAGTTTCTGGTGGGCGGAGTCATAGCGGCCAGTTACGGTCACTGGTCTCCAGCGAAGAGTGTCAGTGACAGTCGTCGTGGCGGCTGAAGCGGTGAGTAGCGATTCAATCGGGACAGGGGTCGCGGAGCCTTGGTTGGTCACCAGGTCGTTGTAATGGCGCCGCTCTTCGAGGCGATGCATTTGCCAGCGGGATAGCGCGAAGAACGACGGAACAATGATCACGACGAGGGCGAGCAAACCCAGCCACTTAGGACGCCTAAGGAACCCGTATCTACCCACGAGTACAGACTAAGCGCATCAGGAACGATGTCCCAGTCGAGATGAAACTAGCGTCCAGCGTCAATTTGTTTGTGATTGTGACGCACCTCAACGAAACGCACGTTCTGGTCATCTGATCTTTCTCGCCCTGCATTGGCCACCACGACAGCCAGATATGGCAGGAACAACGCTGCCACAATCATGATCCAGCGCCATGGCGACGGAGTCACAACCGCTCCGACGAAGCAGACGGTGCGCAACGCCATCGACCATAGGTACTTGCGTGTCCGTCCAACTTGGTCGTCCGATAACGACACACCAGCGTCCGTGATCTGATGCACTTCCGGCTCGGCCATGGTTCAACGGTAAGCCCAACAACAGTTTTCGGCATCCGGGCGACCATCTATGTGATGCGGCTCGCACTCGGAGTGGGTCGTACGACAAGATAGGTGCATGAGCAGCCGTACATACCGCATAACCGAAATCGTTGGCACCTCACCCGATGGGGTAGAGCAGGCGATCCGCAATGGCATCGCACGAGCCTCACAGACCATTCGGCACATGGATTGGTTTGAAGTGACCGAGATTCGTGGCCACATCACCGAGGGCGATATCGACCACATTCAGGTTGGTATGAAAGTCGGATTTCGACTCGAAGACTCGTAAATACGATCTGTCATGACCCTGTCTGACGGTCCCGGCATGGGGCTAACACCAGTTGTGGTGACTGCGCTGGAGACCACCTCAGCCAGTGACATCGTTCCCGGACGCGAACCAGACGTAACTCCGGTGTTAACTCGCGTGGGCGTGCCAACACCGGAGTATTCGCGGTTCTTCTATCGGACTGTCGGCGGTCACTGGTATTGGGTGGATCGCATTGCGTGGACATACGATCAATGGTTCGAGTGGGTAAGCGCCCCTGGATACGAACTGTGGGTGTGCACCGTCGATGGAGCTCCTGCCGGGTACTTCGAACTCGATCGGCAGCCCGATGGCAATGTTGAACTTGCCTACTTTGGGCTGCTTCGCCGATACGCGGGGCTCGGTCTCGGTGGATGGTTGCTGACTGAAGCACTCAATCGCGCCTGGGCCGAGGACAACACGACCCGAGTGTGGGTTCACACCTGTGAACTCGATTCCCCGACCGCATTGGCGAACTACCAAGCTCGCGGCCTACGCCCAGTTGGCACCACCACTGAGTTCCGCGACCTCACGACTCCCACACCGGGGCCATGGCGGGGAAGTCAGGCGCCGACCGCGTAATACCGTGCGTGACGCATGGCTAATTGGCCTGCGACACGGTGGAGAAGTTGTAATCCTTAACGACGAGTGTCGGCATCGCGGCCCGGTTGAAGTAGTCACCGAACTCGCGCGCCAATGTGGGCACGGTGTCGCCGGCATCAATAACCCGTGTCAGGACATCGACGGGTGAATCGTTGAACCGGAAGTTCGTGGCCGCACCGATCACCTTGCCGTCACGGATGACGTACACACCATCGCGGGTTAGCCCAGTCAGAAGAAGGGTCTGTGCATCAACGACGCGGTTGTACCAAAGGCAGGTAATCAACAGCCCATCCTGTACCCGCGCGATGACGTCCGCGGTAGAGCCGTGCGCACCCTCGATATCCATCCGCAGATTGTCGATGGCAATAGCCAACGGCACCTTAGCTTCGGCTGCAGTTGAACGGGTCGAAATCAGATTGCGCAGCACTCCCTGCTGGATCCACGTGATCGGGTGCAGTGGCAGACCGTTATCGAACACGCTTGAGGCTGCCGATGATGCAACCGCTGTAGCAAACGGGATCGCCTCCATGCCGGTCCACGATGGATCACTTGAAAGGGTGACCCTGGTGTCTGCCACGACATCACCAATCCGGGTACCACCGCCAGCGGTACTCCATACGCTGCGTCCTTCTGCGGCGTCTCGCGCCATCGACGACCAGTAGAGATCAATGATCAGATCGGCTGTCGCGCTTGGACTTAGCACGGCTGTATGCCGGCCGGGCTCGATCTCAATGCGGGTACCTTGCCACACCAATCCCTGTCGCAATTCGATATCGGCACCCGCGACGTCGAGCTCGTTCAACCGACGGCCCGAACGACCAGCCCACGCCGACCGACTACGGCCATGGCTCTTGGCTGTTAGTTCTAACCGCGCCTCTGGTCCCTCGAACCGCGCTCTGGTGCCCGTGGAGGTGCCAACGTACGTCGTGATGACGGCCTGTTCGGCATATCCGAAGTGTTCGATCTCGTCGAGACGCGCCTGGACGAAGATCTCGCCCAACGCCGGCGTCACACTGGCCAGTTCATCACTGGTCGCCAGACCAGCCGGAAGAGCCCAATCCATTGTGGTGAGCGCATCGGGGAGGTCTGCCGCATCGTCGGCGGGACCGGCCTGCCGTGCTGCGTCCACGGCGTTCGCAACGAGCTGACCGACGTCCTCGATCGAATTAACTTGCCCTGTGACTGAACCCGCAGCCGTGCCACCATCAACATCCACTACGGCAACAACCGCAGTTGAGACCGAGAACGTTTCACCGTTAGTGGTCAAGGTGGTCCGTGCCCAGCGAACGTTGGCGATCGCAGTGCATGTGACGATCACAACGCAGCCCTTGATTCCACCAGCGGCAGACAATCCCGCTTCGACGATCTCTTGCGGGGTTGGAAGTGTTTGTGAACTCATCGTCCCGCCTCTTTTACACTGTTGAGAACATTGACATTTTCGAAGAGCGCGGCCGGACAACCATGTGACACAGGTGCAACTTGCCCCGGCTGGCCTTTCCCACAGTTGAAGGCGCCCCCCAACAGGTATGTCGACGGGCCTCCAACGACCTTCATCGATCCCCAGAAGTCGGTGGTGGTTGCTTGATAAGCGACATCCTTAACCTGGCCAACAAGTTTTCCACCCTTGATGCGGTGGAATTGCTGGCCGGTGAATTGGAAGTTGAATCGCTGCATGTCGATCGACCACGACTTGTCGCCCACGATGTAGATACCGTCGTCGACACTGCCGATCAGATCATCGAGGGATGGGCCCTGCGGGTCGGCCTTCAAACTGACATTAGGCATCCGCTGGATTGCGGTGTGGGTGGCACTATCTGCGTAGGCACATCCGTTCGAACGAGGTAGCGAGAATTCCGCGGCCATCGAGCGATCGAGCTGATAGCCAACAAGGACACCGTCTTTCACGATATCCCACTCTTGGGCCCCGACGCCCTCGTCATCCCAACCAACCGTAGACAGGCCGTGGGTGACCGTGCGATCACCGACGACATTCATCAGGGGCGTGCCGTATCGCAAACTGCCGAGTTTGTCCGGCGTGGCAAATGAGGTACCGGCGTAGTTTGCCTCGTAGCCGAGAGCACGGTCGAGTTCGGTGGCGTGTCCGATCGACTCGTGGATGGTCAGCCACAGATTGGTCGGATCGATCACAAGGTTGTACCGTCCGGCATCCACTGACGGCGCATGTAATTTCTCAGATAATAAATCGGGTAGTGCTTCGAATTCAGCATCCCAATCCCATGCCTTGGCGCCCCCGACTGTCTTGCCTGCCCCAGTGAGGTACTCCCATCCTCGACCAGCCGGGGGAGCGGTCGTGGTCATGGTCTCAAATGCTCCGGTGGACGCATCGATGGCGACCGCTGTGTACTCGGCTTCAATTCGGACTCGCTGCTGAGTAGTTCGAGTTCCAGCCGAATCGGCAAAAAACGTCTGTTCCTTGACGGCCAGGACGCGTGCATCAGAGTGCGACACGGCGTCGTGAGCCAGTAATTGCGCACTGCGTTGTGAAAGCAGTGCGATGCGCTCAGCCTCAGGTACGTTGAACGGATCGACGTCGTATGCCGACACCCAGGTGCCCACATGAACGGGTTCGGGAGCGAGCACTACTCGCCGAGTCACCAGAGGGGCGCTCACCTTGGCCATGGTGACAGCACGCAGCGCAGTGCGCGCCGCCGCCTCCGCGGAGATTTCACCAGTGGCCGCGAATCCCCAACAACCATCTACCAAGACACGCACGGACAGTCCCGAGTCAACGGAGGTTACGTTGCCGTCGAGACGCGCATCGCGAACGTTGATCGACGAGTTCTGAAGACGGACTACACGCACGTCAGCGTGTTCAGCACCAAGTTCACGAGCGCGCGTCAGCGCTGCGTCTTGACACTCTTGAAGGGGTAACGCGAGGAAGTCCGCGTCTACGTCTCGACTTGTCACGAACAATCTCCTATGCCGGTATTTACATTCCGATGTCTGCGACCCACGGGCTAAGCGAGTCTAGGGTCGAGAATTACCTTGCCGGTTGTCTTGCGATCACGGATGTCTCGATGTGCCTGTGCCGCCTGGCCGAGCGGGTATGTGGCGCCGGGCAGGGTCTGCAATTCCCCGGTAGCGACCATGCGAACAAGTTCGCTGAGAACAGGGGCGATCATCCGCTCCGGATCAGCCATGGAATCGACCAGCCAGTAGCCGATGACCGATGTGGAGCCAATCATGAGATCCGAAGGACTGATGGCAGATTGCGGAGTACGCGATGCATTTCCAAAACAGATGATCCGTCCGAATCGACCAAGTGCTCGCAAGCCTCCATCGAACGTCGTGCCACCTACCATTTCAAGAACGACGTCTACGCCGCGGTCATCATTGGCAGCACGCAAGGACGCGGCTATCTCCTTAGCCGACTGCGTTCCATCTGCCAGCACACCAACGGTTGCACCGAGTTGTCGGGCCATCTCAAGTTTGTCTGCCGTTGATGCGGAAGCAATGATGTTGCCGGCGCCAGCCTTTTTGGCCAACTGGATGGCCAAACTTCCTACTCCGCCTGCAGCCGCGTTTACGACAATTGTTTCCCCTGGCTTCAATCGTGCCGAGGTATGAATCAGGTGATGCGCGGTAAGTCCCTGCACCAGCAATGAAAGCGCAGCCACGTCGGAAACGTTTGCTGGCACAGCAAAACATAATTCCGGACGCGTGATCGCGAACTCCGAGTAGGCACCACCGCGGGACACGAATCCACAGACTCGGTCACCAGCCCGGTCTCCGTTGACGACCTCGCCCACCACCTCCATCCCCGGGACGAACGGAAGGGTTTGTTCGGACAGATAACTGTTCTCGGCTTGATGCGTGTCCGCATAGTTCAAGCCGACTCCGGTCACCTTGATCAGCCATTCACCATCGACCGGGGTGGGCGTATCCACCTGTGCTTCGACGAGAACTTCCGGACCACCAAATGAATCAACTCGAATAGCGCGCATACGTCGAGCCTATTGGTAGACCCGCGGTTTCTCCGAGAATTGCCCAACTCGGTTGCGTTCGACACGGACCCATGCGCAGTCCGGTGCTCAGCAAACAGATAGGTTTGCCTCTCAGGGCGAGTCGGTGACGAAGGAGCGATGATGGATCGAGTGGTGCTGGTCACCGGCGGGAATCGCGGCATCGGCCTGGCGATTGCTCAGGCCTTTCACGCTCAAGGTGATCGCGTCGCCATCACCGCAAGATCCGGTCAACTCCCGGCCGAGCTCGCGGGGACATCTGTGATGGCGATTTCGGCCGACGTGACGGATCGGGGGAGTATCGATGCGGCTTTCGACCAGATTGAAGCTGCGTGGGGTCCCGTAGAAGTTCTCGTGGCCAATGCTGGTATCACTCGAGACACACTTTTAATGCGCATGTCCGATGAGGACATCGACGCAGTGGTGCAAACGAATTTGATCGGCTCCATTCGCGTGGCACGCAGAGCCGCCAAAGGAATGCTCAAATTGCGTCGTGGACGCATCGTGTTCATTTCCAGTGTCGTTGGCCTACTCGGAAGTGCTGGACAGGTGAACTACGCGGCATCTAAATCGGGGTTGATTGGTGCTGCACGTTCGATTGCTCGGGAATTGGGAAGCCGCGGTATTACTGCGAACGTCGTCGCGCCGGGATTCGTGGCGACGGACATGACGGCCGAGCTACCAGACGAACGAAAAGCCGAGATTCTCAACTCTGTTCCACTAGGTCGTCTGGCTTCGCCCAATGAGATCGCCGACGTCGTTACGTTCTTGGCCAGCGATGCCGCCGGCTACATCACTGGTTCAGTGATCCCTGTCGATGGTGGCCTTGGAATGGGACACTGACCTTACGACCGCACTGCACCACCCGCACCACCCGAACATGCTGTTACTGGTTCATAGACGAAAGGCACGACATGGGGATCTTGGCTGGCAAGCGGATTTTAGTAACCGGAGTTCTCACTGATCAGTCGATCGCATTCCACGTTGCGAGGCTTGCGCAGAACGAAGGCGCCACTGTGGTCCTGTCATCGTTTGGTCGCGCGATGTCCCTGACCACGCGGATCGCGGGCCGCTTACCGTCCCCAGCGCCCGTCGTCGAACTCGATGTCACCGATCCCGAACATCTGGCAGCACTCGAAGGCCGAATCCGCGAACATGTCGATGGACTTGATGGCGTTCTGCACTCGATCGGTTTCGCGCCAGAAGCGGCACTAGGCGGAAACTTTCTCAACACACAATGGGATGACGTTGCAACCGCCTTGCATGTCTCGGCTTACTCCCTCAAGTCACTCACGATGGCTTGCCTGCCATTGATGACGGGACAGGGGCGTACGTCCAGCGTCGTCGGTCTTGATTTTGATGCAACCGTGGCGTGGCCCAAGTACGACTGGATGGGGGTAGCCAAGGCGGCCTTCGAGTCAACCGCGCGTTATCTCGCGCGAGATCTGGGTCCCCAGGGGGTGCGCGTGAACCTGGTGGCGGCTGGACCGCTCAAGACCATCGCTGCTAAGTCCATCCCAGGCTTTGACGAGTTCGAAACGGTGTGGTCGACAAGAGCCCCGATCGGATGGGACCTGTCCGATCCAGAGCCAGCGGCGCGGGGATGTGTTGCTCTGCTATCTGACTGGTTCCCGAGGACGACAGGTGAGATCGTCCACGTTGACGGTGGCGTGCACGCGATCGGTGCGTGACGGTGAGCCAACAACGTCGCTTAGTTGTGATGAGGCATGCAAAGTCGTCATATCCAGCTGACGTTGCCGACCATGACCGACCCCTGGCACCACGTGGGGTCGAGGATGCTCGAGCAGCCGGCGTCTGGCTGAACTCACAGATCGACCGTCCCGATCACGTCGTGGTCTCCACCGCTCGTCGAGCGCGCGGGACGTGGACCTTGGCTGCTGGTCCACTCGGATACATCGGCGCAGCCGAATACGAAGCAGAGTCCTCAGGACCCCTCGTCATCGATCCTCGTGTTTATGAAGCAAGCGTCGAGACCCTGCTGACAGTGTTGCGAGAGATTCCCAATCGGGTCACAACTGCGATTTTGGTCGGTCACAATCCCGGCTGCGAGGATCTCGTTTCAACCCTTGCCGGTACCGCGGACAGCCAGGCGGCCGCAACGCTTGCGATCAAGTACCCGACCACCGGCATCGCTGTTTTAGATTTCGACGGGGACTGGACGTCGCTGACACCACATTGTGCACATCTCAAGACATTCGTCGCACCACGCGGTCAATCTAGCTAAGGCCTCGACGTAACTTGTCGAGTTCACGTTCTTCAGCTTGGGCGGAGTAACCGGCACATAGTGCGTAGCGCGCAGCCCGCTCGATAGGACGAAATGCCTCACGCCGACGATCAGCGGCCGTGGCCGACACGGTCGCGCCGTCGGTCCTTTGCGCCAAGGCAACAATGGCCAACAGACGGCTGCCAGACGCAATCATCCGCGCTGCACGGGCGGGCAGTTGCGCGGGAACATTGATGTGCTCGGTAGTGCGCATGATGACACCCAATTCGCGAGCGAAGTCGTCCCGACCTCGCGCTACGTCCAGTCGGGCTAGCGTGTCGGTCGCCTCCGCGAGAGCTTCGGTGAGTTGCCGGTCAGCCTCAGAAAGAGTCGGTAACCCGTAAGGAGCCCGCGTCAGTTCGACCACGTGGGGCTGCCACAACGTCACCGCAGTCGAACGGTCATCGTCAGTGTCGACGACGCGTGGAATCAGCATGAGGGGCGGAACCGTTACCTCAGAGACCGACACGACCGCTTCCCCTGCGTCAGTTGCGGCTGCAGCTGCACTACGTGGACCAGGTACACCCGTGACATCGCCAGGCACCGGAAGCACCAAACGTAAGCCCAGTACGCCATGCCTACGCAGCATGCCAAGGGCCGGAGCCATCGCGACAGAGTCATGACCTTCGCCTTGCCCTTGATTCCAGGTAAGAACCCGATGCACGTCGACATCACCAGTGATTGCTTGAGCCGCCTCGTCCAGACTCACTTGCTCAGCCAGATAGGCGTTGCCCCACGCCACAAAGCGACCAGCATCACTCGACACAACCACGCACAGAGCCTAAAGGGCTACCGGTTCGGCGCTAGTGTTCGGGTCGTGGGAGATGTTCTTCGTTTCGTAGATGTCGACGTCGTTCGTGGTGGCACGCCCATCTTGGATCGGTTGTCGTGGGACGTTGAGACCGGTGAACGTTGGGTCGTGCTCGGCGGTAACGGGGCAGGTAAGACAACACTGTTGGCCATCGCGTCCACATTGGTACACCCCACCCGCGGAACGGTTGAAATCCTCGGTGAGCGTCTTGGCCGCACTGATGTCTTCGAACTCCGTCCACGGATTGGGTTGGCAAGTGCGGCACTTGCCGAACGCATTCCCGATGACGAGACGGTGTCGGATGTTGTCGTTACGGCCGCATATGCGATCACAGGTCGGTGGCGCGAAGGCTACGACATTGGTGATCATGCCCGAGCCCAGTTTCTCCTCGAGCAGTTAGGTGTGGGCGGTTTAGCAAACCGCCGATTCGGCACCCTCAGCGAAGGTGAACGCAAGCGCGTTCAGGTCGCTCGAGCGCTGATGCCAGACCCCGAACTGTTATTGCTCGATGAGCCCGCTGCGGGCCTGGACTTAGGCGGACGCGAGGATCTCGTGCGACGACTTGGTGCAATTGCGACGGATCTCAATGCCGCATCGACCGTCCTAGTCACTCACCACGTGGAAGAGATTCCGGTCGGATTCACACACGCGCTCCTACTCAAGCGCGGTAGAGCCGTAGCGGCCGGCCCACTAGATCATGTGCTCACCGGTCCCGTTCTATCTGAGACGTTCGGTTTGCCACTGTCGATCTCCAAGGTCGGCGACCGCTGGTCAGCTCGAGCCATTTAATCGATCCCATCACGCAGGTTTTGTGCCTATGATCATTTTATGAATCCAGGCGTTTGGTGGCTGATCGCAGCGGGTCTTCTCATCGTCGCTGAGGTCCTGACAACCAGTTTGGTGTTCGCGATGCTCGCCGGCGGCGCAGCGGGTGCAGCAGTAGTCGGCGCCCTCGGTGGTGGCACGATCCTGCAGGCGCTCACTTTTGCAATGGTTTCCGGCGCGTTAGTAGCCTTCGTACGCCCCATCGCCATGCGACATATGCAAACTCCTGCGGCGATTCGCACAGGGGTAGCAGCACTACAAGGTGCCAACGCAATCGTCTTAGAAGCCGTAGATCCACGAGATGGTCGGGTCAAAATTGGCGGCGAGGTGTGGAGTGCGCGTTCGTACGACGGTGACAGTACGTACGAGGCGGGCGAGACCGTCCAAGTGATTTCCATCGAGGGTGTTACAGCGCTCGTCGGCTAGTTAGTTTCGCAACGACCGAATGGGGATAAGGGTCAATGGGTACAGGCGCGATTGTCACAGCTGTTATTGGACTACTTGTTGTAGGGCTGGTGGTCCTCACGCTTACGCGGGCAGTGCGCATCGTGCCGCAGGCTCGCGCCGGAATCGTAGAGCGACTTGGCCGATACAACCGCACTCTTAACCCCGGCCTTTCACTTCTGATTCCGTACGTGGACACCCTCAAGCCACTCGTCGATATGCGCGAGCAGGTTGTGTCCTTTCCACCGCAACCGGTGATCACCGAGGACAACCTCGTGGTCAACATCGACTCAGTCATCTACTTTCAGGTCACTGATCCCAAGGCTGCCATGTACGAGATCGCGAGCCCGATCACAGGTATCGAGCAGTTGACCGTCACGACACTGCGCAACGTCATCGGTGGGATGGATTTGGAACAGACTCTCACCTCGCGCGAGGAGATCAATAATGTTCTGCGCGGTGTCCTCGACGAAGCGACGGGCAAGTGGGGTATACGCGTCAACCGCGTCGAGCTCAAGGCGGTAGACCCGCCGGCAAGCGTTCAAGAGACGATGGAAAAGCAGATGCGCGCTGAACGTGAAAAGCGTGCCTCAATCCTAACGGCAGAGGGATTCAAGCAGTCGCAGATTCTGACCGCAGAGGGCGAACGTCAGTCGGCAATCTTGCGGGCTGAGGGCGACGCCCAGTCGCGGGTTTTGCGGGCTGAGGCAGAGGCCACGGCTATTCAAAAGGTTTTTGATGCGATCCACGCAGGTGGCGCAGATCCGCAAGTGTTGGCGTACCAGTACATCCAAGCGCTCCCAACCCTTGCCCAGGGGTCGTCCAACAAGGTGTGGGTGATCCCCGCGGAACTTTCTCGCGCGATGGACACACTGGGTGCGGCCTTCACCAAGCAGCAACCAGCATCGACTGATCCAGCAGCGCAATCCCTTCCACCGTCAACGGAGCACTCCCAGTCCGACGGGTAGTTCTGTGTCTCGTCGTCATGAGTAGGCTGCACGCTGTGATCTCTCTCGTGACGTACGGACGACTGGCCGGACGATGAATCTCATCCTGCTTGGTGCCGCTGGTGTCGCCGCGGGAGCGATTAACGCCGCGGTCGGTAGCGGAACGCTGTTGACGTATCCGCTGCTGCTCGCCGCTGGCTTGCCGCCGGTGGTTGCCAACGGAACCAATTCACTGGGCATTTCACCTGGAAATGCGACCGGAGCATTTGTCTATCGAAAGCAGCTCGCGGGTCGTGGTCGTGTCGTTGTAGGACTGATGTTCATGATTGGACTGGGCGCCATCATCGGCGCGAGTCTTGTGTTGAGGCTGCCGGCCACGGTGTTTGAAGCAGTGGTTCCTTGGCTCATCATCGGCGCATGCGTTCTCGTCGTGGTTCAACCACGCATCGGCCGAGCGATTGCTGCGCGCGGGATCGACCCGATGAGCCTGCCCAAGTCAGCCCTATTTCCGATTTTGTTCGTGGTGGGGATCTACGCCGGATACTTTGGTGGGGCACAGGGAATCGTGCTCATCGCCGTTCTTGGAACGATGTACAGCACCGATCTACAACTTTCTAACGCGGCGAAGAATGTTCTTCAAGGCGTGAGCAATTTCGTGGCTGCTCTTGTCTTCGTGGTCGCTGGTGCGGTCTATTGGCCCGCAGCTATCGCGGTCGGTGCTGGCGCATTCGTTGGTGGATTTATAGGGGCTCCAATCGCCAAGCGTCTGCCTGATGTCGCTCTTCGAGCTTTGATCGTCGGAATTGGCTTGGTCGCCGCAGCAGTCAGTATCTGGAGACATTAGTGAGCCCGACGATCATCACCGATGCAACGGACGACCGAGTTCGCGACTTCACGTCGTTAACCGATGTGGATCTGCGCAAAGTACGTGAGCCAGCAGAGGGGTTGTTCTTAGCCGAGGGTGAAAAGGTGATTCGGCGGGCGTATGAAGCGGGTTACCTGCCGCGATCGGCCCTTATGACCGATCGCTGGTACTCGTCTATCGGCGACATCGTTGAGGCTTCAGGCTGTCAGTCGTTCATTGCGCCTGATGCCACTGTAGAGGCGATCACTGGCTATCGCGTACATCGCGGTGCGCTTATGTCGTTCGAACGCAAGACGCTTTCACGCTCTGAGGACCTCATTGCACATGCTCGGCGGATCGTCATTCTTGAAGATCTCGTCGATCACACGAATGTCGGAGCAATTTTTCGAAATGCCGCTGCCCTGGGAGTCGACGCCGTACTGGTCACACCATCGTGCGCTGACCCGCTGTATCGACGCAGCATCAAAGTCTCTATGGCGACTGTCTTCGCCGTGCCATGGACTCGGATTGATCCGTGGCCGGACGCCTTGAACATGGTGAAGTCGGCTGGATTTACGTGTCTATCGATGACACCTGACCCATCTGCCGCATCAATTCACGATGTCAATCGCGATCAACGAATCGCGGTGCTACTCGGGACCGAAGGAGCAGGCCTCAGTGACGCGGCATTCGACGCCTGTGATGTGCGGGTTCGCATTCCGATGAGCGGGGGAGTGGATAGCCTCAACGTCTCAGCCGCTAGCGCGATCACCTTTTTCGCACTTGCAGAACGGTAACTAGAAGTCGCGTCCTTCGAGTTTTAGTTACCACTCCGGCGGCCTAGGACCAGAGCCGTGAAAAACGCGCCAACGGCAGCACCCAATCCGCTGCTGATCGGATTATCGACAAGCGGAAGCCACTGCAAGAACAACGTCGCAGTGAACACCACGGTGCCGCAAACCACTGCAGCAATGACAGCTTTAGGGAGTGGCCCTACGCCGGTTGGGGTTGCGGAGTTCGGACTCACATCACCACGTGGTCGTGGTGAGACAGACCCAGAGGGCTTACTCGTCGTGGGCTGCCCAAGGCTGGCGTCAACATCACGCAACAATTTCTCGATGTCATCGTTCTGACTCATACCACCATCATGCCTCAGCGCGGGGAAAATGAGCAGTCTCAAGGTAACGTAACGGTCATGTCTGTTGTGAATAGCGAGCACGTCCGCAGTAAGTGGCTTCCGATGATCTTCATCGGCCTCGGTGTCGCCCTGATCATCATGGACGCAACAATCGTCAATGTTTCGCTACCGTCGATCATTCGCGAGTTGAACATCAACTCGATCGACGCCGAGTGGGTTAACGCCATCTATTCGTTGACCTTCGCCGCGCTGTTGATCGTCATGGGCGGCCTAGGTGACCGCTTCGGTCGACGCTTGCTGTTCGTCCTTGGTGCCGGTGTTTTTCTGGTAGCGAGTGTGGTCGCTGCGCGTACTGGCTCGGGTGAAGCGCTGATTGCAGCCCGCGCACTGCAGGGTGTTGGCGGCGCGATGATGTCACCCACGTCGCTGTCGTTGATCAACTCGATTTACAAGGGGAAAGATCGCACGATCGCGTTCGCTATCTATGGTTCGATTATTGGAGGGATGGCTGCCATCGGGCCTCTGCTCGGCGGCTACCTGACGGAGCATTACTCATGGCGATGGGCGTTCTACATCAACGTCCCGATTGCAATCATCATCATCATCGGCTCGCTGATGTTCGTACCCGAGTTCAAAGATCCGCACATCGCACCTGGTATCGACTTTGGCGGAGCGGTGCTCTCGACGGTCGGCGTGGGAACACTTGTCTTCGCCTTGATTGAAGGTCGCAACTACGGCTGGTTCAAGACCACAAAAGAGTCATCCATAGCCGGGGTCGACGTCGCGGTAGGGGCAATCTCACCTGTGTTCTGGGCGTTCGTTCTCAGCGTGGTCTGTCTTGTTGGACTCTACGTTCTCGAAACTCGACGCACCGCGGCGCAGAAGTCGGTCCTTCTGGACTTCTCGTTGTTCAAGATTCCCACCTTCGGTCTTGGAAGTTTCGCAGCGATGATTGTGAGTTTGGGAGAATTCGGAATTCTGTTCTCTCTACCGCTCTTCATGCAGAGTGTGTTGGGGTATAGCGCATTTGGTGCTGGGGCTCTGTTGGCAGCCCTTGCTGTCGGCGCATTTATCGCCGGGCCGACGGCTGCGACATTGGCGATGAAGCGCTCGCAGAGGTTTGTCGCACAGTTGGGCTTGGCTCTGGAGATTGTGGGCATCGTGGGCCTTGGACTCACAATCTCAACATCGGTAAGCGGTTGGGTTATCGCCTTCTGGCTCGTGATCTATGGCGTCGGAGTTGGTTACGCGAGCGCGCAGCTGACAGGGCTCATCTTGGCCGATGTCCCGGTTCGAAAGTCCGGGCAGGCTAGTGGAACTCAGAGCACCGCACGCCAGCTCGGGTCTGCCCTTGGCACTGCAATCCTTGGGACGGTTCTGTTCCTGTCGTTGTCCAAGCTCACCTTCAGTAATCTGGCGAGCGTACCTGGACTCGATGAGGGTCAGCGGCAACAGATTGCCGATCTCGTGGAAACCACCGCCGGAACAGTCATTCCGTCACTCGCTCAAAAGCCTGGGGGAGCGGCGATTGCCGAGGCAGCTGGAGAAGCCTTCGCCTCTGCTGTGAAATTCGCATCTTTCACCGCTGCGGCGTTCGTGTTCCTCGGCTTACTAGCAACCTTGCGGTTACCGAGCGGAACCACGTCCCACGCTGAGGTGATTGAGAGCTCCACGGACGTCTAATGCGAGTTCCATTCGGCCATATCTACCTGCAATATGCAGAGCCCATCGGCTCAGGCTTTCGGATCTTTGCACTGCTTTCGGTTGTGTTGTTCATTCCCTACGTCATCGTGCTCTATCGCCGATTTGGCCGGGTAGACGTACGACGCCTATGGGTTTCGGCGGCGTTCCTGCGCCTCTGGTGGCAGCGAGGACTCGGCGTGTACGGCTTCGACAACGCCTCAGTCTGTACTTGTAAGTGCTGTGGCACTGGTCTGGGTTGTGGCACTCATCGTCACGTCAGTACGTGGTGGCGGTGTGAGCATCGCTGACCGGTGGTCGGGTACTAGGCTGCGGGCACGTTCGTAGTGTGTGGCCACGATTCGACAAGGGAGTTTCGATGACGACATTCGATTACATCGTCGTGGGCGGAGGTGCAGCCGGCGCCGTAGTCGCTGCGCGGCTTTCAGAAGATCCCAACATCACCGTTGGCCTCATCGAAGCAGGGCCGTCGGATGAAAATGAGCCACGGGCACTCCAACTGTCGCGCTGGTTCGAAATGCTGGAGGGGGAGTACGACCTCGACTATGTCAGTGTCGAACAAGAGCGGGGCAACTCGCACATTCGCCAAGCTAGGGCTCGAATCCTCGGCGGCTGCGCCTCACACAACACGATGATTGCATTCAAGACCCCCCGCGAGGATCTCGACTCGTGGGTGCAGGCCGGTGCCACAGGATGGGATGCCGAAACGTTGCATCCATACTTCGACCGTCTCGAAGTTCCGATTCAGCCGGTCGTTCCCGAACATCGAAACCCGTTCCTCGCCGACGTTACCACCGCAGCACAGACCGCTCTTGGCGTGCCGGGTGTCGGCGATTGGAATGACGGAGACCTCACCACGGGTGCAGGTTTCTTCCCGATGGCGTACGACCCTGCAACAGGAGTTCGAGGATCGTCATCGGTCTGGTATTTGCACCCCGTCATGCATGTGCGTGACAACCTGACAGTGTTCTTGAAGACGATGGCCCTATCGATCATCGTTGATGATTCTCGTGCAGTTGGTATCGAGGTTCGAGCATCGGATGGTTCGACGTTCGAGATCTCAGCAACCCGTGAAGTGATCCTGGCCTGTGGTGCGATCGACACGCCAGCGCTTCTGATTCGAAGCGGAATCGGTCGCGCATCTGACATCGAGGCGCTGGGTTTAAGCCCAGTTATCGATCTCCCGGGGGTGGGGGAGAATCTGATGGATCACCCTGAAGGTCTGGTTATTTGGGAATCAACCGCCCCGATGACTGATCCGCGGGTGTCCGATTGGGACGCGGGTATTTTGGCCCGTGTTGATGGTGAGAATGGCTTCCCTGATCTGATGTTCCACCTGCCCCTCATGACCTTTGGAGTGCACGCTGAGCGGCTTGGTTATGTACTCCCCGAGAACACAATCTCGATCACGCCGAACGTACCGCGTCCCAAGAGTCGCGGTCGGGTCTGGCTGGAGTCGGCCGATCCGGACGTTGCACCAAAGATTGACTACCGCTACTTCACCGATCCCGCTGGTTACGACGAGGCGATGCTCCTCAAGGGTGTCGAACTGGCACGTCAGATAGCTGACACGGAGCCGATGAAGTCGTGGGTGGTGCGTGAGGTCTTCCCTGGCCCAGACGTGGTTGGAGACGAGCTAGCAGAGTTGGTACGGCGCACGAACCACACCGTCTATCACGTATCTGGCACATGCCGGATGGGATCGGCGGACGACCCGAATGCAGTCGTAGATCCGCAGTTACGAGTGCGCGGTGTCGAGGGACTGCGCATCGCCGATGCATCCGTGTTCCCAGTGCTCACGACCGTGAATCCCATGGTGACGTTGTACATGTTAGGCGAGCGGGCAGCCGACCTGATCCGACAAGATTCGTTCTAGTGTGGCCCCAAAGGGCAATGAAATTAGCCAATGTGGAAGCGGCCACGCTGCTTGCCCCAGGCTCATGTTGACGAGACACTCAAGCACACCAGAGCAATCAGGTGCTCTGCCGAATGGGAACAGGTGTTGATCATGGCAAGTTCGATTGAGCAACGAACAATCGACATTATTCCTCATGACGAACGTCATGGTCAGGCTCGTGATTTGTTCACGATTTGGTTCGGGTCGAACATTCTGCCGTTGACGATTGTGACGGGCGCACTCGGACCAGCCGTCTTCGGGCTTAACTTCACGGCGTCACTTGTTGCCATCATCGTCGGAAACTTGGGTGGCGGATTGCTGATGGCGCTGCATAGCGCACAAGGTCCGAAACTCGGAGTCCCACAAATGATTCAGAGCCGCGGCCAGTTCGGGTCTATCGGTTCGGTGATCGTTGTGCTGATTGCAGTGTTCATGTACATCGGATTCTTTGCCTCCAACTTGGCTCTGGCTGGAGAGACACTGAATCTCGCAAACTCGAGCATCGATCCCAAGGTTGGTCAGATCCTCGCGGCGGTTATTGCCCTTGTTGTTGTGGTTTTCGGATACAACCTGATTCACACGCTCAACAAGATTGCGACAGTCGTACTTGGCATCGCCATGCTGGTTGGCATGATCCTGGTTGTCACGCACGGACTTCCCGCTGACTTCTTCAACCGGGGTGGCGGTATCGGCGATAGCTTTGGCGCGTTCCTCGGCATGGTTTCTATTGCCGCGACGTGGCAGTTGGCATACGCACCATACGTTTCTGACTACTCGCGTTACATGCCGAAAAACGACGAGGGAGCCCGCTCTGCATTCCTCGCCTCATACTGGGGCTGCACCCTTGGCTCCATCTTCCCGATGGTTTGGGGTGTTATGGCAGCACTGGCGATCCCGGATGCGGTGGATGCAATCAACGGCATCAACACCACGGTGGGAAGCCTCGGCGTCCTGTTCATGATCTTGTTCTTCCTGACAGCATCACAGTCGAACGCGATCAACCTGTACGGTGGCACGCTCTGCACGATTACCGTGATTCAAACCTTCGCAACGAAGTGGCTCCCCAAGGCGGCAGGTCGTTGGATCATTGGCGCCGTCTTCATTTTGGTTGCTCTGTACATCGCTCTGACCCTGACGGACTTCCTGGCTTCCTACAGCGCGTTCGTCCTGATCCTGATGTACATGTTGATTCCCTGGACAGCTATCAATCTGGTTGACTTCTACCTCATCCGTAAGGGGAAGTACCACGTTGAGTCGTTCTTCCACGAGACGGGCGGAATCTACGGCCGTTTCAACTGGGTGGCTATCGGCTCGTACTTCATAGGAATCGCGGCGGAAGCACCGTTTGCCAATCCATCTTCTGCATGGAAGGGCATGTTCGTTGATTCCCTTGGCGGAGCTGACATCGCGTGGATCGTTGGTCTCATCGTGACTGGCTTGGTTTACTACTTCTGGGCTAAGGCGACCAAGCAGGACGTGGTACCCGTAGAAGTTTTGCACGAACTGTCGTAATGAAATGACGAGCTCCTTAACCATTGGTCTTGTTCAATGGTTACCGGTTCCTGGGCAGGGCGATCAGAACACCCGGTACGCAAGCGATCAGATCGCTTCGTTGCAGGGCAGTGACCTGATCGTCCTGCCTGAACTGTGGCCGAATGCCTGCTCTGGTGTCAGCGCTGCCGAGGACGCACGCCATACCGCCGAAGCGCTTGATGGCCCACGGACCGAAGCGCTTGGTATCGCGGCAAAAAGTTCGGGTTCATGGGTCGTGGCAGGTTCGGTGCCTGAACTGGTCAACGGCCAGATTTACAACACTGTCTTGGTGTTCAACCGAACTGGGGATCTGGTCGCCACTCATCGCAAGGTCAACCTGTACACCCCCCTGGGTGAGGACTTGATTTACACCGCTGGCACCGAGTACGTCGTCGTTGACACCGGTGACTTCGGCAAACTAGGTGTCGCAACCTGTTTCGACGCCGACTTCCCTGAGACGGCGCGTGCAATAGCAGCAGCAGGAGCCCAGATCGTGGCGCATCCGTCTGCCTACGAGTGGGCAGCCCACACGTGGTGGGACCTGCTGTACCCAGCTCATGCGCTGGCTAATGGGCTTTGGTGGGTGTCGGTCAACCAATGCGGAACGAATGGGGGAGTGACCCAACTCGGAGCAAGCCGAATCATCTCGCCGTCAGGTGCAATCACGTACGAATGCACACGCGCAGCAGACGGCCAGACGCCCGCCGCGGTGACTGAACGGATCACCATCGACTACGTAGCTGAACTAGCTTCGTGGCAAGAACACTGCTCCATTCTTGGCCAACCGAAGCCGCCGACAGTGCGTGTTGTTGACGCCGTTTGACCCGAACCGACGGCATAGGAATACGTCTATAGTTTGCGGTGTGAAAATTCTCAGCATCGCCGAGCAACGTCAACACAAGGGTGCTGAGTAAATGGCGGGTAATCCATCCCCAGCTGATTTCACGTTTGATATTGAAGCGATCTTGCTCGATCAGCGCGGTGAACCGACTCTTGGTCGAGCCGGCGTCATCAGTACCCCACATGGCCACATTGCTACTCCGGCATTCATTCCGGTGGGTACCAAGGCAACTGTGAAAGCTGTTTTGCCCGAGTCCATGCGCGATCTTGGCGCCCAGGCGCTCTTGGCAAATGCCTATCACCTCTACTTGCAGCCGGGAGCCGACATCGTAGATGCGGCAGGAGGTCTCGGTCGTTTCATGTCATGGGATGGCCCGACATTCACCGACTCAGGGGGTTTCCAAGTTCTATCCCTCGGCGTCGGATTCAAGAAGGTCATCGCCATGGATGCGTCGACAGTTCAGGCCGATGACGTTATCGCAGAGGGTAAAGACCGACTGGCACACGTCGACGATGACGGCGTCACGTTCAAGTCCCATCTTGATGGATCTATGCATCGATTCACCCCTGAGGTTTCGATGCAGGTGCAGCATCACATTGGGGCAGACATCATCTTCGCTTTTGATGAGTGCACCACATTGCTCAACACTCGTGGGTATCAAGAGCAATCGGTTCAGCGAACGCAGGACTGGGCTGTGCGGTGTGTGGACGAGCACAAGCGGCTCACTGCACAGCGATCTCATCGCCCTTACCAAGCCCTATTTGGGGTTGTTCAAGGGGCGCAGTACGAGGATCTTCGACGCAAGTCTGCGCGCGAATTGGCAGCCCTGGACCTTGATGGCTTCGGTATCGGGGGAGCGCTGGATAAGGCAGAGCTGGGAACGATCGTGCGTTGGGTATGCGAGGAACTTCCCGCGAATCGTCCCCGCCATCTACTCGGAATCGGGCAGGCGGATGATGTGTTCGCCGCCGTGGAAAGTGGTGCCGACACGTTCGATTGTGTGGAGGCCTCGCGTAACGCCCGTAATGGCACGGTTTACGTCGGGGATCGGCGGATTCATGTGCGAAACGCGGTCAATCGTCGAACCTTCGAGCCACTTGATCCCGAATGTGATTGCTACACCTGCACACACTATTCGCGCGCGTACCTGCACCACTTGTTCAGCGCCAAGGAGATGCTCGCTGCGACGCTGGCGACCATCCACAACGAGCGTTACATCGTGCGACTGGTCGATCGAATTCGAGCGAGCATTATCGACAATACGTTCTACGAACTTCGAACCGAAGTCCTCGGCAGAATGCAGGGGAGCCCGCCTACGGTTTAGGCGGACGCAGCCTCAACAATCGCGACGTTGTCGCCGTAACTAGGTTCGCGACTCTTCACCCAGCCGATCACGGGATAGGTAACGGGTAAGAGGAATACCTCGAGCAACGTTTTGTAGATATAGCCGACGAGAACGTAGTTGACGAACTCAGCACCGGTGATCACCCCGTAGAAAGCGATGGTGCAAAACACGAGGGTGTCTGCGAACTCGCCGACCACCGTCGATCCAACCAAACGCAGCCAGAGACGCTTCTCAAGGGTGCGTTCCTTGATTTTGACCAATACATAGGAGTTAAGGAACTCACCTACCAGATAGCCACACACACTTGCCAGCAGAATGCGCGGGACGAAGCCCAGTACGGCCTCGAACGCAGATTGGTTGTCCCAACCAGGAGCCGGTGGTGCCAGCTGAACCAGCCAGAGGGTGAACCCGGCAAGAATCGCCAAGGCGAAACCCAGCCAGATGACCCGGCGCGTGGCCTTGAGCCCGTACACCTCGCTGAGGATGTCACCAAGTACATAGGTCAGTGGAAACAGGAACGCGCCACCATCTGTGATCAACGGACCAAATGCGATCAATTTCGTGGCGCAGATGTTGGACAACAACAACAAGCTCACGAAGACGGCTGCCAAGATCGGATACAAACTCGTCGGCACTGTTGCGAATTGCGGCTTGTTTACGGTGGTCGTGGTTTCGCTACTCATGGTGGAGTCATTCAACCAGCCTTTGGCCAAGGCATGGATCGCGGCCCATCCCGGCGCATAACATTACATAATGTCCCTTATCGGATATCTACGATAACTAGCGACGAGCCCAACAGTGCGTCGCTGACATGAGCGACCCTTCTACGACGTGCCTGTGTGGCGCCTTAGGCCGCATGCACGGAGTGTCCGGCGGCGCGCAGAACGTCAACGGCACGTTCAAGTGCTGCGGCATGAACCAAGATGTAATCAGTGTCGTAGGTGGACACGACGAATACGCTGACATTCACATCGGCCAACGGCGCAGTCAATGTCGACATAACTCCGACCATGGAGAAGTCCAGCGGTCCGACAACCTCCAATGCACGCCAGTCCGGCTCAACTTTTACGTGCTCACCTTGCGGTGCCGCATCCTCCTCACACACCACGGAGATTTCGTCCTGGGTGCGGGTTGCGGAGAAGAACGACGTGCCCGCGGGTGGCATTGGCCACGGACTCCCAGGCAAAAGTCGACAAACGCTCAGGCGGTCGGTCAATACTCGAAGTTCCATGGATACATGCTCTCCCAGACCATCAACCCATGGTGGAGATTTCATCAGCAAGTCCACCGAAATTTGCGCGCGTTTGCCCGATTTAACGACCGTTCGGCGCCATCATGTGCTGTATGACTGCTGATCTCACGGGAATCCGCGATTACGAAGCACCTGACGTTCGACGTCGCGAACAACGCGCGTGGTACTGGTACGAATGGGCTCAATCCGCATTCGTCACGACTGTCAGCGTGGTCCTGGCCACCCCATACCTGACGGCGATTGCTGAGACGGCAGCGTGTGGACAGGCAGGCACTGACGCCCAACCTTGCACCCGAGATCTCAATGTCCTAGGTATTCCTGTCTCCCCCGGATCGGCCGTCTTTTACGTCATCACGATCGCCACCGTGCTGTCATTCTTGGCCATGCCCGTAGTCGGAGCATTAGCAGATCGTTCGTCGACAAAGCGCACATGGCTGCTCGGTTACGCCCTTATCGGTGCGATTGCTTCTGCATGCCTCTTCTTTGTGACAGGCAGCAATTGGCAGTTGGGCGCATTGCTGATGATCATCGGCAATGTCGCGCTCATCGCGAGTTTGACGGTGTTTGCCGCCATCTTGGTCGAGATAGCAACCCCTGACGAGCGTGATCGAGTTTCCACCCATGCCTGGGCGTTTGGCTATGTGGGCGGACTCATCCTGCTGATCATTTCCCTTGCCATTGTTGAACTTCACGACACGTTCGGGCTCAGCTCGTCGATGGCCGTGCGCATCTGTTTTCTGCTGGCGGGCGTGTGGTGGTTTGGCTTTAGTTTCGTTCCGTACCTCGGTATTAAGGACCGTGCGGTTGAGTCAGATCAGGCCGCCGTCACCTTCACGGGCAGTTTCGTTCAGTTGCGAGACACCATGAAACATGTACGCAATTTCCCAGAGACACTCAAATTCTTGATTGCGTTCCTGTTCTTTAACGACGGTGTGCAAACCGTGATCGCGGTAGCCGCCGTCTACGGTGCCAAAGAGCTGGGCATGAGCGTCACGAATGTCATCATCGCGGTCGTGGTCGTGCAGGTGATGGGCATCATCGGCGCACTCATCATGACCAAGCAAGCCGAAAGACGCGGAGCCTTCCGCGTCGTACTCGTGGCACTTGTGCTCTGGGTGATCGTCGTGATCGCAGGCTTCTTTGTGCCCGCCCATATGTTCAGTGCCTTCCTGGCCATGGCCGCGGCTATCGGCCTCGTGGTCGCCGGTACACAAGCCCTCTCCCGCTCGCTATTCAGCCAGCTGATCCCTCGTGGCCGCGAGGCCGAGTACTTCAGTCTGTATCAGGCAGCTGAGCGCGGAACCTCATGGTTAGGCACCCTAGTTTTCGGTCTCGTTTACCAAATCGCCGACTCGTATCGGCTGGCTTTGATCGCCCTCTTGATCTTTTTTGTCGTCGGCGGTCTGCTACTTCGCCGCGTCGATATGGCCAAGGGCATCGTTGACGCAGGTAACGAGTTACCCGCAGTGATCTAGCCCCCACCACTCCCCCGGACGAACCGCCATCCCGCGTTCGCACTCTCAGTAGACACACAGGTTCACCACACCGCGTACAGACCTCACTCGGGCAGTCTGACTGTGGTGACCATTCGGTGGACGTCACGAATTGATCACCGTGAGATAAAGGGTTTGCACAATGCAAACCTGGGGAACACTCCCTGCGTCTCAAACGTTGAGATCAGTAGAGCCAGCCAAACGGCCGGCACGTACGGAGGGTGATGACAATGATGAACGAAACCTCACTGCGCGGTACGCGCCTTGGCGCGACGTCATACGAGAACGTCGACCATGTTGAGCTAGCACCTCGACACCTGGTCTCTTTTCACTGTCCTGACGGGCATACCGTCACCGTCCCATTCGCCGATGAGGCAGACATCCCGGTGGTGTGGGAATGTCGCTGCGGCGCCGAAGCCCTCGTCACCGACGGGGTCAAGCCAGAGGCAAAGTTCGTCAAGCCGGCACGTACGCACTGGGACATGCTGCTCGAGCGTCGCACGATTGAAGATCTAGAGGTCCTGCTACAGGAGCGTTTGGAACTTCTGAGCGATCTTCGATCGCCCAAGAGTGCCTAGAACCTTTTCCACACACTAAACGAACGCGGTCAGAGGCCTTCCCCTCTACCGCGTTCGTTGTCTTTCTGGGCTCACCTGATCTAGTCGTCCACGATGACACCTTCGATTGCCGCACTCGGCTCACCGGGATCGCGAGGGTGTTGCACGGTGCCAGGAACCGAACCGTCGTGAAACGTGGTCGGACGAAATTGCTCATCGAGCACGATTCCAGCGGCCTCGGCTCGCCTGCGGAACTGGCGCACACCGATGAGGGCAACTCCGCGGCGAACTGCTGGAATCAACATGAGAAACCCACACGCACTGGTGACCAGTCCGGGCGTAGCAATGGCAACCCCAGACACAAATCGCAGACCAGCATCGCCCATCGCTTTCACGGCAGTAGACGTATCGCTGCCCGCCGGTGTTGTCACGAGCACACCATCGATGTACACCGGCTGGGTCGCGCGGAGTGCAGAAAAGCCGGCCCGACGACAGACAGCCACTCCGATGATGAACAGGATCATCATCACCAGCGCGACTCCACCCCACCCGATCAGGCGGGCCAATAACGAGGCTGCAAACCACTCGATAGCGATGTAGCCAACGACGCCGATAATCACCAATGGGTTCATAGCCAGGGCCGTTTCAGGACGAGCGCTCAGGATTGGTTGGGCGGCCAGGTATTGCTATAAGTCGGCGACTCTTAGCCACCTTGTCCGCCACTCCCCACTGAGTGACCCTCCACAGAGCTTCTGTCACGATCTTCTGATTCATCTTCGAGTCACCCAACTCCCGTTCGACAAATTCGATCGGAACTTCAACGATGCGCAACCCGGAACGCGCTGCGCGCCAAGCCATATCAACCTGGAAGCAGTAACCCTTACTCTCCACGTCACTGAGATCTAATGTGCGTAGGGCATCGGCGCGAAAGGCTCTGTAGCCGCCGGTCGCGTCATGTAATGGCACACCCAGCATGAGACGCGTATACAGATTGCCCCCACGTGAGAGGAACTCGCGATGTTTCGGCCAGTTAACCACCGATCCGCCGTCGACCCAGCGTGAACCAAGGACAACATCAGCCTCACGTAGTGCGGTGAGTAGCTTGGGTAATTGCTCAGGCTGATGGCTACCGTCGGCATCCATCTCTACGATGACGTCATAGCCGGCATCGATGGACCACGCAAACCCCGACAGATATGCAGCGCCGAGTCCTTGTTTGCCGGCTCGATGCATCACGTGCACGTGATCGTCCGCTGCAGCTAAATCATCCGCGATGTCACCTGTGCCATCGGGACTGTTGTCGTCGGCTACCAAAATGTGGGCTTCGGGCACTGCTGATCGGGTCCTACCCACGATTCGTCCAAGATTCTCCCGTTCGTTATACGTCGGGACAATCACCACGATCCGTCCAAGGTCGGCGAAGACATCCTGTGTCACGGGGCTAACTCCTGGATCGAATCGACATCGTTTGCGGTAGTGGTAGAGCCTACGCGCCGCGACCTTCGCATCTGAACTGCGGCCAGCCCGACAAGTCCAAGAGCCAGGCACACTGTTAGCCCTTCGGGCCAGCCACCCAGTCGGTCAGACACTGTCAGTTCGTCACGCAGCGGCACCTTCGATACGAGATAGCCCGCACCCGATTCTCCGAGCACCCCGGCGTAGGACCCGTCAGGCAGGATGATGGCCGAGATGCCGCTCGTACTCGCGATCAGGACTGATCGCCCATGTTCGATCGCGCGCAACCGTGACATGGCTAACTGCTGGTCTGGTTGCCCAGTGTGAGCGTAGGTTGCATTGTTTGTTTGAACCGTGAGCACTCGTGCTCCTCGCCCAGCCAATGGCCCACTCACACCCGTCCCGGTGGTGGCGGCTCGAGCCAATTCGTCGTAAGCAACCTCAAAACAGATGAGATCACCGATCCGGGCCGGCCCTAACTGCACGACCCCCGTTGAGTTTCCAGCCGCGAAGTCACGAGGGATTCGGTCAAGCCTGTCTGTCACATGCGAAATCAGCGATCGCATCGGAATGTACTCACCAAAAGGGACGGGATGTTGCTTTACGTAGAACGAGGTTGGCCCGGGTGTTGGTGAGTTCGTAGGCATCCACACGATCCCCGCATTCCATACATGCGTCGGATCGGATGGCACATTGACCACAGCCCCAACGAGAATGGGAACGCCTACCGCGTCGACCGCAGATTGGATAAGTTCACCGGCTTGCGCATCAACAAGCGGGTCAATATCTGTTGAATTTTCCGGCCATACAACGAAGTCGGGACGTGGCGTCTTGCCGCTCTTTACGTCAGCTGCCAATACGAGTGTTTCTTTGACGTGGTTTTGCAGGACAGCCTCGCGTTGACCGAGGAAGTCCAGGCCAACTCCGGGCACGCTCCCCTGAACCACAGCTGCCGTAACCTCCGCCGCGCCACCCGTCGTCGAACCTTGAGTTTCGATGGGCACCACTCCCCCAGCGGTACTCAGCAGTGCAACGCCGATGAGGCTTGCAACACACACCCGTGGTGAATCACGACGTATCACGGCCAGCGCGATCAGAGTGCCGATGGCGGCGACGACCGCTGTAACCAGTGGTGCACCGCCAAGTGCGGCATACGGTGCCAGCGGCGACGCGGACTGACTGAAGGCCAGTCGTCCCCACGGGAATCCATCAAATGGAAAGCGGTCACGCAGCGCTTCCGTGGCGACCCAGAGCAACGGAACGCCCAGGGGCCAGAACCGAAGTCGTGACGTTACTGCGACGCCAGCGCCTAGCAATCCGAAAGCCGGTGCGAAAAGCGCACTGAGCAGCACCCATGCGTCGTCACCAACAACTCGCATCCACACAATATGCGGTGCGAAGAAGCATGCGGCGAAAAGCAAGCCAAGCCAAAAGCCCGTCCACGGCTTTGCGCCGTGCCAGCTCAAGGTAGCGATCGCCACAGCTATCGGGGCGAGCCACATCACGTCGAAAGGCGGGAAAGCGAACACTAAGACAGCCGCGCTCACAACCGTGGACAGGACGCGTAGGAACAGAATCATCCGCGGACTTCGCGGTGAACTCAGGCCTGATGTCAACGACACACATCTAGCCTACGTGACGTGGAGTGTCCGCAACGTTCGTTCGAATCACCCCTGAGCGAACCCACGAAAAGTTCCCGACTTCGCGGATCTCTTCCACGACGGTTACGGAACGACGCAGGTCCCCGAGGCCGTCGCAACAACAAGCGGCTCAGCTAAGACTTCAGCGGCCGAGGCTGATACCTCAGGAGTGGCGCGACACACCACACGAGCTTCAAAAGCGATAGCTCGAGATCGCTTCCCCACACGCGTTACCGTCGCGGTTGCTTCCACCACATCCCCACCCATAACGGGAGCGGTGAACGCAACCTGGTCGTAAGCGGCAAAAAGACCTTCATCGCCATCAGTGCGGATGAGGAGCTCAGTGGCGACATCCCCAAACATCGACATGAGGTATGCGCCGTCAACGAGGTTGCCACCGTAGTGGGCGTGCGAGTACGGGACGTAACGTCGATGAGTTACAGACATTCCTAGACGTGAATCATCCTGTGTCATGAACGCTTCCCCTTTTCTCGTTGACCAAGTAGCGAGTGCACGAGATAGGACGCTACCTCTCCCGGCGTCGTGCCCTTACCAAAGATTCGATCGACGCCGAGTTCAGTGGTCATTGACTCATCGAATCGCGGTCCACCCACCACTAGGAGTGGTCGCTTGTCCGCGGGGAACGCTTCTCGGAAAGCTGCGCTCATCTCTCGGGTGTTGTGCAAATGCGCATCGCGTTGAGTCACGACCTGCGATACGAGGACTGCATCAGCCTTGTGAATACGTGACTGCTCAACGAGGTCTGGAACCGAAACCTGAGCGCCGAGATTCACGACAGTAACTTCGGTGTAGTACTCCAGCCCCTTCTCCCCCGCGAACCCCTTGATGTTGAGAATTGCGTCGATGCCTACGGTGTGTGCGTCCGTCCCAATACATGCACCGACCACCACCAGGGGTCGACGCAGCATTTTCTTGATTGCTGAGTTGACCTCCTTGGGCGACAGCAAGGGGTAGTCGCGTTCGACGACCTGTACGTCGCGAAGGTCTACAAGGTGATGCACTGAGCCATACACGACGAAGAATGTGAACTCAGGACCCATTGCCTTGGCGTGCACCACCATGGCGGGGTCCATGCCCATCTTCTTCGCCAACTGGAGCGCCGCACCTTCAGCCCTCTTGTCATGTGGCAGAGGAAGAGTGAACGACATCTGCACCATTCCGTCACCAGTGGTGTCGCCATAGGGGCGGACGATCGTCTTGGTGGGTTTCGCAGCCTTGGCCGGAGTTGCCTTACTCATCGCGCAACCCCCTCGTCGAGTAGATCGGCCGCCGGGTTGAGATAACCTGACGCCTTCTTGACAACACCATCAAGCCCACGACCTGCATGTGCCGGACGCTTCATCAAACCAAAGGTCCCATCGCCAATCGCTTCAAGCAGCGTGTCATCAACGACGCGTTCAAGAAGGTCAACGGCCTCGCCAAGCACTTCGCGAGCGCGTTGGGCGATGAACCCATCTGGTGCCGGACGGAAGTCCTCGTGCAATCGGCCTGCGGTGTTGAAGACGTAACGCACATTCTGCAGAGCCAAGTCGCGATCAGACAGCCACGGCGTAACCACAGCCTCCGTCATCATTCCAACGAGCAGGATGCCTTGTCCGGTAAGAGCACCAGCAAGGTTGAAGAAGCCGTCGTGCAGGAAGCCCTTGAAGATGTCACCGGTCATGTGTTTGGTGGGCGGCATCCACTTCAGCGGTGCATCCGGGAAGAGGGCACGTGCCAACATCGCATGTGCTAATTCGAGGCGGAACGAATCAGGCACGTCAGGATTGATCTCGAAAGCGTGGCCGAGGCCTAGTTGCCAATCTTCGAGACCGGCCTCCTTGGCGAAGTACTCATTGAGCAGTTGGCTCACCGTGACTGTATGTGCGGCATCTACGGCATCGGCGGTTGTGAGGTAATTGTCTTCGCCCGTGTTGATGATGATTCCGGCTCGCGCGTGAATCTGACGACTAAAGCGCTGATCGACGAACGTTCGGATGGGATTGATATCGCGAAACAGGATGCCGTACATGGAGTCGTTCAACATCATGTCGAGCCGTTCAAGACCAGCCAGCGACGCAATTTCTGGCATGCACAATCCCGACGCGTAATTCGTCAGTCGCACGTACCGGCCAAGTTCTGCGCTCGTCTCATCGAGAGCAGCGCGCATCAAGCGGAAATTCTCCTGCGTTGCATAGGTGCCCGCGTATCCTTCACGCGTTGCGCCCTCCGGGACATAGTCGAGCAGCGACTGACCGGTGGATCGGATGACCGCGATCACATCGGCACCTTCACGCGCAGCAGCTTGGGCCTGCGGGATGTCTTCATAAATATCACCCGTGGCCACGATCAAATAGATCCACGGAGCCGGAGGATTTCCATATTTGGTGATGAGTTTGTCGCGGTGCTTGCGGTTTGCATCAATCCGTCGAATCCCGGCAGAAATAGTTGCACGAGCGGCTTTCCCCGAACGCGCAGCATCGCGCGCCTCCGGGATTCTGAAAGTAAGGGAACCGGCCGCAGCCTTCTGCGCAACAGTGATCAGGTCGTCGTTGGTGCGCAGCATGGCATCCCATACGGGCAGCGACACACCATGTTCAAGCCCAACCTGTTCACGAACGACGTCGACGAGACGATTTACCCACGGAATACCCTCGACATCCGCACCCTCAAGTCCGGCCAAACGCAAAGTTGCACGTTCGACGGAAACGGTCGTGTGCCTCTTTGCAAGGCTGACGACAGGCGCCCCAGCCTTACGCGCAAGGCTCCGTGCCTTTCGGATCGTGACGGGGTCGAGATTGAGTGTGCGTCGCGCATCGGCGTAACGCACCTTGGCTGCGTCGGTCATCTGATCCCCTTACGTCGCAACGACACACAGATCATGTTCACAGATGCCCTTCCGCGCTCAGACGATTGGTAAAGAGCTCCCGAACACCCGGTTCACTTCGCAACAGGTCGAAAGCTAACTCTGCATGGCCCGGAGTAAACCCGTTACCAATGAGCATCGTGACATCTGCAGCGAGCCCTTCGGCACCAAGAGCCGCAGTGGCAAATGAGGTGGCCATGGAGAAGAAGATGATGGTGCCGCCGTCTCCAGTGGCAAGGATCGAGCCATGTTCGCAACCAGGTACGTCGACGCAGACCACAACGATGTCTGCCGGTGACCCAAGCGCCCCAACGATCGCATCAGATAAACCCACCGGATCACGTGCATCCGCGAGTGCGACGACGTCACAGATGCCAGCCGAGCGCAGTGCGTCAGCCTCGCGGGCGATGGGTACCACGCCGACAGTGAGCTTCGCTCCGGCTCGGCGAGCCGCTGCGAGCGAGAGGGATCCGCTCTTACCCGCACCACCGATGACCGCGACGGTTGGTTCCTTGCCATCGTTGACGTATCGGGAAACAACACGAGCAGTGAGTGCTGGAGCGCCACAGACGTCCATCACAGCCATTGCGAGAGCACCTGGGAGATCCTCGGGTACCTTCGCAACGATCGTGCGATCAAACAGGATCGCATGCCCGTCACACGGCACCTGCTCACTTAACCCATCCCAGGAAGCCAGTGCATCATCAATGGCCAAAGGCGTAAGTGTCAGGCTCACAAGTGACGTAACATGGTCGCCCACGGACAACTCGTGGTGGTGGCTCTCGGGACCGACCTGTTCAACCTCTCCGACCAACATGCCACCAGAACCGGTCACTGGATTGTGCATTTTGCCGCGGGTGCGGATGATCTCGAGGACCTCGGCTCGCACTGCGTCGCCATCACCACCGTGTTTGTCCGATAGTTGGCGGAAGCTGGCAGCATCGAGGTTGAGCCGATGCACGCGAATTCGCACCTCGCCTCTGTGCAGATGCGCTGAGGCATCCAAGCGCCATGCGGCCTGTGGCAGCACTCCCGAGGGCTCGAGCACCCGATGCAGACCTACCGGGCTTACAGAATGACTCACGAGACGACCCTTCAGGCGGAACCGAGCACGATGCGGCGATTTTACTGGGATGGCTTGCAGAAGATTCTATCGTGCAATGTGGCAAATGACGCATATTCTTCGGTATATTCGTAGCATACGGAAGATAGTTGTTCTGTTGACCTTAGCGATGCACCATCGGCGAAAGAAGTAGTCATGACCGATCTGTTGGAGCCCGTCACCTCCACGGCCGTACTCCCCCAGCCGTATGCGTATGCGCGCCAAGAACTCGTAGAGCCCGATTGGCGACGCTTCCCCGGCTGGGCCGACGTCACGGACGAAGACTGGCGTTCAGCGCAATGGCAGCGGTCTCACTGCGTCAAGAACATCGCGCAACTCAGGGCCGTACTCGGCGACCTTGTCGATGATCGCTTTTATGACGATGTAGAAGCCGACATCGCCCGCGCAGCCACCATGTCGATGCTCATTCCACCGCAGATGCTCAACACCTTCGCGTACAACGTCGAGCCCAAAGGCGCCGGATCGCTGACCGATGCCTTCTACGCCGACGCAGTTCGCCGCTACATGCTCCCGGTGTTTTCCGATCGCCTCACCGAGTGGACGAGTCACCCGCACTCATCACGCGACTCACTCCATGAACATGAAATGTGGAAGGTTGAGGGTCTCACCCACCGCTACCCCACGAAGGTGCTGGCCGAACTACTGCCGACATGTCCTCAGTACTGCGGGCACTGTACGCGCATGGATCTCGTCGGAAACTCCACTCCCAGCGTCGAGAAGTTGAAGTTCATCACCAAGCCCGACACCCGTCTCCAGGAAATGTTGGATTACCTTCGTCAGACGCCGGGAGTTCGTGACGTTGTGGTCTCCGGCGGAGATGTCGCCAACATGCCGTGGCCACGGCTAGAAGCATTCATCGCTGAATTGCTGACGATGGACAACATCCGCGATATCCGATTGGCGTCCAAGGCGTTTATGGCACTGCCACAGCATTGGTTGCAAGATGACGTGCGAGCCGGAATGGAGCGCGTAGCCACAGTTGCCCGCGATCGCGGCGTTGGTCTTGCCATTCATACGCATGTCAACGCTGCCCAATCGGTCACACCACTTGTCCGCGAAGCCACCAAGGCCATGTTCGAGGCCGGCGTTCGCGATGTTCGCAATCAGGGTGTGCTCATGCGCGGGGTGAACGCCACGCCAGACGACCTGCTCAACCTATGTTTCGCATTGATGGATGGGGCCGGCATCATGCCGTACTACTTCTACATGTGCGACATGATCCCGTCGGCCGAGCATTGGCGAGTTGCCGTCTGGGAAGCCCAAGAACTCCAACACGGCATCATGGGCTACCTACCGGGTTTTGCAACCCCACGCATCGTGTGCGATGTGCCCTACGTCGGAAAGCGTTGGGTTCACCAACTTCACGAGTACGACCGTGAGCGCGGCATTTCATACTGGACCAAGAACTACCGCACCGGAATCGAAACTGCCGATGCAGATGCGTTGTCACGTACGTATGAGTACTACGACCCGATCCACACTCTTCCCAAGTCCGGACAGCAGTGGTGGACCGAGCACGCGCTCGAATCCGTTGCGGCGGCAGACGCGGCCCACGTCAACGACTAATCGTTACCGCTGCAAACGGCGAATAATCGCGACCTCGACCCCGGTCACTACGTCAGTGGCTGGGGTCGATCCTCGAACGGGGTAGATAGAACCACACTCGTTCTCGTGGAGACATTGGCCGCGGATCGGATCTCGGCGAGCAACGTCTCCAGTTGACCAGGCCCGGCAACCCGCACCTTCAAGACGTACGACTCATCGCCCGCGACAGACCAGCACGCCTCAATGGCACCTATCCCCTTAAGTCGTTCAGGTGCGTCATCAGGGGCGGCGGCATCGATGGGTTTGATGGACACCAAGGCCGTCAACGGAAGTCCGACCTGATCATGATCGATCACGATGGTGTAGCCCTTAATCAAGCCGCGCTGTTCGAGTCGTCGTACCCGCTGGTGAACCGCGGAGGTCGACAAACCGGTCTCTTTACCCAGATCGGTATAGGACATTCGACCGTCTTGGGCGAGCAGATTGATGATCGCGAGATCTATCTCTTCCACAACGATCCTTTCGTTACGTGATGATGAGGTCGCGCGGACGATGATTTACCCGCTCGTACCCATCGTCGGTGCAGACAACAATGTCTTCGATCCGCGCCCCGTGCAGGCCCGATTGGTAGATTCCCGGCTCGACCGAGAATGCGAACCCAGCCTCAATCGGCTCGTCATTGCCAGCGACGATGTAGGGCTCCTCATGGGTCTCTAGCCCGATACCGTGCCCTGTTCGATGGATGAACAAGTCGCCGTACCCTGCATCACTGATGATCGACCGGGCGACCGCATCAATACTCTCTGCCGTCACCCCCGGTTTCACGTGTTGGCAGGCAGCTTCCTGAGCCGCTTGCAGGACAGCGTAATACTCGACGAATTCTGCTGGCGCCGAGCCGACAGCATAGGTGCGGGTCTCATCACTGCAATAGCCATCGGGCATGGTGCCGCCGATGTCGACTACGACCGGATCACCAGCTTCGATCACCCGCTCGGACACCTCGTGATGGGGACTGGCACCATTCGGACCACTGGCGACGATGACAAAGTCCACGCGCGCGTGCCCGACTTCAAGAATCGCCTCGGCGATGTCTCGGGCGACTTCTCGTTCCGTGCGGCCCGCACGCAGCCACTGTGGGACGCGTTCATGGACAGAATCGATCGCAGACCCCGCACGCCGCAAAGCGGCTACCTCATCGGCGCTCTTGCGCATGCGCAAGCCTTCGAGGACCACTCCTGCCAACCCTTGAGTCACCTCTGGCATGGCGTCGCGAAAATGAAGTACCTTCTGCGCCCACATGTGATTATCGAGACCGACCCAGCCGCGGTCAGGCAACATCCGCGCCACCCGGCGATAGGGATCGTCGACTTCGTCCCAGAAGGCAATAATCATTCCCAGCTCACCGAGTGGGCTTGCTTTAGCCGCTTCAAGCTCGAGACGCGGCACCATCATCACTGGGTCACCCTCGGCGCGCAGTATCAAGCAGGTGAGCCGTTCCAGCGGTACCGCGTCATACCCGGTGAGATAACGCAGGTCAGGCCCGGGAGTGATGAGCAATGCGTTCGCACCGACTTCCTGGGTCGCTGCCTGGGCGCGCGCTATGCGATCGGCAAGGTCAGCGATTGGGGGGTGCGTTGGGATATTGGCAGTCACGATCCGACTTTACGCCGTCTCAAGCCATTAGGGTCGGAGGGTGACACAGACCCTCATGTTGCTCGACTCGGCCAGTCTCTACTTTCGTGCATTTTTCGGGATGAAGGATTCGGTCAAGGCACCGGATGGAACCCCCGTCAACGCGGTGCGCGGATTTCTGGACTTCATTGCGCGGTTGACCAAAGATCACGATCCAGCCGAACTTGTGTGTTGCTGGGATGATGATTGGCGACCCGAATTTCGGGTGGCAGCGATTCCTTCGTACAAGGCCCATCGCGTTGCTGCAAACACCGAAGACGGTGAAGAAGTACCCGATGAACTCAGCGTTCAGGTACCGATCATCGTTGATGTGCTGGCCGCCCTCGGTATCGCCCGCATTGGCGTGGCTGGTTACGAAGCCGATGATGTGATCGGCACTCTTGCCCTTCGCTCAACAACACCCGTCCTCGTCGTGACAGGTGACCGCGACCTGTTCCAACTTGTGGACGACAAGCGGAACGTTCGCATTCTGTACACAGCCAAGGGTGGTGTGGCCAACGCAGACATCGTCACGGAGTCCTTCATCGCCGAGAAGTACAACATTCCGGGTCGTTCGTATGCAGATTTCTCGGCACTGCGCGGAGATCCCTCTGATGGACTTCCCGGCGTTCCTGGGGTCGGCGAGAAGACCGCGGCGCAGCTCATCACCTTGTACGGTGATCTTGCTGGAGTGCGTCAGGCTGCACTGGCAAAAGATCCAGCCACTCGAGCAACGATTCATGACAAAGTCATAGCCGCTTCGGACTATCTCGATGTCGCACCAACGGTCGTGCGCGTGGCAGCGGACGTCCCCATCGACACAGCTCAATTCCCGGTCCCCACCGAACCGGCGGATCGAGGTGCCTTGATCGGACTTTCCGAGAAGTGGAATCTAGGAACCTCTGTGACCCGTGTCATGCAGTCTCTGGGCATGGCCCCGCTGTAACGCTCGACGTCACACTGACGAGAACGCCACCACGCCACGCTTTACTGAGTCAACCGCCTGTCTTGCGACGTTTGCGAGCTCAACACTTTCCGGGTCTGCAGACGAACCAGCGGCATCAGCGATCTGGCCCAACAAGTCTGCCAACTGCTTACAGCATCGGACGAAGTCACCAGCAGCAAGATCAACGTCCCGAAGAACCGAATCAAGCCGACCACCCGATGCCCACCGGAAGGCGGCCCAGGCAAACCCCATATCTGGTTCTCGCAAGAAGTGAATGCGCTCTTCTGACTCGAGTTCACGCAGATCTGTCCAGATCTGGATCGTCTCGGCCAACACATCGCGTACGCGTCCCGTTGGCAACTTCGGCGGAGACGTATCTTCAGATTGACGCGATTCGTACACCAAAACCGATGCACATGCCGCCAACTCGGCAGGTGTGAGACCGTGCCACAGTCCCGATCGGACACATTCGGCAGCGACCAGATCGAGTTCTGCATAGAGGCGCTGCAGCATTCGCCCGGAATCAGTAACTGTGGCGTCATCGCTATCGGAACTTAAGTAGCCGAGTCGAGCAAGAATCGCGCAGACGCGATCGAATTGTCGGGCGATGGAGTTCGTCCGCGTTTCAACCCGTCGCTCCAACCCGCGGGTCTCCCGCAGCAGACGGTGATAACGCTCTGCCCAGCGGGAATGATCCTCACGTTGGTCACAACCATGGCACGGGTGTTGGCGAATCTGGCGACGCATCTGAAGAATCTGCTCGTCGTCCCCTGCCGCACCCTTGGCCTTGCGCGGACGCTCTATGCGCAGATCGCCAACTGTTTCCTTCAAACGATTCGCTAAATCCCTGCGCGAGTTTGCTGACCGCGGATTGAACAGCTTAGGGATTCGAATGTTCTCTAAGGGATCGACCGTCGTAGGGAAATCCACCACCGATAAGCGCCGTACCTGTCGATCGAGCGTCAAGACGGTCGGGCGCGGCTCATCTTTTTCCGACAGCCCTGGATCGATGACGACTGCAACGCCCGAACGCCGACCCGTTGGCACCATGATGACGTCTCCGGGCTTGAGCGTGGACAGCGCCGCGGCAGCCGATGCACGCCGAGCAATCGCACCATCGCGCGCGATCTCCTTTTCCCGATCGCTCAGCCTGCGGCGCAGCTCGGCGTACTCCTCGAAATCCCCTAAATGGCACGACATCGAATCTCTATAACCATCGAGCGCATTTTCTTGTCGACGCACCTGCGTTGCCATACCCACGACGGCACGATCGGCTTGGAATTGGGCGAACGAAGTCTCCAGGATTTCCCGAGCGGCGTGATGACCAACCGAGCCAACCAGATTGACGGCCATGTTGTACGAGACACCAAATGACGACTTCAGTGGATAGGTACGCGTTGACGCCAAACCGGCAAGCGCACCCGGGTCGAAGCCTTGATGCCAAACGACGACCGCATTACCTTCAACGTCGATCCCTCGTCGGCCAGCGCGGCCGGTGAGTTGGGTGTACTCCCCCGGAGTGATATCACCGTGGGTTTCACCGTTCCATTTGACGAGTTTCTCAAGCACGACGGTGCGGGCGGGCATGTTGATCCCTAGTGCCAACGTCTCCGTCGCAAAGACCACCTTGACGAGGCCGAGTTGGAAGAGATGTTCGACTGTTTCCTTGAACGTGGGCAACATACCTGCGTGATGTGCCGCGAATCCCCGTTCAAGTCCGTCCAACCAGTCGAGGTATCCCAAGACAGTCAGGTCTTCCTGTGGCAGATCTGCACACCGCTGCTCAACAATCGTCCTGATCCGTTCGCGCTCTTCATTATTCGTCAATCGAAGTCCAGCCGCCAGGACCTGATCCACTGCGGCGTCACAACCGACACGACTGAAAATGAAGTTGATTGCCGGTAGAAGCCGCTCTCGATTGAGTCGCTCGACAACTTCAAATCGCATCGGAACATTGCGATTTCGCGGACGCTTACCGCCTCGCTGCGGTCGTCGATTCGCATCGCCGGACCGCATCTGCCGATCGTCCTCGCGGGCTAGCCGAACCAACTCAGGATTCAGGACGGTCTGTTCATCGTCGGCGAAGAGGTCGTACAGCCGGTCACCGGCCATGACGTGCTGCCACAGCGGAACAGGACGATGCTCCTCGACGACGATGGCCGTAGCTCCTCGAACCTCTCCGAGCCATTCTCCGAACTCTTCGGCGTTGCTGACGGTGGCGGAAAGTGCGACCACATCAACATGCTCGGGAAGGTGAATGATGACCTCTTCCCACACTGCTCCGCGGAATCGGTCAGCCAGATAGTGCACCTCGTCCATCACCACATACGCAAGTCCGTCGAGGGTGTGGGACTTGGCGTACAGCATGTTGCGAAGTACCTCGGTCGTCATGACCACGACGGGGGCCTCACCGTTGACCGAGTTGTCTCCGGTGAGCAAGCCGACGTTATCTGCTCCGTATCGTTCAACGAGGTCATGGAACTTCTGATTCGACAACGCTTTGATGGGCGCGGTGTAGAAACACTTACGACCGGATCGAAGTGCCAGGTGCACTGCGAACTCGCCAACGATGGTCTTACCGGATCCAGTTGGTGCCGCGACAAGCACCCCTTGCCCTGACTCCAATGCTCTACACGCCTCGACCTGGAACTCATCGAGCTCAAACTCGTAGAGTGCTCGGAATTCATGGAGTGCGGACTTCTCGTCGGCGGCTCGACGTTTGGCGGCGGCGTAGCGGTCAGCCGGCGTATCCATGACCTAAGACTATGGTGCGATCAGGGCAGGGGCCTCGTCATAACACGCACCGTTCGTCTAACTATCTCGATCTGTGCTGGAAGTGGTCCGACTCGTTCACCATCGGCGTACACCGTTTGGCCGGGCGCATCGATCGAAATGGTCGTCGCCCGAAGCTGGTGCACCTCTGGTCGACGAATATGTGTGCCTGCATACACCGTCGGAAACACCCGCAGAAATGTGGGCGTCGTAAGTTCATCAAGGAAGATGACATCGAGTTGACCGTCATCCATCCGCGCAGCCGGCGCCACTTTCATGCCACCTCCGTACTGCGGGCCATTGGCTACCGCAACCAGCATGCCTGGCTTGCTGATGCGCGTTTGCGTAGCCAGACCAGCGTCGATGACCAAGGTGTAGTCGATCGCGCGAAAGACCCGCAACTCGCCAACGATCGCCGCGATGTATCGCGCCTGTCCCGATGGCCACGACATCGTGTTCGCACGCTCGTTGACCGATGAATCAAAACCACTCGATAAGACACCTAGAAACCAGCGGGTCACTCCGTCGAACGCGGTAACCCTTCCTGCGTCAACCTCGACAAACTCCTGGGTACGAAGTACATCGGCGACGAGGTCAGCCGCAGCGCGTGGATCGGAGGGGACCCCAAGCGCGGTGGCATTGTCGTTACCGGTACCAACCGGCAATATTCCAAGCGCAATGCTCGTTCCGGCGACCGCCTGCAGCGCCATGCTGACAGTTCCATCGCCACCGCAGGCGACAACTGCCTGCGGCTTACATTCGAAAACAACATCGGCGAGCTGCGCTTGGGCATCACCAGCGCTCGTTCCACAGACGATCCGCGTGGTCAGGCCACGCGTGTGCAACCGATCGGCCATAGCGTTGGCGGCCTTTACCGACCGGCCTCGTCCGGATGCCGGATTGGCTAGAAGAACCACCGTCGCTGACGTCATGCAGCGATGCTACGGCCTAAAAAGTCACGTGACGTCTTCTTCGATGGGACTCGGCACGAGATCTTCAGGGGCGACGTCAGCTGCTTCAATCGTGGACGCCTCATCATCAGACCAAGCCGTGGTACCGGCGCGAGCTGCTTTGCGTGCCCGTCTCCGATCATTGATCACCATGATCAGCACGGCGATTGCCACAATCACCATGAAGGGCGCGGCGACAATCAGCATCGACACTGGATCGGTACTTGGGGTGGCAACCGCGGCAAAGGTCATGACACCAATGACCAACCAGCGCCACGACTTCAACAGTCGCTCACCGCTGAGCAGACCGGCGAAGTTCAGCATCACGAAAATGGCCGGAATGATCGCGCCAATGCCAAAGAACAGCATCAGTTGGATCGTGAACGCCAGGTAGGTACTGATGTTGATGATGTTGGCAACATTTGTTGGCGTGAAGCCCAAGAGCAAATGCAGGAGCGAGGGCATCGACTTGTACGCAATGAACGTGCCCAGCAAGAACAGTGGGGTTGCCGAAAAGACAAAACCATACGCCCAGCGCCGTTCGACACCCTTGAGCCCTGGAGCGAGGAATCGCCACAGCTGGAACAACCAGATAGGTAGGGCGATGATCACGCCAGAGATCAGAACCACTTGTAACTGGAGAGTGAAAGCGTCCGTGACTCCGTTAACGGCAAGAACAACCTCTTGGCCATTCGCCTTCGCCTCGGCGACGACGTCCATAAAGGGCGCTGTGATCACCTTGAAGATTTGGTCGTAAAAGAACCACGCCAGACCCGCTCCAACGAGAATCGCTAGAGCGGATTTGAACAGTCGACTTTGAAATTCACGCAGATGCTCAAACAGCGTCATCGCGCCATCTGATCGAGGGCGACGAGATCGCCGAGTGGCGTCTTTGTCGCCAGCGGCCATTGACGTACTCAGGCGCGCGGTGCGCCATCAACTGGTGGGGCTACTGGCTGGGCCAGAACCTGCTCACCGGTGATGGGATCTACGAAGTAGCGCGGAGCATCAGCAACGGGTGCGGCTTGGACAGGCGCTGGGGCTGCCGGCATGGGCGTGGCCGTCACGGCTGTGGTTTCTGTTGAAGCCATATCTGACTTCAGACCGTCCGTCTCGGACTTGAAGATCCGCAGTGAGCGTCCTACACCCCGAGCGAGATCCGGCAGTCGCTTGGCGCCGAACAACAGCAGCACAATGAGCAGCAGGATCAGGAACGCCGGCTTTTCGAACAGTGCCATTGGTCAATCCTCACATGGTCGAGATCGCACCGGCCGAGCCGGGCGCTGATATCTAACGATAACCCCTAGCGGGCGATTCAACGGCCGCTAGGTAGTGCCATTGCCTCAGCAATTTGATCGTTTGACTCAAGCCACAGGACCAAATCGAGCAAATCGTCGTAGTTGATCGGACGGCCGCGGTGTGGTTCACGGGCTTCAGCCGGAACTGGCGTGCGCTCAACACGAACACCAGCGGAACTGAGGAGGCGAATGGTGTCTTCGTCGGCGAGTTTCACAACCTCGTCACCACATGTGGTGCAGTTAAAGGCATACGTGCGACGTGACTCGCTATCTTCAATCGCTTCAACAACATGCGCCCTGACCTGACGCGGACCGAGGTCAACGTCACCGCAGCTCGGGCAGGTCGCCTTGATGGTGGCCATGGTGTGCCTCCCTTCGGTTCGGTGGTTGCCGCACTTTGCGGACCAACTCTTTGTGCTTACAACCACCGCATCGGCCTAATCCCCGGATGGCTTAAGCCAATTTGGGGGATGAATTTTCCACATGGGGGGTACGCACAACTCGCTGAGCACAAAAGTGTGCGTAAAACGCCGAATTTCGTCCGCTGGGGAGCTGCCGTTTCCGGGGCCTGTGGCGACGTAATCAGGCGCGGTGACTACAGGCTGTATCTGGCCAGTGCTCGCTCGGCGGCCTGAACAACAGCCCGTGCAACATCCGGACGATCGATAACCCGGACGCTGGTGCCCATCCGCATGAGGAGTCTTATGAGCCACGTGTCATCGGACACCCGCAAGGTGACGACCACACGGCCATCGGCGAGATCTTCAACAGACTCGTTGGGGTACTCATCGGCGATCCACGCCGCCTCAGGCTGCAACTCCAACGTGACCGCAGGGCCATCGGGTCGCAACCCACTGGTGAGGTCGACTCCAGTTACGTCATCTGGAATCGACGTCGGAACGTCCAGCAGGGTGATGCGTTCGATGCGATCAAGACGAAACGTGCGTACGGCCCCTGCTGCTAAGCACCAACCTTCCAAGTAGCTGCGTCCGTCGATCGACAACAACCGCATAGGGTCGACATCGCGCTCACTACGTTGGTCGGATGCCGAAACATACATGAGATGCACTCGACGGTCATTGGCAAGGGCTGTAGCCACGACAGAGCCCACCTCGGACGACACTGCCGCGTCCACGGAAACGGACACGCCGTCTGCAGCCGCCAGAGCCTCACCAGCGGCTGTCTCAAGCTTCGCGATCGCGCTGGTCAAGACATCCCGTTGATCAAGACCAGGCACCTGCTCGAGATAGCGCAGCGCAACGGCCAGTGCCGACGCTTCGTCCGGGGACAGCCGAAGCGGGCGATCCAACGTTTGCGCATCGAGGACGTGAATGGAACCATCCTCATCCCAGAACTGGATGTCGACCAGATCACCATGTAAGTGTCCGGGACGTCCGGTGCATATCAATAACCACAAATCAGCCTGGAGCTGCTTTTCGGTGATACCAAAGTGTCGGGCCGCTTGCTCAATCGTCACACCGTCATTTGCTGCCAGCCAGGGCACCATGGCCAATAGTCTCGATAGACGGGCGCCTGCCGTTTCGCTCACCCGCGCCGTCATGAGGCCAACTCCGGACGGGTCAGAGTCCGCAGGCGATCGATGACCGTGGCACGCAATGAGTCCGGTGATAGGACAACTATCGAGTCCGCATAGCCCACAAGTTCTGCAGCGAACGCGTCCTCATCTCCGAATGGAATCTGCGCGACATCGCCCTCGATCGAGATGGCTCGACGAGTCAACGAGAGCGCGGTTGCTGCCTTGATCGCGATGGTGGCCGTGTCGAACTCCTCCGGTGTGGACGTGGCAACCATCGAGGCGACATCAAGTCCACTGGGGATCTCGTAGGCGTGTGACGGACCCTGTGGCATAGCTATTCCTACAATGCGCGACAGACGAAAGACTCGGGCCTCGTCTCGATCAACATCATGACCAACCACGTACCAGTGCCCACGTCGAGATACCACGCCCCAGGGGTGCACGTGCCGCGCATCAGCGGTGGCGGCCTGTGGCTTTCGATACTCAAAACTGACCGCTTGACGGTTTCGGACGGCCTCCAACAGCACGGGGAAGCAAGCCTCGGTTGTAGCAATCCTGGCCTCAATACCGACCGGCCCATCGACCACGGCTCCGTCGCCAAGGGATTCAAGCTTACGTAGCGCTCGTTGGGCGCAAGCGCCCAAACTGGCTTGCTCCCATACCTTTGCAGCGAGTCCTAAAACCGCCAGCTCATCACCGGTGAAGTGAACCTCAGGTAACGCATACGCATCGCGCAAGATTCGGTAGCCCTCAATTCCCCCTGAACCATCGGTGCCCTCGATAGTTTCGATAGGGATCCCCATCCCCCGGAGTTCATCCTTATCGCGTTCAAACATACGCTCGAACGCTTCCTCCGAGGGACTCTCCCGATACGCATCGATGACCTCACGCAAAGCGCTCTTAGGCATGGGACGAGCAGATGCCATGAGAGCGAAAAGTACGTTCAAAAGGCGTTCAGCGCGATCGGACTTGCTCATCGCGGAGCCGTCAGCGAACGTCGAGCAGGTCGATCACGAAAATGAGGGTCTTCCCCGATAGACGATGTCCGCCGCCCGCCGGGCCATAGGCAAGTGCTGGGGGAATCGTCAACTCACGACGGCCACCTGCACGCATACCTGGAATACCGTCCTGCCAGCCCTGAATCAATCCGCGTAGTGGGAACTCGATCGGTTCGCCACGATTCCATGAGGCATCGAACTCGTCACCGGATTCGAATTCAACACCGACATAGTGCACCAGCACGGTCGCGCCGGGGATCGCTTCGGCCCCGTCACCCACGGTGATGTCGCGAATGACCAATTCGTCAGGTGCGTCACCTACGGGGAAATCAATCTCGGGCTTGCTGGCCATTACCTACTCCTCGAATCGTTCGTCGGGTAACTCACCCGCTCCGAGACGAGACTACGGGATCGAGACCAGATCAACGACGAAGACAAGCGCCTCATTGGGCGCAATATCTGGTGACGGTGAATTGGCGCCATAGGCCTGGTCACCGGGAATGACGAGCAGACGACGTCCGCCCACCTTCATCCCTGGAATTCCGTTCTGCCATCCAAGAATTACACCGCTCAGCGGGAATTGTGCTGCTTGGCCGCGATCCCATGATGAATCGAACTGCTTACCGCTGATTGCACCGACGCCCACGTAGTGAGCGGTAATCGTGTCACCTGGCTTTGCCTCAGGCCCCGTTCCAACAACGAGATCCTTGACGGTGAGCTGGGTTGTGTCCTTCGTGCCGTCACCAATGGCCACAGTTGGCTTGGCACCAACATCACCCGTAACCGTGACACCCCCGTCACCCACGACGTACGCAGTTCCTGCACCGCCACTGGAACCTGGATCGGTCGATGATGCCGCCGCCGTCGGAGAGGAGCCCGCGGTGCTTGCAGTCTGAGATCCACATCCGGTGAGAGCAAGGACAGTGGCGGCAACAAGTGACACGGGGGCAAGAACACACAGATTAATTTTCACGTGATGACCTTAACTCGGGGACGACCATGATCGACGCAGGGAAACTAACTAACTGATTGCAAATCGATGACGAAAACCAACGTCTCACCAGGCCGGACACCACTGTTCTCCGGCGGATGATCACCGAATCCGAGGGATGCCGGTACTACAACCAAACGTCGACCGCCGACCTTCATGCCGATGACACCATCCTTGAACGCGGCAAAGCCCATGTCTTTGGGAACGTAGTCGTAGGTCTTACCTCGCGCCCACGACGAGTCAAACGTCTTCTTGGTCTTGGCTGTGCGAGCAACGTAGTTGACGGAAACCTTCGAGTCGGCCGTAGCTGCCGGGCCTGTACCGTCGATCACATCACGGATAACGAGTTTTGTGTCTGCACTGCCATCCATGAATGGCAAAAGACCCTGCAGGTCATCGCCGATGAGCAGCGTCGGTTTCTCACCAAACGGACCGCTTACCGAGACCGACTTATAGGTGAAGGCGCTTGAACTCGCGCTCGGGCTCGCCGACTGCGCAGGCGTATTAGAGGATGACGAACATCCCGACAGCACAAGTGCAGTCCCCAACATCGCGACCGCGCACCGTCGCACCAGCATGAAACTTCTCCCTCATTCAGCCTGACCGAATCGCCCTGCTCGCCTATTCACCCTCGCCAAAGCGACGAAATGGCGCACAACAGGTGAGCGCAAGGTGAACACGCATCAGATATCCAGACGAAAGATGCGTACGGTTCGTTCCGATCGTCACATACTCGCGATCAACCGTTCCACACGCTCATCCACCGATTTGAACGGGTCCTTACACAGGACCGTCCGCTGGGCTTGATCGTTGAGTTTGAGATGCACCCAATCAACGGTGAAATCTCGGCGACGCTCCTGGGCGCGCTTGATGAAATCTCCGCGCAGTTTCGCGCGAGTCGTTTGCGGAGGCACGGACTTCGCCTCGAAGATCTCTAGATCTCGGCTCACGCGGGCAACCGCTCCCCTAGATTCGAGTAGGTAATACAGCCCGCGCTTTCGCGAAATATCGTGGTAGGCAAGATCCAACTGGGCAATGCGTGGATTCGCCAAGTCCATATCGTGTTTGGCCATGTAACGCTCAAGCAGACGCAGTTTGATGACCCAATCGATTTCGCGTTCAACCGTGGATAAGTCGCCCGACTCGACAGCAACGACGGTTCGCGTCCACAGGTCCAGTACCCGAGAATGAATTGAGTTCGGATCATCGACGAGTCCACGCCGTTCGGCGAACGTTCGAGCCCGATCAAGGAATTCGGTTTGGATCTGTAGCGCCGAAAGCTCGCGACCATTCGATAGTTTCACAGTGCGACGCCCGGTCGGGTCGTGGCTTATTTCACGAATGGCCCTGATCGGATTCTCCAGCGACATATCACGCATGACAGTGCCGTGTTCGATCATGCGCAGTACGAGATCAGCTGCACCGACTTTAAGCATGGTGGTTGTCTCGGACATGTTCGAGTCGCCCACAATCACGTGTAAGCGGCGGAAGCGTTCGGCATCGGCATGAGGCTCATCGCGCGTATTGATGATGGGCCGTGATCGGGTGGTGGCGCTGGAAACGCCCTCCCACATGTGTTCGGCACGTTGACTCACGCAATAAACCGCGCCACGCGGAGTTTGCAGGACCTTTCCAGCGCCGGCAATGATCTGCCGCGAAACGAGGAACGGTATGAGCGTGTCAGCAAGCCGACTGAATTCGCCCTGACGCGTTACCAGGAAGTTCTCGTGGCAACCGTATGAGTTCCCTGCCGAATCAGTGTTGTTCTTGAACAGATAAACATCGCCGACGATGCCCTCCTCTTCAAGGCGTCGTTCCGCATCAAGTTGCAGACCCTCGAGAATCCGCTCCCCCGCCTTGTCATGGGCGACCAAGTCCACGATGCTGTCGCACTCTGGGGTGGCGTATTCCGGGTGTGAACCGACGTCGAGATAGAGCCTGGCGCCGTTCTTCAAGAAGACGTTGCTGGACCGACCCCACGACACAACTCGCCGGAACAGATAACGAGCGACTTCATCCGGGGACAGCCGGCGTTGACCCTTAAAGGTGCACGTGACGCCGTACTCGGTCTCGATGCCGAAGATGCGCTGGTCCACCCCCTCACCCTACGGTGACCAGGCACCTGGTGCGGGCACAAGAGGTACAGCC